>NZ_JALGRS010000014.1:0-118828 GCF_022815565.1 Rathayibacter sp. VKM Ac-2926 | reverse complement strand
GGATCTTGCCGCGGACACTCCCCCACTGCGACACTCGCCCCGATGAGCACACACGGCGTCCGCGACCCCCGCCCCTCCGACGTCGCGAGGCGCACCGTGCTCGGGGCGGCCTGGTCGACCCCGGTCGTCGCGGTCGCGACGGCCGCGCCGATGGCCGCGGCGAGCACCGCCGGGCTCACGGCCCGCCTGTCCTGGGACGGCCCGAGGGGCGTCCAGACGGAGTCGTCCCTCCTCTTCCTCACCCTGGAATCGCCCCCGCGCGGCACTCCGGTCGTCCGCGGGACCGGCACTCTCACCCTGACCGTCCTCGAGGAGTACGCCTTCTCCCCCGCGACGTCGGTCGTCGCGCCGGCGGGGTGGACGGTGATCAACGACAGCGGCCGGACGATCACGATCCTCGCCCCCGACGGCGTGACCGCGGGGACCAAGGGCTTCAACGTCGAGTGGGGTGAGCTGTCCGGCAACTGGACGACCACGGCCACCTGGACCGAGAGCGAGGTCACCGGCTCCGTCTCGTCGACCATCGAGGTCGGGCCGCGGGGCTTCCCCGTGCTCGAGTGGCTGACGAACCCCGCCGTCTTCGGCGGGACGTCGACGCTCCGGCTGCTGGTGCCCGCCGACTGCTACGCGATCGGCTACCCCGGTCTCCTGCTGATCCCCGCCGAGTTCTTCGACGCGTCGACGATCGCCCTGCCCTCGGGCTGGAGCGTCGTCGACGAGGACAGCGCCGCGTTCGCGTACCTCACCGGTCCGACCGTCGCCGGTGCGGCCGACTTCGCCTTCACGTTCGGCCCGGGCTCGACCACGACCAGCCCTGTCGTGCAGTGGATCTCCCCGATGGCACCGGGGACGACGCCGATCCAGCCCCGCCCGCCCCTCCGGCTCACGCCCGCCTGACGCGCCGCCGCCGGCGCGCGGCTGCCGCTGGGTCTCGATACGCGCCTGCGGCGCTACTCGACCAGCATGCAGGGCGCGGAGCCGCACGCAGCAGGCAGCGCACCCATGCTGATCGAGTAGCCCGCGCAGCGGGCGTATCGAGATCCACCATCACCGACACGTCAGGCGACGGCGGGTCTCGATACGCGCCTGCGGCGCTGCTCGACCAGCATGCAGAGGGCTCCGCCTCCGCCTGCTGCGGTGCGGCGCACCGCTCCGCCGGCTAGGCCGGGCTCGACTTCAGCAGCCGGGTCACCGCGATCATCGCGCCGCCCACCACCGCGGGGATCCCGCCGCCGGGGTGCACCGACGCTCCGACCCGCCACAGCCACGGCCGCAGGCGGTCGTGGTACGCGGGCCGGTGGAAGGGCCCACTCTGCCAGGAGGGCCGCGCCGCGCCGTAGAGCGCGCCGTGCGGTTCGCCGCCCTCGCCGTAGTACTGCGGATCGAGCACTGTCTGCTCGTCGAGGAGGTCGGTGAGGAGCCCGTCGAGCCCCATCGCCCGCGAGACGCGCTCGACCTCGCGCCGCACGAAGGGGTGCTCGGCGGCGTACCGGCCGCCGTCGGCGGGCGCGGTGAGCAGGACGCCGAGGGTGCTGTGCGGATTCGGGTACACCTCGCCCGCGCGGTACTGGTTGACGAACACCATGGTGTCCGCCGGCTCGTCGCCCGCCTCGAGGCTGCGGTGCAGCGCGGCGGGTCGGGTCGGCAGCACCACGCTGTGCGTCGCGATGCTCGCCGGCAGCTCCTCCCGCAGCACGCCGTACAGCGCGATCGCCGAGCAGGAGAGGGTGCGGGGGCGCAGGCGGGGCAGCGCCGGGATCCGCGACGGACCCGTCAGCGCCTCGAGCCGGTCGGCGTCCAGGGCGCTGACGACGAGGTCGGCCGGATAGCGCCCGGTATCCGTGGTGACCGACCCGCGCTCGATGCGGACGACCGCCTCGCCGGTGCGTACCTCGACGCCGGCCGCCTCGGCCAGCCGGCCCAGCGCCAGCACGATCTCGTAGACGCCGCCGCGGGGCACCCAGGCCCCGGTCTCGGCCATGATCGCGGGCATGCTCGCGTAGAGGGCGGGGGTGCGCGCAGGCGAGACACCCGCGTTCAGGGTGTGGATCGCGATGATCTCGCGCAGCCCGTCCGGCAGCCAGGGCAGGCCGTCGAGGTAGGCGCGCGTGGTGAGCCGCGAGCCGTAGACGGCCAGCAGCCGACGGAGCGCCGGGAGGGCGGCCCGGTCGAGCGGATCGGCGAGCAGCAGCTCGGTCACATCGTCGGCGAGGGGCGCGTGCAGCTCCGAGAACCGCCGCCAGGCCGGGTACCAGGGGTGATCCGGCGCGACCGGCAGCGAGGTCTCCTCGCCGTCGTAGTAGTAGCGGCCCACCTCGGGCATCCGCACCAGGTCGAGCCGGCCGGCGTCCCGGACGCGCTCGGGGGCGCACTCGCCGTCGCCGAGGCGCCGCAGCAGCTCGTCCCACACCGCCGGGAACGTCACCAGGGACGGCCCGGTGTCGATGCGGTCCTCGCCCAGCTGGAGGCGGCGGCTCTTGCCGCCGAGCTCGGCGGAGGCCTCCAGGAGGGTGACGCGGTGGCCGGCGTGCGCGAGCAGCGCGGCCGCGGTGAGCCCGCCGATCCCGCCGCCGACGACGACGACGCGGCTCATGCGGAGCCTCCCAGCACGATCGAGACCAGCAGCAGGACCCCGGTGAAGGAGCCCGCGATGTACGGGAAGGCGACCGACAGGCGGTAGAGCCGGTGACCGGTCTCCGGCGTCGGGTCGCGCAGCAGGCGCACGACGAGGACGCCGGCGATCAGGAGGTTGACCGCGGCGACGGGCACGCTCACCACGGCGAACAGCACCGTGGAGACGATCCACCAGGCTCCGCTCCACAGGGCCGTCCCGCGCGCCCCGAGCCGCACCGCGGTGGTGGTGATGCCCGCGTCGCGGTCCTCCACGATGTCCTGCACCGCGTCGAAGGCGTGCTTGGCCACGCTCCAGGCCATCAGCCCGAGGGCGGCCGGCCAGACCGGCGACACCTCGAAGGCGGCGGGCACGATGACCAGCGGCAGCGCGTAGGCCGCGTTGCTCAGCGAGTCGAGGAAGGGCCGCGCCTTGAAGCGCAGCGGCGGCGCGGAGTAGAAGACGAAGACGCCGGCGTAGAGCAGGATCGCGGCGTTCGCGAGCGGCGGCAGCGCGAGGAGGAAGTAGACGAGGAACGGGACGTTGGTCGCCGCGACGGCCCAGGTGATCAGCCGCACCTCGGACTGCCGGATCCTGGCGCCCTCGATCGAGCCCTTGCGGGGGTTGGACGCGTCCGTGTCCTGGTCGTAGACGTCGTTGACGCCGTAGATCAGCAGATTGAACGGCAGGGTGAGCCACAGGATGATCGGCAGCGCCCGCAGGTCGAACAGCGCGCCGGTGAGCCACACGGCGACGAGGCCGGAGCCGATGGTGTTGATCCAGAGCACCGGGCGCGAGATGTGCACGAGGCGGCGCACGACCGAGCCGATCGCGAGCGGTGCGGTGCTCGCCGTCCGCTCACTGCGATCAGTCACCCGCCCGAGGCTACCGGCCCCCTCGACGCGGGGTGATGACTTGCGGGCCACACTGGGGGGATGCGTATGATGCTCGCCACCGCCGGCACCCGGGGCGATGTGGAGCCGTTCGCGGCCCTCGCCCGGCACGCCGTCGCCCGCGGTCACGAGGTCCTGCTGGCCCTGCCCGACGACGCCGACGCCCCCGAGGGCGTGGACACCGTGGCCCTCGGCCTGAACGCTCGGCGGGTGCTCTCCCCCGCCGGCCGCACCCCGTGGGCGCTCGCGAACCACCTGCGCCGGGAGGTGCGGCCCGCGATGCAGCGGATGCTCGCCACCGCGGTGCGGGAGACGATCGCCTTCGAGCCCGACGTGGTGGTCCACCATCCGCTGATCCTCAGCGCGCCGATGGCGGCGGACGCGCTCGGCGTGCCTCGCGTGCTGGTGGAGTTCGCGCCGGTGGCCACTCCGAGCGAGCGGTTCCCCGCCGCCGGCGGTCCCACGGCCACCCGCGACCTGGGGGCCTACAACCGGCACACCTACGCCGTGCCGCGCAGCGCCGCCCGGCTCTTCGAGGCCGACGTGGCCCGCGCCGCCGCCGAGCTGCCGGGCGGCCGTCGTCCGGACCGGCGGTCGCCCTCGCGCGCGACGCTCATGGCGGTGAGCTCCGCGCTGCTGCCGCGCCCCGACGACTGGCCGGAGCGGGTGCACCAGACGGGAGCGTGGTTCGCGGAGTCGGCCGCGTCTCCCGACCCCGCGGTCGCCGAGTTCCTGGCCGGCGGACCCTTCCTCGTCGCGTCGTTCGGCTCGATGACGACTGGAGACGCCTCGGCTCGCGGCGACGCGATCGTCACGGCCGCCCGCGCCCACGGCGTGCGGGTGCTGCTCGTCACCGGGTGGGGCGGACTCGCGCTGCCGGCGGAGTGCCGCGGCCCCGACGTGCTGGCGGTGCGGTCGGCGCCGTTCGACGCGGTCCTTCCGGGTGCCGCGCTCGCCGTGCACCACGGCGGGGCCGGCACCTCGCACGCCGTCGCCCGGGCCGGCGTGCCCGCCGTCGTCGTGCCCGTCACCGCCGACCAGCCGTTCTGGGCCACCCAGCTGCACCGGCAGGGCCTGGCCGCCGCCCCGGTCCCGCTGCGCCGCCTCTCGGCCGCGACCCTCGTGCCCGCGATGAGCGACGCCCTGTCGCGGCGGGTGCGGGCGGCCGAGGTGGGCCGTCTCATGCGGAGCGAGCACGGGGTCCAGCGGGCGGTCGAGGTGCTCGAAGGGCTCTGAGGCGAGGCGGCCCGGTCGAGGACCGCGCGGAGGATCGGCTCGTGGACAGCGACAAGACCGAGGGCGATTCTCGGTGACCTGAGTGAAGACGACGGCGCGGGTCCGCCCGGAAGAATGGACGCGTGGATCAGGACAGCGTCAGCATCTCCTCCGAGCTCGCCCAGGTGTCGTCGCACTGGACGCCCCGGGTCGTCGGGCAGGTGAACGACCAGTACGTGAAGGTGGCCCGGCTCCTCGGCGAGCTCGTCTGGCACTCGCACGACGAGGAGGACGAGATGTTCCTCGTCGTCTCGGGCCGACTGCGCATCCAACTCGAGGACCGGCCCGACGTGCATCTCGCTCCCGGGGAGTTCTTCGTCGTCCCGCGCGGCGTGCGGCACAATCCCGTGGCCGAGGAGGAGGTCGAGATCGTGCTGATCGAGACCGTCACCACCGCACACACCGGCGACGTCGTCGTCGCCGGCACCGTGCCGATCGCCGCGCAGCTGAGCGGCTCCTCCCAGCCCGGGACCTGACCGCTCACTCGACGCGGGCGGAGCGGCTCGGCGGCGGTCCCTTCCCAGGACGGTCGCCGTCGGACCGCTCGCGCTCCGTGTGCGCCGGATCCGCGCGGCGAAGGCCGACCTCCGGGGACGCGGCCGGGCAGGCGTCCGTCGGGCTCCACCCCGGCAGGGCCGGCCCGGGCTGCTCGCTCGAAGCGGGCGCCCCCCTGCTCGACGCCGTATTCCGATCGCCGGGCCTCCGCCGGGGTGTACTCTCTCCTCATCTGAGGTAAAAAGCAGTCCGCGCTCGTCCGCGGCCTGCGCGCACACGCGGCATCGAGTGATCCGCCACTTCTTCCCCGTGAAGGAGTGCGCCCATGGTGCCCGACGCCCCCGATCCGCCCCGCGAGGCACGGCCCCACGCCGCCTGCGCGAGGAGCGGATCGCCCTCACCGGCCGGTCGGCCGCGCCCCTGCTCGGGATGCTCGACAGCTCGATCCTCACCGTCGCCCTGCCCACCCTCGGCCGCGACCTGCACGCGTCGACCGCGGGCCTCCAGCCGGTGACCGGCGCCTCCTCGGTCGAGACCGGCGGCCGCCGTCCTCGCGGGGACCGGCTTCGTGATCCGTCAGCGCACCGCCCGACCTCCTCCGCTTCCAGGACACGATCACCGTCGCCGCCCCGACCCTCGCTCTCGCCGCCGCGGTGCTCGTCGCCGCCGGCGCCCTCCGTTCCCGCACCACCTCGACCCAGGAGACCACCGATGTCCGACACTCTCACGCCGCCGCCCTTCGACCCCGAGCTCGCGACCTTCCTCGACCGGCTGCAGGAGCGCGGACCCTTCACCCTGACCACGGCGATGCTCCCGCGCATGCGCGAGCTGGAGACGACGGAGCACGAGCTCGACGACGCACTGCGCGCCCGCGGCCTCGAACGGCGCACTGTCACCGTCCCCGGGCACGACGGTGATCCGATCGACCTCGGCATCCTCCAGCGCGCCGGTCGCACCGGCACCGCCCCCTGCTTCTTCACCATTCACGGCGGCGGCATGATGTTCGGCCACTACCTCGGGAACCTCGACTCCTACGACGACTGGCTGCTCACCCACGACGTCGTCCTCGTCACCGTCGACTACCGCCTCGCCCCCGAGCACCCCGATCCCTACCCCGTGGAGGACTGCTACGCCGGTCTCGTCTGGACCGCCGAGCACGCCGACGCACTGGGCATCGACCCCGACCGCATCGTCATGGTCGGGCAGAGCGCCGGTGGCGGACTGGCCGCGGGCACCGCCCTGCTCGCGCGCGACCGCCGGGGACCGTCGATCCTGGCCCAGATCCTGATCTCCCCGATGCTCGACGACAGCGATTCGACCGTCTCGACGAGGCAGATCGACGGGATCGGCGTCGCCGACCGAGCCATGACCCGGTTCGGCTGGGACGCCTACCTCGGCGCCCGGCGCGGCGGCGAGGACGTCTCCGTCTACGCCGCGCCTGCACGAGCCGGCGATCTGTCCGGACTCCCCCAGGCCTACCTCGACTGCGGCAGCGCCGAGGTTTTCCGGGACGAGACGGTCGCCTACGCGAGCCGCCTCTGGGAAGCCGGAGTCGAGGCGGAGCTCCACGTCTGGCCCGGAGCGTTCCACGGCTTCACCAGCATGTTGCCCGGCGCCGAGCTGTCCCGCGCCGCCGTCACCGCGCTGGCCCGGTGGACGACCCGCCTCATGGAGGGACGACCGTGAGCGGCGAGCGGGCGGGGCGCTGAGCGGGTCGCGCGCCGCCCGTTCGCCGGGTCGGGTCGCGTCCCGCAGGGCGCGCCCGTCCTCCGAGAGGTCTGC
This sequence comes from Rathayibacter sp. VKM Ac-2926, assembly GCF_022815565.1. Classification (NCBI taxonomy): domain Bacteria; kingdom Bacillati; phylum Actinomycetota; class Actinomycetes; order Micrococcales; family Microbacteriaceae; genus Rathayibacter; species Rathayibacter sp. VKM Ac-2926. Next base: position 111,772 of record NZ_JALGRS010000014.1, on the reverse strand, counting down.
GACCTGAGGGGGAGGCCCGCGCCGAGCCCCGCGGCTACCGTGGAGGGATGGCTTCGAACGAGAATCCCGCTGCGCCCGTCGCGGTCTGGTACTTCGTGGGGGCGACGTTCGTCGCCGCCCTGCCGATGATCCTGTTCCCGGATCTGCCCTGGCCGCTGCGCCTGTGCAGCATCGCGCTCGCGCTCGCCCTGATCGCGGGCGGCGGCGCGCAGCTGCGCCGCGAGAAGCGCGGCGCCGACCGCGGCGTCGACCAGCCGCCCGAGGCGTAGCGCCGGCCTCTGCAGCACGCGAGCGCCGCCGCGCCCGGCTTCCCCGGTCGAGAGCGTCGACTCCCTCATCCCGGACCCTCTCGACTCCGCTGTGCGACACCGGCGGGGCAGGGCGGATGATGGTCAGGTGAACCGCACCGATCGTCTCTACGGGCTCGTCGAGGAGCTGCGAGCGGTCTCGCCCCGGCCGCGGAGCGCACGCCGCCTCGCCGAGCGGTTCGAGGTGTCCGTGCGGACCATCGAGCGGGACCTGTCCGCGCTGCAGCAGTCCGGACTGCCGATCTGGGCGGAGCCGGGCCGGACGGGCGGCTACGTCATCGACGCGTCCGCGACCCTCGGCCCGGCGGGATTCACCCTCGACGAGGCCCTCGCCGTGCTGATCGGCCTCAGCGCGCTGGAGCGCAGTCCCTTCCGGCACGCAGCCCGGACCGCCGCCCGGAAGACGCTCGCGGTCCTGCCGGACGGGGAGGCCGCCCGTGTCGGCGCGGTCGCCTCGCGGGTGCACTTCCTCGAGAGCGAGGAGGAACCGGTTGTTCCGGCGGAGTTCGCGACGGCCCTCCGAGCGGATCGGGTCGTCCGGCTCCGCTACCGGGACAGCAGCGGTGCGGAGTCCGTGCGCGAGGTCGAACCGCTGGGCTCGATCGGGAAGGAGGAGCACTGGTACCTGATCGCCTGGTGCCGGCTGCGCGAGGGGGTCCGCGCGTTCCGCGGCGACCGCATGCTGTCGGTCGAGGTGACCGAGGAGCGGACCCCGCAGCGCACCCTCCGAGCCGAGGACCTCGCGCTCCAGTACGGACGGCTGCGGTCCGTCATCGACGGCTGATCCGGCGCGCGGATCTCCCGGAGACGCCGACGATCTCCGGAAACACCGACAGGACGGTGTCGCGACGACCGGCGAGCCTGGTGGGACGACCTCACCCTCACCAGCCTCACCCTCACCACTGAAGGAGCTCCATGTCGTTCACCTCCCTCCGCATCGTCACCGACGACCTCGAAGGCCTCGTCGCCTTCTACGAGAAGGTCATCGGCCGACCAGCCGAGCGCCCGGCGCCGGTCTTCGCGCAGTTCACCGGAGCGGGCGCGACCCTCGCCATCGCCCACACCGCGACGGTCGGGATGCTCCACGGCGCCGTCGCCCCTGCGTCGAACCACTCCGTCCTGCTCGAGTTCGAGGTGGCCGACGTGGACCGCGCCTTCACCGAGCTCGGACCCGGGAGCGAGGACGTGGTGCTCGCGCCGACCACGATGCCGTGGGGCAACCGCTCCGCCCTCGTCCGCGACCCGGACGGCAACGTCGTCAATCTGTTCAGCAGGCCCGCCCGCCCCGGACCTCCTCCGACGCCCTCTTCCGGACATGACCGCTAGCGCCGGAATCGAACCTCGAGGCGCGCGTTCTCCGCGCCTCGACGACCGGTGACCGACCACTCATCCCACGCCGGAAGCATGGACGCGCCCGCCGCCCGAGACCGCAGACGAACAGGACAGTGGAAGCGGCGACGTGACGGAAGGATCCGTGTCCGTATCAGCGGTTCACCGGGTGGCGGGGCGGCGGCCGGCCTCACCCTTCAGGAGGCGTTCCGCCGCACTCTCGACACGACACCGATGGCCTACCTCCGGCGGCAGCGGCTCGAGCGGGTCCGCGAGGAACTGCTCGTCGCCGCGCCGGGAGCTGTCAGCGTGACCGAGGTGGCCACTCGATGGGGGTTCATCCACCTCAGCCGATTCGCCGCCGGCTATCGCGCAGCGTTCTCCGAGAACCCCTCCGACACCCTCCGCTCGTAGCGCGCGTCGAGCAGAGGCCGACGTCACAGCATGGGCAGCCGGCGCGGTCGCGGGCCGCGGGGGAACGCGGCGTCGATCCGGTCGAGTTCGGCGGTGCTGAGCTTCAGCGCGCCCGCCCCTGCATTGTCGGCGGCGTGCGCGGCGGTGGAGGCCTTGGGGATGGCGAAGACGGCCGGCCGGCGCACGAGGAAGCGCAGTGCGACCTGCCGGACGCTCGCGCCGTGCTCCGCCGCGATCTGCTCCAGCACGCGGCCCCCCGGCGTCCGCGGATCGGGGAAGCGGTCGTGACCGAAGGGACTGTACGCGACGACGGCGACGCCCCGCCGCTCGCACCACGGGAGCACGGCGTGCTCGATCGCGCGCTCCTCGAGGTGGTACAGCACCTGATTGCAGGCGAGGTGTCCTTCCCCGCCCGACCGCCAGGCCTCCTCCAGATCGTCGACATCGAAGTTGCTCACGCCCCACGACCGGATCTTGCCCTGCTCGCGCAGCTGCTCGAAGCCGGCGAACGTCTCCTCCAGGGGGTGCGAGCCGCGCCAGTGCAGGAGGTAGCAGTCCAGCGTGTCGGTGCCCAACCGCGTCAGCGTGCGCTCGCACGCCGCCACCACTCCGGCACGCGAGGCGTTGCTCGGGAGCACCTTCGAGACGAGGAAGACCTCGTCCCGCCGGCCGTTGATCGCCGCACCGACCACCGGCTCGGCGTCGCCGTACATCTCGGCGGTGTCGATGTGCGTCATGCCGCTGTCGATCCCGTGACGCAGCGCGGCCACGGCGGTCGGGCGGTGGGCATCGTCGATGTACCAGGTGCCCTGCCCGATCACGGAGACCTCCGACGGAGGGCGGCCGAAGGGGCGGTGCTCCATGAGCGTCGTCCTGCCGCGCCTACGCGGGCTGCTTCTCGGCGACGACATCGACCTCTTCGACGGGGGGCTCCCCGAACAGGACCCCGGTGTTCTCGCCGAGCGCTCGGCCGACCTCGCCCGACAGGTGCGCCTGGCGCCCGGAGTCGTCGGGGAACGCGTCGAAGATGCCGAACGACGTGGGTCCGAACTCCAGCGCGAACCACCGGACCGTCTTCGGCTCCCCTTCCACGATCGTCAGCCCCTGGTTCAGGAACGCCCGCAGGTCGTCCGCCTTGCCGGGCATCGCCTCCAGACGGACGAGGAGTGCCTTGCTCACCTGGGTTGCCATCATCGGTCTCCCTTGCTCATTCGGGTCGCCATCATCGGTCTTCCTTGCTGGTCGGCGCAACCGGCCCTGGATCACGTCCACCCGGTGACGGAACCGCCTCTGCTCCTCGGGTGGAGCGGGAGCGGTTCCTCGACGCTCAGGGTCGGAAGACCGCCCGCACGCACCCGTCGGTCTTCTCCTTGAACATGGCGTAGCCGGCGGGGCCGTCCTCGAGCGGCAGGACGTGCGTGGCGAGGTGCTCGGTGACGATCTCGTCCCGCGCCATCCGCTCGAGGAGCATCGGGATGTACCGGTGCCCGTGCTGCTGAGCGGATCGGAGCGTGAGGCCCTTGTTCATCACCGCCCCCAGGGGGAACTTGTCGACGAAGCCGCCGAAGACGCCCAGCACGAAGACGCTGCCGCCCTTGCGCGCGGCGAAGATCGCCTCACGCACGGCGGTGGGCCTGTCCGTCTGCAGCCGCAGCTGCTGCTTCAGCTGGTCGTAGGCGAAGTCGGGTCCGTCGCGGTGCGCCTCCATGCCGACCGCCTCGATGCACACGTCGGGGCCGCGTCCGCCCGTCAGCTCGCGGAGCTCGGCCGTCACCTCGCTGGTCTCGTAGTTCATGGTCTCCGCGCCGATGACCTGCTCGACCTGGGTCAGCCGCTCCTGGAAGCGGTCGATCACGATGACGCGCTCGGCGCCGAGCAGCAGCGACGCGCGCGCCGCCATCTGCCCGACACCGCCGGCGCCCCAGACCGCGACGGTGTCTCCGGGCCGGACGCCGCCGAGGTCCGCTCCCATCCATCCGGTCGGAGCGGCGTCGGAGGCGAAGAGCGCCCGCTGGTCGCTGATCCCGTCGGGAACGGGGAAGGCGCCCTGGTCCGCGTACGGCACGCGGATGTACTCGGCGTGGCTGCCGGCCCACCCGCCCAGCGCGTGGGAGTAGCCGTAGCAGCCGCCGGGCGCCTGGCCCCAGAGCATCTCGGGGATCCCCGCGTTCGGGTTGCCGTTGTCGCACAGGGAGTAGAGCTCGTTGCGGCAGTACCAGCACTTCCCGCAGCTGATGAACGAGCAGACCACGACACGGTCGCCGACCTGGTGCTTCGTGACGGCGGATCCGACCTCGACGATCTCGCCGAGGAACTCGTGCCCGAGCACGTCGCCCGCTCGCATGGTCGGGACGTACCCGCCGAGCAGGTGGAGATCCGAGCCGCAGCTCGTGCTCAGGGTCACCTTGACGATCGCGTCCTGAGCATTGAGGATCCCGGGATCCTCGACGGTCTCGACCGAGAGCTCGTTCACTCCGGTCCAGCACAGAGCCTTCACAGCACACCTCCGCCTTTCGCCTCGTCCTTTGCCTTGTCGACCACGCCACCGAGCAGCGTGCGCGGACGTTCTCCGTGCGGTCTCGGCGTGGCGCGGAGGATCTCGCCCGTCTCGAAGACCTGCTTCGCGTCGCGCAGAGCCTCCCGCAGCGCCTTGCCCGGATCGCGGTCCTCGCTGAGATCGACCCCGTCGCGGACTCGCGCATGGACTTCGAAGCCCTTGTCCCCGGGAGCCGGGTCGATGCGGATGTCGAGCGACTCCGCCAGACGCTCCAGCGGCTCGGGATACCCGCCGACGGCGAAGTCCTCGGCGTCGCCCAGCACGGTGACGGCCTTCCACCCCTGGGGATGCGCTCCGTCCCCGTCCGACTCGCGCTCCTTCTTCACCAGGGAACGGGCGACGAGGCCGGCCGCGACACCCACGATGCCGACGGCGGCAGCCACCTTGCCGGCCATGGTCACGCCGCCTTTCCCGGCTTGAGGACGACCTTGGTCCAGCCGTCGTCGCGGTTGTCGAAGTGCTCGTAGGCGTCCGGTGCCTGCTCGAGCGGCAGCTCGTGACTGACGATGAAGGACGGCGTCGCCTTACCCGCGGCGATCAGGTCGCGGAGCCGGCGGTTGTACTTCTTGACGGGCGCCTGCCCGGTTCCCATGGTCTGGCCCTTGAACCAGTGCAGGCCGATGTCGAAGGCGATCCGCCCCTCCTTCGCGAGCTCGTCGGGGCCGCCGGGATCCTGCGGCACGAAGACGCCGACGGTGCCGATCCGCCCGGTGAAGCGCACCGACTGGACCAGGCGGTTCAGCGTGAGGTTCGGCTGCTCGTCGCCGCCGGGGTCGTGCGCCTGATAGCCGACGCACTCGCAGCCGTTGTCGGCGCCGAGCCCCATCGTGTGCTCCAGCACGGCCTCCACGGGATCGACTTTCGAGTCGTCGATCGCGATCGCGCCGAGGGACTCCGCCAGTCGAAGACGATCCGGATGCCGATCGACGACCATGACTCGGCTCGCACCCTTGATGGTGGCGGACAGCGCGGCCATCAGGCCGACGGGGCCGGCACCGTAGATCACGGTCTGGTCCCCCGGCTTCACCCCCGCCATCTCCGTCGCGTGATAGCCGGTCGGGAAGATGTCGGCCAGCATCACGTAGTCGGCGGACTTCTCCTCCGCGTCCTCTCCCAGGCGGAGGCAGTTGAAGTCGCCCCAGGGCACCCGCAGCAGCTCGGCCTGGCCGCCGGCCCACGGCCCCATGTCGGCGAAGCCGTAGGCCGCGCCGGCCCATTCCGGGACGGGCTGAGCGGTGAGGCAGTAGTTGGTCAGCCCGCGCTCGCAGTTCTTGCAGTGCCCGCACGCCACATTGAACGGCAGGACGACGTGGTCCCCCACCGCGACCTTGTCGACGCCGTCGCCGACCTCGATCACCTCGCCCATGTTCTCGTGACCGAACCACCGCCCGGTCTCGAAGCTGGTGCGCCCCTCGTACATGTGCAGGTCGGACCCGCAGATGTTCGTGGTCGTGATGCGCACCAGCACGTCGGTGGAGCGCTCGATGCGCGCATCCGGGACGTCTCTCACCGCGACTGTGCGCGGCCCCTCGTACACCACTGCTCTCATGCTCGTTTCCCTCCCGTGCGTGACGTTCCGTGGAAGCCGCCGCAGGTCGGTCGACCCGGCGACACCTCGATCTCACGCCCTGCGGGACGAAAGGCACCATCGGCAGGACTGCCGATGCGGTCCTCCGTCGAGGGGGTCCCCGTGAAGGGGCTCCTGGTGGTACCCCAGTAGCAACGGTCTTCGGACAATTCCTTCGCTTCCCCTGCCCCCGGTCCTGAGGTGGTCGAGTCCCGTGTCACGCACTGCTGCGCTCCAGCTCGCCGAGACGGCCGCGCGCCCCGGCCCGGTCCGCGAGCGGGCTCAGGCGATGCTGGACGAGCTGCACCACCACCTCCCCTTCGACGGTGCGTGGCTGGCGCTGGCCGAGCCGAACGGCACGGGATACCGCTCGGTCGCCAGCACCGACCTCGACGAGTCCTGCGTCCGCTACCTCAGCGGCCCGCAGATGGCGCACGACATCGAGAGGACCGGTGCCGATCGCGAACGGCCTCCCACCAGCCTGTCGGACGTCCCCTACTCGCCGCGGGACCTGCAGACCTGGGCGGAGTGCCTGCTCCCCGCGGGATTTCACGAGACCCTGTCCGTCGCCCTGTTCGAGGACGGGGGCCGGCACGTGGGCTTCATGACGGTGCTGTTCCGGAGCGCGGAACCGCCGTCGCCGGCGATCCGCCGACGCCTCGCACGACTCCTGCCGACGCTCACCTCGGGCATCGACCCCGTCCGCTCGCTCGCCGCGTCGGCCTCGGTCGTCGGCGGAGCCGGAGCAGGCGTGGTCCTCCTCCCCGACCACGGCGTCACCTCCCTTCCGGGCCTCTCCGCGGACGAGCTGCTCACCGCCGATTCGGCTCTGATCGACGCCGCGAGGGAGGCCCTCGCCGAGGGGCAGAACTACGCCTCGTTCCTCTGGCCCCGCGGACGCCGGCGGTCGCCGGACGGCTACGTGCGGGTGACGGTGCTGGCCTGCGAGAGAGAACTGGCCGCAGTGACCCGCGGAGTCGTCGTGCTCTCCCCCGCGACGCGCCTGCGGGGCCTGACACCACGGGAGCTGGAGGTGCTGGGCCACGTGATCGAGGGGTGCTCCAATCTCGAGATCGCCCGGGCGCTGAGAGTCGCTCCCCGCACGGTCGCCGCTCACCTCGAGCACATCCTGGTCAAGCTGGACGCCACGTCGCGCACGCTCGCCGCCGTCCGCGCCGAGCGCGCCGGCCTCTACGTCCCCCTCTCACGAGCCCGGGCCGGGTGAGTCCACCCCGGATGAGCTCCGTGTGGGGCATCACTGCACTGCGCGACCGGGCGAACCACCGTTCAGAAAGGAACCGTCATGTCCCACCTGTCCGTCAAGGCCGGTGTCGCCGCACTCGTCGGGGCAGCCGTCGCGGCGATCACCGCGCTCCTCGGTGTCCCCGATCTGTCGCCTCTGCTCGGCTGGGCGATCGCCGCGGCGGTGTTCCTCGTCTGGGCCTGGTCGACGGCGTGGCCGGCCGACCCCGAGCGCACCCGTGACCTCGCCCGCCACGAGGACCGGTCCCGGAAGCTGGTCGACTCGCTCATCATCACCGCCACCTTCCTCAGCCTCGTCCTCGTGGTCGTCGCGCTCCTCCGCAGCCAGCAGAAGGACCCCGTCGGATCCGCGGCCGCGATCCTCGCGGTCGTCGGGGTCGTCGCGGCCTGGGCGCTCATCAACACCGTCTACGCCTTCAAATACGCGCGCATGTACTACCTCGACGACCGCCACCGCTTCGACTTCGACCAGGACGAGGACCCGTCCTACAGCGACTTCGCCTACACCGCCTTCTCGATCGGCATGGCCTACAGCGCGAGCAACATCACCCAGTCCTCCACCCCCTCACGCCGCATCGCGCTGGCCCACGCTCTGCTGTCCTACTTCTTCGGCACCTTCGTCGTCGCCGTCGCCATCAACCTGATCACCGGCCTCACCCAGGGAGGGTGAGGAGCGCGGTGCTCGAGGTCGAGAAGGAGCGACGGTCGGCCGCGGACCGGGACCGAGGCCTCGACCTCCGGTCCCTCGGCCGGCCGGCGGTCACCGGATCGGAGGAGCGCGAGATTCGGAGTGCCCCGCGTTCGTGACCACCATGACGCGGCGCCGCGTCCTCTCCCTCACCACCGAGACGCGAAGCGGCTTCGCCGCTCCTGGGAGAGATCACCTGGTCCGTAGGGGGAAGAGCTTGCTGATCGAGTAGCCCGCGCAGCGGACGCATCCCTTCCATGCTGATCGAGTAGCCCGCGCAGCGGGCGTATCGAGATCCACCACCGTCGGAACGCGAGTCTGCAGAGCCACCCTGCTGGTAGTGGCGGGTCTCGATACGCCCCTGCGGGGCTCCTCGACCAGCATGGGCGGGGCGGGGCCGCCGTCGCCGACCCGCTCAGCCGAGCAGGTCGAGGCCGCCCTCGGTCACGACGGCCCGCACCTCGGTCAGGTAGCGCCGGGCCTGCTCGGTGAGGGGGATCGCGGAATGCCCGATCCAGCCGATCTCGATGCGCTCGTCGACGTCGAGCGGGACGGCGACGATGGCCGGGTCGAGGTCGTCGCTGATGATCCCGGTCGAGATGGTGTAGCCGTCGAGGCCGATCATCAGATTGAAGATCGTCGCCCGGTCGGACACCCGGATCTCCCGGTCGCTCGACAGCGTGGACAGGATCTCCTCGGCGAAGTAGAAGGAGTTGTCCGCCCCCTGGTCGAAGGTGAGCCGCGGCAGGTCGGCGAGATCGGTGAGGGTGACCCGCTCGCGCGAGGCCAGCGGGTTCCTCCGCGAGACGAAGATGTGCGGCAGGGCGAGGAAGAGGGGATGGAAGGCGAGCCCCGCGTCCCGGAGGATCTTGTCGATGACGTCCCGGTTGAAGTCGTTCCGGTACAGGATCCCCAGCTCGCTGCGGAGAGTGCGGACGTCCTCGATGATGTCGCGGGTGCGGGTCTCGCGCAGCGAGAACTCGTACTTCTCCCCCTCCGTGCCCCGGACCATCCGGACGAAGGCGTCCACGGCGAACGAGTAGTGCTGGGTGGAGACCCCGAGCAGGCGCCGCGACGGCGGACGCCCCAGGTAGCGCTGCTCGAGGAGCGCCACCTGCTCGATGACCTGCCGGGCGTAGCCGAGGAACTCGGTCCCCTCGGTGGTGAGCGTGACCCCGCGCGCGACGCGGACGAGGAGGGCGCGTCCCACCCGGGTCTCGAGGTCCTTCATCGCCGCGGACATGGTCGGTTGGGCGACGTAGAGCAGATCGGCCGCAGCGGAGATCGACCCCTCGGAGGCGACCTCGACGAAGTAGTGCAGCTGCTGGAGCGAGATCCCGCCCGTTCGACGTGCCATAGGTCGGGACTATACCTCGGCATAGTCGCGCCGGATTCTTCGATGCCTCCCGGTGACGGGCACTCTGGTCCCGCACGCTTCCACCAGGGCCGGTGCGGCCTGCTGATCATCGGATTGGGCGCTCATGGCGAACGACGTCACCTTCAGGATCACCACGACCTGCTTCGACGAGCACTACTCGCCGTCGTCGAGCTCCCGGGCCACCACGAACTTCGCCAACCTCGCCCGGGGCGAGCACCGCCGGCAGAACCTCCGCAACGCCCTGACGATGATCGAGCGCCGGTTCAACGACCTCGCGCACTGGGACAACCCCGGCCGGGACCGCTACGCCGTCGAGCTCGAGATCGTCTCGGTCGAGGTGCGGTTCCCCGCCGAGGAGGCGGTCCGCGACTTCCCTCTCCTCGAGGTCCTCGACGTCACGATCTGCGACAAGCTGACCGGCGTGCGCCACCGCGGGATCGTCGGCAACAACTTCTCCTCCTACGTCCGCGACTTCGACTTCAGCGTGCGGCTGCCGGCCGCGAACAAGGGGGCGGCGGAGTTCACCGTTCCGGACGACTTCGGCGATCTGCACGGCGCCCTGTTCCAGAGCTTCCTCGACTCCGACGCCTATCGGGAGCGCTTCTCCGAGCCGCCCGTCATCTGCATCAGCGTGTCGACGAGCAGGACCTACCACCGGACCTCGAACCACCACCCGGTCCTCGGCGTCGAGTACCGGCAGGACGAGCGGTCCCTGACCGACGAGTACTTCGGCCGGATGGGACTGCAGGTCCGCTACTTCCTGGCCCCCGGCTCCGTCGCGCCGCTCGCGTACTACTTCCGCGGCGACCTGCTCAACGACCACTCGAACCTCCAGCTGGCCGGCACGATCAGCACGATGGAGACGTTCCAGAAGATCTACCGCCCGGAGATCTACAACACGAACTCCGCCGCGGCGGACGTCTTCCGGCCGAGCCTGCAGCAGCAGGACTACTCGCGGACGCAGATCGACTACGACCGTGCCGAGCGCGATCGGCTCGCCGTCGAGCAGGGCGCGTACACGGCGGAGCACTTCATCGAGCCGCACCGGGAGCTGCTGGACGCCTGGGTGTCGAAGCACCGGACCCCTGCCCGCTGATCAGAGAAGGATCGCCACCCGTGAACACTCTTCTGCCCACCTCCATCGCCGGCAGCCTGCCCAAGCCCTCCTGGCTCGCGGAGCCGGAGACCCTGTGGTCCCCCTGGAAGCTCGAGGGCGACGAGCTGGTCGAGGGCAAGCAGGACGCCCTGCGCATCGCCGCCCATGAGCAGCACCGGCGCGGCATCGACATCATCAGCGACGGCGAGCAGACCCGCCAGCACTTCGTCACGACCTTCATCGAGCACCTCGCCGGAGTGGACCACGTGAACCGCGAGACGGTGCGGATCCGGGACCGCTACGACGCGAGCGTGCCGACCGTCGTCGGCGCCGTGAGCCGCGAGCGGCCCGTGTTCGTCGACGACGCGACGTTCCTCCGCCGGCACACGTCCCAGCCGATCAAGTGGGCGCTCCCCGGGCCGATGACCATGATCGACACCCTCGCCGACCGCTACTACGGGAGCCGGGAGGAGCTGGCCTGGGAGTTCGCGGCGATCCTCAACCAGGAGGCGCGGGAGCTCGAGGCCGCCGGCGTCGACATCGTCCAGTTCGACGAGCCGGCCTTCAACGTCTTCCACGACGACGTGCGGGACTGGGGGGTCGCGGTCCTGGAGCGGGCGGCGGAGGGGCTGCGCGCCCAGACGGCCGTGCACATCTGCTACGGCTACGGGATCAAGGCCAACACCGACTGGAAGCAGACCCTCGGGCCGGAGTGGCGCCAGTACGAGACGTCGTTCCCGCTGCTGCAGCGCTCCACGATCGACATCGTCTCGCTGGAGTGCCACCACTCCCGCGTCCCGATGGAGCTCATCGAGCTCCTCCGCGGCAAGAAGGTCATGCTCGGCGCGATCGACGTGGCGAGCGAGACCGTCGAGACCCCGGAGGAGGTCGCCGACACCCTCCGCAAGGCACTGCGGTTCGTCGACGCGGCGGATCTCCTGCCGAGCTCGAACTGCGGCCTGGCTCCCCTGCCGCGCGGGGTCGCGCTCGGGAAGCTGAGCGCGCTGACCGCCGGTGCCGCGATCGTCCGCGCGGAGCTCGCCGGCTCGGCGGCCTGACCGCCGGCGCCTCGAAGGGGAGGAGCGACCCGGGCGGTGACTCAGCGGGCGATCTTCTCCTCGAGGACGGTGCGCTCCGCCGCGTTCGTGCACCGCGCGAGCGCCCGCGTCCACTCGGCGCGCGCGTCGGCGGTGCGGCCGAGCCGGGCGAGCAGCTCTCCGCGGACCGCGGGGAGGAGGTGGCTGCCGGCGAGCACCCCGCGCGCGTCGAGGTCGTCGACGAGGGCGAGCGCGTCCCGGGGTCCGGTCGCCATCGCGACGGCGACCGCCCGGTTGAGCTCGATGATCGGCGAGGGCGTCAGCCGGCCGAGCGCCTCGTAGAGGACCACGATCCGCCGCCAGTCGGTCTCCGCGACCGACGGGGCGACCGCATGGCACTCCGCGATCGACGCCTGGAGACCGAAGGCACCGAGACCGCGCGGCGAGACGGCCTGAGCGAGAGCGGCGCGCCCGCGCCGGATCGCGCTCCGATCCCAGAGCCGCCGGTCCTGGTCCTCGAGCAGGATCGCGCGCCCGTCCGCCCCGAGCCGGGCGGGGAACCGGGCGGCGGTGAGCTCGAGCAGGGCGAGGAGCGCGAGCACCTCGGGCTCGGGTGCGAGGGCGACCAGTCCCCGCGCGAGGCGCCTGGCGTCGTCGGCGAGGTCGGTGCGCATCCAGTCGTCCCCGGCGGTGGCGGACGAGCCCTCCGTGAAGATCAGGTAGACCACCTGCAGCACCGAGCCCAGGCGGGCGGGGCGCTCCTCCGCGTCGGGGACGGCGAACGGGATCCGGGCGGCGGAGAGGGTCTTCTTCGCCCTCGTGATCCGGGCCTGGATCGTCGCCACCGGAACGAGGAACGCCTGCGCGATCTCCGTCGTGGTGAGCCCGCCGACCAGCCGCAGCGTCAGCGCGATCCGGGCCTCCTTCGCCAGCAGCGGATGGCAGGCCGTGAACATCAGCGCGAGCACGTCGTCCTCGATGGCGTCGGGATCGAAGAGCGCATCCGGACCCGGGCCCGCCTCGTCGAGATCGCGGGCGAGCAGCGCGTACCGCGCGTCGCGCGCCCCGCGCCGGCGGAAGGCGTCGATCGCGCGGCGCCGGCCCGTGGTCAGCAGCCAGCCGACGGGCTCCGCCGGCACGCCGCCGACCGCCCAGGAGACGAGCGCTTCCGCGACCGCCTCCTGGGCGAGATCCTCGGCGAGATCGACGTCGCCGGTGTAGCGGGCGAGGGCGCCGACGATGCGGGCGGACTCCATCCGCCAGACCGTCTCGACGGCGGCCCTCGCGTCAGAGCTGGCCGGTCTGCTCACGCCAGGCGCGCTCCCGCTGCACGTACTCGTTGTCCTGCGGGAACTCGTCGATCGAGGGGATCCGGCGGATCTCGGCCTTGCCGCCGCCGGTCATCGGCGCGCGCTTGGCCCACTCGACCGCCTCCTGGATCGAGGCGACGTCGAGGACGTAGTAGCCGTTGAACAGCTCCTTCGTCTCCCCGTAGGGCCCGTCCGTGACGACCGGAGTCTCGCCGCTGAAGTCGACGACGACCCCCTGGCTCGGGTCGTCCAGCCCCTCCGCGGCCAGAAGCACTCCGGCCCGGATCAGCTCGTCGTTGAAGCGACCCATCGACTCCAGCATCTGGCTGAAATCGGTGTTCATCATCGCGGCCAGCGACTCGTCGGTCGCGCGCCAGATCAGCATGTACTTCGGCATCAGGGGATTCCCGTCTCTCGGTGATGGAAGGAGCGTCTCGCGACCTTCTCACCTCGAGGTCGAACGGCGCGATCCCGGATCGACACCCGGCCCGAAGAAAGTCCGGCCGGCCCTTCAGTGGTGTCGATCCTCGAGGGTCAGCGGCCGCCGCGCATGCCGCCACCTCCGGCGGCGGCCGTGCCCGCGGTGACGGTGGCGAGGGTCGTGCCGTCGGCGGTGAGGGTGTAGCTCTCGCCGGAGGTGATCTCCGGGCCGGCGTAGACGACGCCCGCGATCGTCTTCGACGTCGTGAACGTCGTGACGGTGGTGCCGTCCGCGTCGGTGATCGTCACATCGGTGCCCGCGGGGAGGGTGCTGCTGAGGGCGGAGGAGATCCAGCCCTGGGTCGAGGACGCGTCGGGCGAGACCATCATCCCGGCGCTGCCGGTGGCGAGCACCTCTCCGCCGGTGACGACGAGGGTGCCGTTGACGTCGAGTGCGCCGTTGCCGCTCTGCTCGGGGCCGTTCACGACGAGGCTGCCGCCGCTGATCGTCGCACTGCCGTTCGAGTCGAAGCCGTCGCCCTCGGCATCGATGGTGACCGTGCCGCCGCTGAGGGTGATCACGGAGCCGTCGTCGCCCTCGCCGCCCATGCCTCCGCCGGGGCCGCCCGTCGTGCCGGTCGCGGCCCCGTCGGAGTCCGTGCCGGTTCCGCCGGAGGCGTTCAGGCCGTCGTCGCTGGAGACCACGGAGACGTCGCCGTCGGTGATCCGGATGTCGGCGCTCTCGATCCCCTCGACCGAGTCGGTCACGGCGATGTCGGCTCCATCGAGGAGCAGGGCCGAATCGGCGTGGATGCCGTCGTCGCCGGTGGCGAGCGTCAGGGTTCCGGCGGTGGTGTGCACCCAGGTGTCGGAGTGCACGGCGTCGTCGGCGGAGTCGATGGTCACGTCGCCGCCCTCGAGGTCGACGATGATCCCGGCCTTGAGACCCTTGGCGGAGGCGTCGGTCGCGAGCTGCGCGCCGCTCCCGCCTCCCGCGGTGAGGTTCAGGGTGCCCCCGGTGACGACGATGTCCGTGACGGCGACGACGGCGTCGCCCTGCGCGTCGACGGTGATGTCGCCGCCGGTGATCGAGACGAAGCCCGCGGTGGCGTCCTCCTCGTTGTCGGAGGTGAGTCCGTCGCCGCCGGCGGTGACGGCGAGGGTGCCGCCCCGGACGACGAGGTAGTCCTTGCCGCGGATGCCGTCGTCGACCGCATCGACGGTGATGGTACCGGAGAGGATGACGAGGCCGTCCTTGCCGGTGATGCCGTCGTTGCCGTTGCCGTGCACCTCGAGCGAGCCCTCGCCCGTGACGGTGAGGTCGGCGGCGCTGTACAGCGCGGCGTTCGACTCCGCGTCCTCGGCGTAGGAGGCGGTGTCGCTGAGGGTGTTCGTCGATCCGGTGGCGAGTTCGACGACGACGTCGGAGGCGGCGGTGACCGTGATCGCGGAGCCGGTGGAGCTCGTGATGTCGACGCCGTCGAGCACGAGTTGCACGGTTCCTTCGGCGGTGGTGTCCACCACGACCTGGCCGTCGGTGAGGGTGCCGCTGAGGACGTAGGTGCCGGCGTCGGTGATGGTGACGGTCGAGCCGTCGACGCGCACGGCGTCCCCGTCGGCCGCGGCGCTGTCGCCGGAGAGGGTGATGCTCGTCGAGGCGGCGTCCGCGGCCTGGTCGGTGGCGTGCACGGCGGTGTTCGCCGCGAGGATCTGCGTGGCGGTGGAGTCGAGGGAGGTGCCGACGGCCTCGACGGTGGTGCCCGCCTCCGTGTCGTCGGTGCTCGTGCCGGTGGGGGCGGTGGAGCTCGAGTCGGTCGCGGTGCCGAAGGCGGAGCCGGCGACCGCGGCGGCGCTGCAGCCGGTGAGGAGAGCACCGGTGAGACCCAGGACGGCGAGGACGGACAGCGGGCGGGAGCGGTTGTGCATGGTGGTCCTATCGGGGAGAGCCGACTCGGGCGGGGGCCCGGTCGAAATGTCGGTCGAGGGTGCGGGTCCACTTGTTGGCGGGGAGCTCGGAGCGGAACGCGGCCATCCCGGTCCCGTACTTCGAGAGCGAGACGGGGCGGTGGCCTTCGGCCCAGAGCGCCCGGTCGACCTCGGACGGGCGGGAGGCCGACTTGGTCTCGACGACGACCACGGCCGGTCGATCCAGCACTCGGGCGGGTGCGCTGCGCAGCCGCCAGACGAGGCGGGTGTCGATCGTGGCGCGGGTGGCGGATCCGGGGAGGAAGAGCGTCGTCCGGGCGTACTCGGTGGACAGCACCGGGGCGAGTTCTCGGGAGTCCAGGGCGATTCCCGTCGCCGCGAGGGTCTCGTCGATGTAGGCGAGACCCTCCGCGGTGAGCTCGTCGCGCCGACCGGCCGGGTGGTCGATCCGCTCCTTGACGGTGCTGCTGCGGGATCCGCGCGTCTTCACCTCGAGGTAGCTCGTCGCGGAGTCGAGATAGGTGCGGGTGCGGATCTTGAAGCGCCGCCGGCGGCCGCGCACGGCGAGGTGGTAGCTGTCCAGCTGCGGGGTGTCGAAGTAGACCGATTCGTAGTCGCAGTCGCGGCGCCCGCCGATCTCGAGCACGCGCGTGCTGTCGTCCAGCCGGGCGAGCACGGCGTCCAGGCTGCCGGCGGGAATCAGGTACTTGCGGTCGATGCGGGTCTGCAGGGACGCCTGGTCGACGAGCTCGGGGAGGCTGATCGCTTCGAAAGACTGCAGACGCGACGTCGTCACGGCGGTCATCGCGAGACCGGGACGCCGACGGCGGAGGTGGCCGGGGCGAGCTCGTCGTGCTGCCCGCCGCGGGCGCGGCGCTCCGCGACGTCGAAGCGGACGTCGACCTGCGTGGTGTCGTTGACGAGATCGAGCTGACGGACCTGCACCGACCGGATGCGGCCACCGAGCAGCGCGGCCAGGTGAGCGGTCAGGGCGCCCTCGTCGGTGAAGGCGCTGTCCAGGGTGATCGTCTGCTGACGGGTGCGCGGGAACAGCCGCGGGTGGTCGGCGATGAACAGGACCGCGATGATCAGCGCGATCAGACCGACCGTCAGCGCGGACGGCGCGGTGCCCAGGCCGCTGATGAGGCCGATGGCCAGAGCGGAGAAGTAGTAGGCGACCTCGTGCTGCTCGATCTCGTCCGAGCGCAGACGGATGATCGAGAGGACCCCGAAGAGACCCAGCCCGAGTCCCGCTCCGACCGTGCTGGAGGCCAGGACCAGCGAGACGGCGAGGACGCCGACGTTCACGCCGAGGAACGCGGCGACGAGGTCCCGACGCCGGTGGCGGGGGAAGTAGATGCCGAACGTCAGCAGAGCGATGGCGACGAGGTCGATGGCGACGGTGGCGAATGCGAGCACGAGAACTCCTGAAGACGGGCCGACCCGAGGTCGGCGAGCGAGGTGTCCCCATTCAGCCGCCGCGTCCTTTGCGCTTCCTATGACCCGTCTATGACGCTCGCCTGCATCGTCGGGCGGGCGCTGATCGCCGCGCGGAGCCGTTCGGAGACCAGCAGGTCTCCCCCGGTGCCGCAGGCGAGGACGTCGACGTCCCAGCGGGAGAGGACGCGGTCGAGGGTCGGCTCGCCGCCGGCGAGGACCGCGGTGGCGAGGACGTCGGCGGTGAGGATGTCGCCCGCGAGGACGGTGACCTGGCGGAAGCGCACCCCGTCCGCGTCGTGCGGGCGCCGCCAGACGTGCTCCCCGCGCTCCGCGGTGCCCGACGTCGCGACGGCGCGCCGGTCGCCGGTGAGCGGGACGGCGCACAGGAGCGATCGGCGGTCGTCGGGATCGACGATCCCGATCCGGACCGGTGCGTCGTGGGCGTCGACGGCGCGGGATCCGAGGACGTCGCCCCCGACGGTCAGGAGCCACGGCGCGTCGCCGCCGCGCTCCAGCAGCCTCCCCGCCGCCGCGATCGCGCGGGCCTTGACCGTGCCGGCGAGGTCGAGCACGCCGTCCGGGCGGTGCGGGGTGAAGGCGCCGTCGGTGGCGGTCCGCCACTCGAGGGCCTCGGCGTAGGCGTCGCGTATCTCCGCGCTCGCGTCGGCGAGGCGGAGGCGGCCGTCGGCGATCCTGCTCGCCTCCGACTCCGGCCGGTACAGGCTGAACCGCTCGTCCGCGGACCGGAAGACCGCCCGGATCGCCGCCAGCGGCGCGTCGGCCTCGGCCCGGAGGCTCGCGACCGTTCCCATCGTGGGAAAGGTCGAGATCACAGGCCGGCCTGGTCGATCGCGGACTGCAGCGAGTCGAGGTAGGCGTCGCTGGTGTAGGTCGCGCCGCTGACCGAGGCGACGTCGGCGCTCTGGGCGGCGAGGACCTCGCTGCGCAGGATCGGTGCGGCACGGTTCGAGATCGAGACCGACCGGTTCTCCTTGTCCGTCAGCTGCAGCGCGGTCACGTCCGTGATCGCGCCACCGGCGACGGTGATCGCGACCTGCACGTCGCCGTAGCGGGTCGAGACGGCGGTCCCCGTGTAGGTGCCGTCCGTTCCGCCGGTGCTGCCGGTGCCGCCGGTGCTGTCGGTGCTGTCGGTGCCGCCGCTGCTGTCGGTTCCTCCGGTGCCGGCGGGCGCCGAGGGCGTCGACGGGGTGGAGCTCGGCGTCGGCACCTCGAACGTGCCCGAGCCGCCCGGGCCGCTCGAGGAGGTCGGAACCGGAGTCGGAGTCGAGACGGCCGGCGCTGCGGCCTCCGGTGCCGGTCCGGCGGGAGTGCTCCCCGCGGCGCCGAGGTCCCAGCCGATGACGAGGACGGCCGTGGACGCGAGGACGCTCGCGAGGGCGGCGCGCGTCCTCACCAGCTGAACCTCTCGACGTGGATCCGGTGCTCGGGGAGGCCCGCGCTGCGGGCGTCGCGGAGGACGAGCTCGCTCCAGGCGTCCGGTCCGCAGACGTAGAGGTCGGAGTCGAGCAGCCTCGGGAACACCGAGGTCAGCGTGACGCCTCGCGAGAGAGCCTCGGCGGACAGCCAGGTGTCGCTGCCGGACGGGCGATGCCCCTGCATCCAGTAGAGCGTGCCGCCCCCGCGGCGCACGAGCTCGCCCGTCTCGTCCCAGAGGCGGTCCTGCGCGTGGTCCGCCCCGCGCAGGAGGACGGTGGCCTCGCCCGGCTGCAGGGCACTGTGCTCGAGGAGTGCGCGCGCGGGGGTGATGCCGATGCCCGCGGCGACGACGGCGAGGAGTGGAGCGGTGCGCGCCGTGTCGGTGAAGATCCCGTAGGGGCCCTCGATCGACACGGCCGTGCCCGGCCGCAGTCGAGCGAGGCGTGCGGTGCCGGCGCCCAGCACGCGGACGGTGATCCGGGCGGTGCGGTCGGTGGGGACGGCGGAGAAGGAGACGGGGTGGGCGTGCCACCAGGTGCCGGCGCTCCAGAACCGCCAGATCGCGTACTGACCGCCGACGGCGCCGAGGGAGCGCATCCGTCGCCCGGTCAGGTGCAGCGAGAACACCCCGGGTGCGATCGTCTCGACCGCCTCGACCCGGATGCGGTGGCGGACGGTGCGCACGACGGGCACGGCGAATCGGAACCACGCGACGGAGCCGAACGCCGCGACGTAGAGGGCGATCCAGTAGGCGCGCTGCACGGACCCCTCGGCGAGGACCTGACCGGCGGAGAGCTGATGGGGCACCGCGACGAGCACGGCCGCGTAGCTGAGGAGGTGGATCGCGTGCCACGCCTCGTAGGCGAACCGGCGGCGGACCGCGACCAGCGAGGTGACCACGACGAGCAGCAGCAGCGCGGTCGCGAGCAGGGCGAGCAGCAGGTCGCTGCCGGAGTACAGGGCGAGGCTCTCCTGCACGAGGTCGAGCCCGTCCGTCATGGCGTAGCCGACCGTGAGGAGCAGGCCGTGACCGAGGATCAGCAGGAGGGCGGGCTTGCCGAGCCGCCGGTGCAGCGCCGTCGCGACGTCCTGACCGAAGGTGCGATCGATCCACGGGATGCGCGCGGCGAGCACCAGCATCAGCAGGAGCAGATCGGTCCCCACCAGCCCGGCGACGATCCCCGCCGCCGACAGCGCAGTCGCGATGCCGGTCACGGCCTCGGGACCACCGGAGGCGAGGAACAGCGCGATCGCGACGGCGACCGAGACGACGCACGCGGTCACCAGCGCGTCGGCCGAACGCCTCCGCCGCCGGAGGGCCCGGCGGCGGCGCTCACCCGAAGAGACGTCCACCCCCGGGCCGTCCGCCGCTGCGGGCGCCGGTCGAACTGTTCGCAGCACCGTGCTCATCGCATCGACCTTCCCTGAGCGTCACCCTTCGCGGGGTCCCCGCCGGGAGATCAGGATCGGCGACGACGCTATGCACTCCCGATGAACCCGCCATGGCCCGCATCGGAGTCGGCCCGCGCCCGGGCCGGCGCCGCAGCGCGCCGACGCTGAGGTTCTCCGCGATGCCGCTGCCGGCGACCTCGACGACGGTCTGCCAGGCGGGGAGGAGGTCGTCGTCCGCCGTGTCGACCGTCAGTGCCGCGCCTGCCATTCCTGCCTCAAGTCCGCCAGTGCCCGCAACCCGCCGCTGCGCTCGCGGGTGTCCGAGCCGGCTGCGAGATCCGCGGCGATGACCGCCACGGGCATCACATCACCGTCGTAGTCGAAGGGGAGAGTGTTGGCGTAGATCGTGTCGCCCCCGGACGGCGACGCGACCATGAAGCTCTTCCGGGCGTAGTCCTCGACGCTCCCCTGTCGCGTGTACCCGGACACCTGCCGAGCATCATCCATGAGGCCGACGTTCAGAGCGCTGCCGACGGCGCGGCCGGTCGCGATCAGGCCGGCGGCCGCCTTGGCCGGGTTGGCCGCCGTGAAGGAGTAGGCGCGCGTCCGACCGGCGACCGCGCGCGCGATCTCGTCGGGAGTCATCTCTCGGATGCGCCCTCTCACGCGGGAGCGGGTGCTGGGCTGGAGCCAGGTCGCCCTGAGACCGCTCAACTCCCACAGCAGCCCCCAGGCGGTCGCCGGATCCATCTTCCGGCCCTTGCCGCGGCGGGCACGGGCCTCGTAGCGAACGACTGAGTCACTGTGGGCCAGCCACACGCCCGACGAGAGTCGACGGCCACCGATGGACCCGGAAGCCACGAGGTCCGTGGCGTGGCGCCGCGAGATCTCGAGGCGCGCGGCGAGCTCGGACGTCGTCAATTCGGCCATTGCAGATAACCTCCCGTCGAGGAACTATTCTGGCATGCAGCGGTGACGGCAATCCGGCGCTGCACGCGACGACGCTCAGCGCGATCCCGTCCCCCACCGTCGCTCACCTGCCCGCGCACCTTCACGGACATCCGCTCGAGCCGAACGAAGCGGATCACCGCGCGTGCGCCGTCGCCAGCTCCCCCCAGTGGGTCGTCGCGCGCAGCGACAGCGCGCCGCGCTTCATCGTCCAGACCGGCCCCTTGCGGATCCCGGCGAGCCCGAGGCCGACGGCGGAGCGGCCGTGGCGCTTGGTGACGGCGTCGATCGTCGCGCCGAGGCCCTTGCTGTCGAACGCGGTGTCGAACACCTCGAGGAGGGCGTGCGAGTCCCGCGGCGACAGGTTCGTCAGGATCACGCCGGCCCGCACGTAACGCGCGCCCTCGCGCAGTCGCGGCCGCAGCGTGCCGATCGCCGCCTTGACGATCGCCACCGGGTCGTCGGTCGGCACGGGGAAGCCGGCGAGGCCGCCCGCGGACTCGTACGGCGCGTCCGAGAACGGCGACGTCGACGCGAAGACGCTCATCGTCTTCGTCACCGACCCCTGCGCGCGCAGCCGGTGGGCCGCGCGCTGCGCGTAGACGGAGAGCACCTGCTCCATGTCCGCGATCGTCGTCACCGGAGTGGCGAACGAGCGCGAGAAGATCAGCTGATCTCGGACGGTGCGGGCCGCCTCGAGCGGGATGCAGTCGACCCCGCGCAGCTCGTAGACGGAGCGCTGCAGCACCACTGAGAACTTCTTCCGGATCAGCGCCGGGTCTGCATCGCGCAGGTCGCGGATCGTGTGGATGGACAGCTCGGCGAGGCGCTTCCCGGTGCGGCCGGCGACTCCCCACAGCTCGGTGACGTGCTGCGACGCCATCAGCGCGTCGAGCTGCTCGGGTGTGTACCAGTCGGTGTCGCAGACGCCTCCCAGGCGCGGGTGCTTCTTCGCACCGCCCTTGTTGACGAACTTCGCGAGCGTCTTGCTCGGCCCGAACCCGACGCACACGGGCAGGCCGACGTTCTTCGCGACGGCGGCGCGCATCGCCCGCCCGATCCTCGCCCGCTCGGCCACGTCGCCGTCGACGCCGAGGAAGCTCTCGTCGATCGAGTACACCTCCTGCCAGGCCGAGTAGCGGCCCAGCAGCTCCATCACCCGCGCGGACAGCTCGCCGTACAGCTCGTAGTTGCTGGAGCGGGCGATCACCTCCGGGAGGCGCCCCGAGCGGATGAGCGGCTCGACCGTGAACCACGGCGTTCCGTTCTCGATCCCGAGCCTCTTCACCTCGTCCGAGCGGGCGACCACGCAGCCGTCGTTGTTCGAGAGGACGACGACCGGCCGCCCCTGCAGCTTCGGGTCGAACAGCCGCTCGCAAGAGACGTAGAAGCTGTTCACGTCGACCAGGCCGATCCGCCGCTCAGAGCGCACGGTGCAGCCGGTGCAGGCAGACGGTGACGACGCCCCAGATCTGGAGGTCGCTCAGCTCCGCGACGAGGATCGGCGGATAGTCCGGGTTCTCCGCGCGCAGCACCACTCCCCCGGGGCTCAGCTCGAGCCGCTTGACGGTCAGCTCACCGTCGAGGATCGCGATCACGACGCTGCCGTGCGTCGGGGTCAGCGAGCGATCGACCACCAGCTCGTCGCCGTCGCTGATGCCGGCGCCGGTCATGCTCTCGCCCGAGACGCGGACGATGAACGTCGAGGTCTTGTCCCGGATCAGGTGGTCGTTGAGGTCGAGGGAGCCGTCGAAGTAGTCCTGCGCCGGCGACGGGAAGCCCGCCGCCACCGCGTCGGCGGGGACGAGGAGGGAGACGGCCACGGCGTCCCGGGCCGGGGTCGCGATGCGGTCCACCACGGTCACGCTCATTCTCGGCCCTCCTCACGGGATCGAACATGTGTTCGAACATGTCCGAGTGTAGGTCGACCCCACCGACATCGGCACCGGAGGCTCCTCGCTCGCGGCCGCCTCCGATGCGCGAGGATCGGACCCGTGGATGCGGAGCGGGTTCTCGGAGACGGTCGTGCCGACGGGGTGTGGTGCCGGCTCGGCGAGCCGCTGACGGTGGCGCAGATCGCGCGCGGCGGACCCGCCTGGCTCTGCCTGGACGCGCAGCACGGCGCCTTCGACGACGCCGCGGTCCTCGCGACCATGCGCGCGCTGGCGACCGTGAGCGAGCGTCCGCCCGTCGCCGTCCGTGTCGCCGGGCTCTCGGACCCGCTGATCGGGCGGGCGCTCGACGCCGGAGCGGACATCGTCGTCGTCCCGATGATGGAGTCGGTCGAGGACGCGGCCGCGGCGGTCCGCGCCGCGCACTACCCGCCGCTCGGCCGACGCAGCTGGGGACCGATGACCGACCTCTGGGACGCGGCGCCCCCGTCGGCCGCCGAGGCGCGGCCGGCCCTGTGGCTGATGATCGAGACGCAGGCCGGCCTCGACGCGGTCGAGGAGATCCTCGCGGTGCCGGGGGTCGCCGGCGTCTTCGTCGGCCCGTTCGACCTCGCGATCGGACTCGGCCGGGCGCTGCCCGACCTGCTCGCCGCGGACGGACCCGGGGACCCGCTGCCGAGGATCGCCGCGGCCGCCAGGAACGCGGGCAGGGGCGCCGGTGCCTACGCCGGCGACCCGGACCGCGCCCGGCAGCTGCGCGCGCTCGGCTTCCCGCGGGTCGCCGTCGCGACCGACCAGTCGCTGATCGCGCTCGGCACGGCGGCGGCTCTCGGCGCGGACGGCTCAGGCTGCTGAGCCTCCGAGGGATGCGACGACGGCGATGACGACGACTCTCGAGCGGCTGATCCAGCGGACCACCGACGCCGCGGACGACGACCTCCCCCCGGGCGTGCGGGCCGACGCGCACCACACGCTGACGGCGGCGCTGGAGGCGCGCCTCCGGGGCGACCGCGAGGCCGAGGCCGCGCTGCTCGCCCCTCTCGCCCGCCGGATCTCGGACTCCTGGCCGCACACCTCGACGCTCGGCCGGGACGTGCTCGACTACGTGCAGGCGCTGCGGCGCTGAGGCGCGGACGCGAGCGGACGCTGAACCGAGTCCGAGGTCAGCAGCCGGGTCCCCGCGATCGTCGTACCGCCCGCTTGCGGAACTCCGCCGTGAGGATGCTGCGGGCGATGGTCGGTCGTTCCTGCGGGAGGCCGTGTCGATCGACGGCTCTCCGAAGGCGGTGTGGGACTCGTCGACGTCGAGCGTGCGCGGTTCCCCTTCCGCCGGGGTGCTGCAGCGGTACCGCATGACGGCCGGTCCGGTGCAGGCCGTCTGCTCGGCGGCGACATCCGTGAGGGAGCGAGCGCCCTATCCGCAACTCCGACACGACGAACTCAAGCGCGCGTCCGAGCGGGCGGTGCGGCTTGTCGGCTGCCGTCTGCGTTCTCTGTCCACACGATCCGCTCCTCCGCGAAACGGGGATCGGAACGCAGCTGCCGCTCGAGAGCGCCGAGCACCACGGCTCGGGTACGGGGCCTCGTCTTGAAATCCACCGTCCCCGTGTCCCGATAGCCGCCCCGTCACCGGGCATCTCATCGGGCGGGTCTAACGGGACGCTGCCGCCCGCGCCCCTGCGGGGTGAACCCCGCTCGTCGAGGTGACGCGGTGAACGACCCCCATACGGGACGCACCGAGTGTCTTCGTCTCCGCGAGAATAGGCCGGTGTCGAAGCAGAAGAAGATCCGGAAAGTACTGCTCACCGCTCGCGCGGAAGACTCGGCCGTCAGGATCCACCGAGGCTGGAAGCGGGCCGAAACGATCGAAGGGTTCGTCGTAGGAGTCGGTCGCAAATGGACGCTCATCGCGACGACGACGACAGGGGGCTTCTTCGACGGCTACGCCACGATCCGCATGACCGACATCACCCGCGCGCGACCCTACGACTCCTGGGAGCACCGCTTCTTCCAAACACTGCCCGAATGGCCGCCGCGACCACCCGCCGGCAGGTCTGCAATCGATCTGGACACCACGTCGGGCATGCTGGCGACCTTCCTCGAGCCGGGCGTCCTTCTCTCCATCGAACGCAGGAAGAAGCACGCGATGTGGGTCGGCGTACCGAACGAGCTCACACGCAACTGGTTCTACCTCTGGGAGGTCGATGCGAACGCCGTATGGGACCCCGCACCGCGGGGCTACAGACCCCGAACCGTCACCCTGGTCCGGACCGGCCACCTCTACCTCCAGGGACTGACCGTGGTCGCCGACAGTCCCCCGTCCGAAGATCTCCCGCACCACTGGACGGCCCGCTCGAAAGCATCGCGCCGAGAGAACCGAACGGCGACGCACTGAGCCATGGCCTGCCGGTCGCTCACCAGGCGAGCCGGTGGTCGTCCTCGAAGACCGCGCCGGTCGGGCCGTCGGCGGGCAGGGTGGCCAGGCGGACGGCGACCGCCGCGCCTTCGTCCGGCGTCCTGCTGCCGCGGAAGTCGTTGAAGTCAGTGGCGACGTGCCCCGGGGCCGCGCCGTTGATCTTCAGCGTCGTGGCGGCGAACTCGCGGGCGTAGTGCACGGTCAGCGCGTTGAGGGCGGTCTTCGAGCTGGAGTAGGCCATGGAGGGCTGCCCCACCCAGGCGCCCTCCTCGCCGAGCGAGCCGCGCTTGCTCGTGACGTTCACCACCCGCGCATCCTTCACTCGGGTGAGGAGCGGCAGGAACGCCGTCATCATCCGCACGACGGCGAAGACGTTGACCTCGTACACGCTCCTGATGTCGTCGACCGTCTCCTCGGTCGGCGTCGGCAGGTGATCCATCGGGTGGAAGGTGAGCGTGTTGACGCCGGCATTGTTCACCAGCACGTCGAGATGCCCGAACTCCTCCGCGACGCGCGCCGCGAGGGCATCGACATGGTCCTGCCGGGTGACGTCGAGAAGGACGGGCCGGACGTCGCCGTCGAGGGTCCCCGCCGCGTCCCGGCCGGCGTCGATGCTCCTCGCTCCGAGCAGGACGGTGAACCCCTGCCGTGCGAGGCCGCGCGCGATGGCGAGGCCGATGCCCTTGTTGCCGCCGGTGACGAGGGCGAGCTTCGTCGCTGAATTTTCAAGTGTTGTCATGTCAACACTCTGTGCTCCGGCCGTTGTCGTGTCAACACCGGCACCGTAGGCTGGGCGGATGACCGCACCGCTGAGCGAGCAGGACCAACTTCTCTGGCATGCGTGGAAGATCGCAGCGGACCAGGTCCGGCAGCGCGTCGCCGAGGAGATCAAGACCGGCACGGGTCTCTCCGACCCGGACTTCGGTATCCTGACGCGCCTGGTCGAGCTCGGCGGCGGGGAGCTCCGCCAGAGCGACCTCGCCACCTCGATGCAGTGGCACCGCAGCCGGCTCTCGCACCAACTGACCCGCATGGAGCAGCGCGGTCTGCTCGGTCGTCGGAGCGTGGACGCCGGCGTTCACGTGCAGATCACCGATGAGGGGCGGGATGTCGTCCGCGCTGCCCGGCCGATCCACGCCGCCGCTGTCCGCAGGCACCTCGTCGATCGCACTGACGGCATCGATCGCGCGACCCTGATGCAGGTGCTCGAGCGGCTCGCGCAGGACTCCTCGCCGTCCCGATGAGGAATCCCCTCACGGGACAAGCGCGCCGGCTTGGACCGGGGTGACAAGTTCTCATCGGACTCGCTTCGCCCACCGCTCGACTCGACAGACGCGCGGCCCGGAGCTCGCTGGTCAGAGGTCTCGCCGGGCGGTGAGTGGCTCGGAGCCGATGACCTCCAGCAAGGCGAGGTTCTCGGCGTCGCGTGAGCCTGCCGGTGCGGTGTAGAGCACGATGTGCTGGTCGCGTTCGGTGATGGCGAGGGAGTCGCAGTCGACGGTGATCGCCCCCACCGGTGTGCGGCGGAACGTCTTCCGCAGGGGTGGCGGCGTCTGGACGTCGTGCCGTTTCCAGAGCCGTGCGAACTCGGCGCTGCCGGTCCGGAGGTCGTCGATCAGTTCCACGACGACGGGGTCCGAGGGGTACGTGGCGTGAGCGTTGCGGAGCTGCGTGACGACGCCCTCTTGGAATGCGATCTCGTCCGAGATGCCGTAGATCGCTTCCGGTGGCTGCTCTGCGGCGAGGAAGGTCTTCCTCGCGAGGTTGCGGTCGCGCGGCGGCAGCAGCGAGAAGTCCTCCATGAGGGCTGCTGCGAGCTCGTTCCACGCGAGCACCTCGAAGGTGGCGGACAGGACGATGCCGGCGGTGTGCGGGAGTCGTTCGAGGAGCGCGAGAACGCTCGGTCGAACGTCGCGACGGTGCAAGCCCGACGGGGTCGGAGCGGTGCCGGCGAGCCGGTGCAGGTGGTCGGACTCCTCGGACGTGAGACGGAGAGCACCTGCGATACCACCGAGGACGACGTCCGAGGGTCGAGGAGCGCGGCCCTGTTCGAGTCGGGCGTAGTACTCGGTGGAGATGTGCGCGAGAACGGCGATCTCCTCCCGGCGCAGTCCCGGTGTTCTGCGGCGTGGTCCCGACGGCAGTCCGACGTCCTCCGGCCGAAGACGCTCGCGGCGACTTCGGAGGAACGCTGCGAGCTCACCCTTGTCCATGCTCCCCAGTGTGCGCCCGAGCCGGCGATGGATCCCCGTACCGTTCGTGCCTGGATGCGGATCTTGCGGGCGGCGACGGTGGTCGTATGACACACACCAACGAATCCACACGGGTCGGCCTGCTGACCGGCAAAGTCGTCTTCATCACCGGAGCCAGCCGTGGCATCGGCGCCGCAGCGGCTCGCCTCTTCGCCGGCGAGGGTGCCGCTGTCGTGCTGGCGGCCCGCAACATGAAAGCGCTCGGCTCGATCGTCGACGAGATCCGCGGTCAGGGCGGCACGGCTGATGCCGTTGCCATGGACCTCGCTGACCGGGCGAGTATCCGTGCCGCCGTGGACCACGTCGAGGAGCTCCACGGACGCCTCGACGGCGCCTTCAACAACGGCGGCGTGAACCAGCAGAACGCCGGTCCCCTCGACACCACTTCCGACGACGACATCGACGAGCAGTTCGCGGTGAACTTCCGTGCTCACTGGGTCGCGATGGTCGCCGAAGCAGCCCTCATGAGGAAGTCCGGAGGAGGTGCGATCGTCAACACCTCCAGCATCGGCAGCCGCCGCGCCGTTCCACCCCTGCCCGCCTACGGGGCGATGAAACGAGCACTGAACAGCATCACCGAGACCGCGGCCGTGACCTGGGCCGGGGAGGGCATCCGCGTCAATGGGATCACGCCAGGTGGAACCGCAACGGAAATGATGGACGAGTGGGAGAAGAGGACGCCGGGCATCATCGAGGCGAGCGACGCAGCCAGCCCCCTCGGCCGCATGGCGACCGCCCTCGAAGTCGCCGAAGTCGCCGGTTTCCTCCTGAGCGACCGCGCCTCAGCCGTGACGGGCGCCATCGTGCCCGTCGACGGCGGCGCCGGCGCCTGAGGCAGGGGGAACGCACATGACCGACACAACCACCGCCGGCCTCGCTCGCGCGAGAGGACTGACTGAGGGTTACCCATGCAACGGACGAAGCGTCAGAACCTCTGGCTCGCGCTCATCGTGCTGTACGTGCTGGGCAGCGTCGCTGCCGTGATCGGCCACATCCCCATCGCGCTCGGCTACGACGAGCCGATCTTCAAGGCGACGTGGTGGGTGCTGCTGCTCCTCTGCTTCGCAGCAAGCCTCGGTCACCGACTCAACGAGATAGTCGGGTTCGCGTCTCGCCGGACGCGACAGGGGCGACCCGCGAGCGGTTTCGAACAGTTGCGCGGGTACTTCTTCGGCTACCCGTCCGCAGAAGGCGACGCCGCGGAGCAGGCGCCTGATGCCGACGGATCGGCGATGTCTGACCGACGACACTGATAGCGCACCGCTGACCGATCCCCTCTTGGGACGCGGTTGCTCGACCGTCATCTTTCCTGCACGCCCGCAGATGACGGTCTGCTCGTATCGTCAGGGGATGAGGGATCGTTGGCTGTTGGTGACGGGGGTCGCGGTGACCGCACTCGTCTGCGCTGCCGAGACATGGTTCCCCCGGTCATCGCCGCCGCCTCAGTTCTCCGTTTCGGGCGTCGTCGTGAATGAGGCTGATGAGCCGATGGGTCGATGCCTCCTCGATTCCTTGACGGGAGAGGAGTCGGGTATGTCCACGCGCCGGGACGGCACGTTCCCATGGCCGTTTCGAGTCTTCGGATTCCGGGAGTACGACGTGAGAGCCACGTGCGAAGGCGGCAAGGTAGCCAGCGACACCGTTTTCGTCACCGGAGACATGTACATTCGCCTCGTCGCGAGGTGAGCCGCGGCCAGCTTTCCCTCTTGAAGTCAGCATTGCGGAGCGAGAGGCCTCCACTCTCCCTCGAGCCGCGCCAGTCGCGCACGGCCCGTAAGGGACTGGAATCACAGACCGAGCGTGACCGACTCAACGCGTCCGGTCACCGATCCCCATACGGGACGAAGGAGACGGGTCCGATTGACGCCGATCAGCTTGAGGGTCGTTCGTCCCAGACCCCGTCGTAGGGCGTGATCGTCTTCATGAACTCTGCGCTTCCCCACGCAGGATCGCCGGGGATCAGAACGAGGGTCGCCTCCTCGCGCAGCATTGGATCTCCGTTCGGGTAGGGCGCTCCGGTGGTGCAGCTCGCTGGCGTCGACACGACGTCGAGGACGTCACCCACCTCCGCCTCACCGCCGAAGACCTGGGTGACGGTCGCGCGGTGAAGCGACGCCTCTTCGCCGTACATCGTCACTGTCGTCTCAGTCGGCTCGAGCTCGGCTCGCACGATGAAGTCGTGCGAGCCAGCGGCCTCCTCCAGAGAGTCGTACGACCTCCAGTCCAGGCAGGCCGGTTCATTGAACTCCGACACGAAGACGGGAGCGCACCCTGCCATCGCACTCGTGACCAGGAGCAGGCCAGCACAACGCAGCACAGCGGCCTTCATCGTTCCTCCTCTGCGCGGCACCCAACACCGATCAGCCTAGGTCGAAGCGGAAAGGACTACAGGGCTGCACAGCGCGCAGACCTGCACTGCGACGACCCCGCCTCTATCGGTTCCGGCAATCAAGCCGCGAAGCACCCGGAGCACCATCCCCATACGGGACGACGATCGGTCGACACTCCGATCAGCTTGCCCGAGCGCGAATTGCACGTCATCGGCCGCGAGCATCAACGATCTGATGACGTTCGCGGTACTCACGATGCAGGCGGCGGCGAGCAGTGGTTCACTGACCCGCATGATGCAGGGACGGCGAAGACGAATGACATCCATTCTCGTCGTTGCCGCCATCGCGCTCAGCGCCGGCGGCTGCACCGGCATCACGTCGAGCTCGGCCGGATCCTGTGCCGTCAAGGTGATCGAACTCCAGGAGTCGTCCCTGCACCCCGGCGGAGTCGTCCACCTCAGCGCCGACTTCATCTGGGAGACCTGCGAGGACACCGGAGGCACGAGCCGCGCCGCTTCAGATGTCACGGTCACCATCACCCCCTCCGCGAGCGGCGAGGAGATACTGCTCGGTCGACCGACCCCTCAGGGCGAACGGTCGACGGTCGACGCGTCCTTCGACCTCCCCGCCGATCTCCCTATCGGCCCTGCCGTGCTTGCCCTGCGCACACAGAGCAGCGACCCGATCGACGTCGAACTACCGATTGGGATCACGCGATGAGTTCCCCTGGTCATCTGCGTGCGCAGCGGATCGCGTGGGGGTCGTTTCTTCTGGTGGTGGGGCTGCTCTTCGGCGCAGGACAGGTCTGGGTGAGCCAGTATCAGGGAGCGACCTACAAGTGCATGGTGGATGGGCCTTTCTCACCGGACGCGGAGGTCTCCGAACGTTCCGGCATCGTGGAGGGTTCCGCGGCGCTGTGGCCACTCGGTCGCGCGTGCGCGTGGGCGCGCGCCGATGGTGAAGGGACCGTCACGACTTACTCCGGGCGCTGGCCACGCACGCTTGCGGCTCTGGGCCTGACACTCGGCGGGCTCGCACTCGCCGTCGCGCCGGCGAAGCGGCGAGGGCAACCCGACCCACACTCGTCTCACTGATCGATCCGCTGACGGGACGCATGCTGTCCGAACTCACATGAGTAGATGATGCGGTGAGTACTTGGGTCCACATCGAATCGGGCCGGTACGGTGACCGCATGGACGACGACACCGAACGTCAGAGCCTTGTGACGAGTATCGAGATCCTCAACGCCTGCATCAGAGCTGTCGAGAACCCCGAGAAGCTGTTTCGGGTGTGCGCGAACGTCTCGGGAGGTCGCGACGACGAGAGGGCGGCCGTCGCCGCGGCATTCGAGGTCAGCGACGTGGTGGCCGATGCGATTCTCGACATGCAGGTGAGGCGCTTCATGCCGAGGTCGATCGAGCAGATGCGGAACGAGCTGGCCCGCTATGCCCGTCGACTTGCCGAACTCGACAGTCCGTAGGCCGACGTCGCCGCAGCACTCGCCACGTCCGCGAACGACTGACCACGCGTCCGGATGACCATCCGCTTATGGGACGGACTTCGGGTTGAACCCGTCGTCCTGCCTTGAGGTCAGACCGCGGCTTCTTGCCGTCGCGTAGCCTCATGGTGCAGTCAACCAAGGGGGACCTGATGAAGCGCGCCATCGTCATTGCTGCGAGCGTTCTCGGGCTGAGCATCGCCGCACTACTCCTGGTGATCGCCTACGTATCGGTAGGACGAAGCTTCGGCCAGGAATGGAGCAGCCTCGACGGCCCGCAACCCGTCTGGCCGGCCGTCGTCGGCTTCGGATCGATGAACCTGGCCGCACTCAGCGGAGCCACTCTTGCTGTCCTCGTCCTCGTCGTCGTCGGACGCGAGTTCAGCCGAGGACGGAACGCGAAGAGTCGGCGCTGACCCTCTCTCAACCATCCGCTATCGAACGGTCGGAACAGGAGGTCGCGCCGGTCGACCTGCTATCGGGATGTGACCCACGATCTGCTTCTGCCTGAGCACGTCTCGCACTACACGAGCATCGCCGGGCTGATCGGGATCATGAAGTCGTCAGCGCTCTGGGCCACTCATATCACGCAGCTGAACGACCCGAACGAGAATCAGACGGCCGTCGGCGTGCTGGAGAAGGTACATGCGATCGACGAGCAGCTGTACGTGCAGACATACAAGGTGCGAGACAGGGATGACCTGTTCGTCAGTTCACTCAGCGCCGCACAGGACCACCTCGGGATGTGGCGCCCATACAACTCTCGAATCGAGATCGTCTTCAATACCGAGCGGCTGGTCGCGACGGTCGAGGAGCTGAACCGCGACGTCGGTGCCCGCTTCGCACAGACAAGCTACGAGGAGATCGACCTCGAAGAACGGCTCAGCACGCTCCTGGCACCCGACAGCACCGACCCCGCAGGCCCCTACGAGGTGGCGATCCTGGCGGCAAGCCATAAGAGCGCCCACTGGTCCGACGAGAAGGAGTACAGGTTCGTTGGCCTCGTGCACTCGCACGATGGAGGCCGCGAGGCGGCCCGAGTGCAGTTCCGGGAAGGGGAGGTGGGCCTCTCCCCCTACATCGAGTTGCTTCTCTCACCACGGGGCCCGAACGGACAGCCGCTCAACCCACTGCCCTTCGATCTGATCAGCGAGATCCGTGTCGGTCCGAAGGGTGATCAGAACGCCCTCGTCCGGGCCCTCGAGGTCGTAGCGAACCAGCACCTGAGCCCCGAGGGCGACTCCTGGCCGATCACCCGATCAGAGCAGAGCTACCGCTAGGACTGAGAAATAGAGGTGGTCTCGTGAAGGAGGGAGCGACGACACCACCCACTCTCACGACGATTAGTCGAGAACTCACTGCCAGCCCGTCCCCATTCACCTCGGGTTCACAGCGCCGGCTCCCGACCGCGGGCACTACTACGGCCGACCACGGCCGCTAGCGGATCCCCATACGGAACACCCGGCTGCGCAGAGAGCAGCTGAGTACGATCGGGCCATGCAGCGCACAGTAGGCGGAGTCCTCATCGAGGTCACGCACGCGAGAATCGGTGACGCGACTCCGACACCCGACGGTCCGATCCAGATGTGGACGATCGCCCTCTCCGGAGTAGGCATCGATCACACTGCGACTGTCGGTGTCGCCGGCACTTCCATGGAGCCGAACGATGACGTGTTCGCCACTGTTCTCGACGTGGCCGTGGTGCAGTACGACTCCGTGTCCGAGGAAACGGACCCGCTCGCGACCTCTGCGATCCGCGAGTGGAAGCAAGACCACGCGACCGAACTCCAGGAGCTCGTGAAGACGCTTCGAGCGACCAGCAGCTAGCACCCTCGCGACGCACTCGGTTCCCGGCCACTCATGGCTCACGACAGGCCGACGCTCGGACGAGGGCCAACGGCCGAACCGGTTGGCGATCCCACACAAAACATTCCGCCAGCGTGTTGGCGAGCCGCAGGTCCCGCTGTCCAGGGAAGCGAATAGAGAACGTATTTCGCGGAGTCGTTAGCCTTTGTCCTGCACGCTAGCGGCATGACTACTGTCCCCGATGTCGACCATGTCGTTCGCGAGGAGCTGCGCGAACTCCTTGACAGGCCCGTGCGCGACTACCTATCCGTTCTCACCGAGAGGGCCGCGAAGCAGCGCCTTCGGCGCACATCTTGTGCGAGCTGACCGTGACCAGTCGAACGAGGCTCGACCGCCATCTCCTCGCAGTAGCATCCGGCGCGGTCGGCGTCGTCGCCGCCCTCTCGCTGACGTCTTGCGGGTACGGCTGCCATGAAATCGGCTACACCAACGAGCTTCGCGTGACGGCGGCAGGTGCGCGATCCGTTGATGTCGCCGACATCCGGCTGTGTGCGGATGAGATCTGCGCCTATCCCTCCGTCGATGCAGCCCCCGCAACCGGACGCTCCTACTGGGTCGTCCACAACACCTCCGGTCTGTGGATATACGCCTTCAGTGACCACCACCCCGACACAGTGCACCTCACACTCCTCGACAACGCAGGCCGCGCCCTCGACGAACAGGACCACGACATCGACTGGAACCTCGTCGACGAACCAAATGGCCCGGGATGCGGCTGGCGCGCCGACCCCTATGACCTCACCGTCAGCCTCTGAGAGCGGCAGGGACAACACAACCCACGCTCATCTCACTGATCGATCCCCATACGGGACGCGCCTCCGGTCGGGATCGGTGTAACGCTGCGAGGACCTGCGGACACTAGTAGATGTGGGGATCATCAGGACGGACGAAGCCGCCGCCTGGGCGCGTGCGTCCTCCGGTGACGGTGCGGCGTTCGCGTCGATCTTCGACGAGCACCGCGCTCGGGTATTCCGGCACGCGTACCGACTCCTTGTCGATACGACCGATGCGGAGGACGCGGCAGCGGTCGCGTTCCTCGAGCTGTGGCGTCGGCGCCGCAACGTCGAGCTCGTCAACGGATCCGTCCTCCCTTGGTTACTCGTGACCGTCACCAACACCGCCCGCAACCTCAGCCGCGGCCGCGGCCGGTACCGCGCCCTCCTCACCTCGCTCCCCCACGGCGAACATCAGTCCTCCGCGGAGGACGCTGCGCTGCAAGACGTGATCGATGACCGGCGCCTCTCCGAAGCACTCGGACGCCTCTCGCCGGCGGACCTGCACCTCGTGACGCTCGTGATGATCGAGGGCTACAGCCCCACCGACGCCGCGCCCCTCCTCGGGCTCAGCGCCGGCGCCACCCGGACCAGGCTGCACCGCGCTCGCGCGGCGCTGCGCGATCAGCTCGGGCACCCGACCCTCAGCCTCTACGTCCAATCGACGCTAGGAGATCCGTCATGACCGCCCCGCAGATGAGCGACGAGTTCACCGCCGCCTTCCGGCGCGCGCTGATCGAGCACGTCGAGATCCCCTCCCGCTCCCGCCGACACCGATGGCTGCTGGGAGGCGGAATCGGCGCGGTCGCGATATTCGCCGGCACCGCCACAGCGGCCGCCACGGGCCTGCTCCCTCTGCCAGGCGCCGCGGTCGTCACACCGGTGAGCGCGTCCGCGGTCGGCACCTACACCGGCACCGCGACCCTCCAGCTCGGACCCGCCCCGGACGGCGCGACAGGGCTGACCGTCTCGCTGAACTGCCTCACCCCGGGCACCTTCACGCTCACCGGAGGAACGAGTCTCACCTGCTCCGCGAACGACTTCCTCCGACCAGAGCAGGTGCCGGGCTTCAACTCCTTCTTCACTCCCCTCACCGACGCCCCCGATGGAGCG
The DNA here is from genome assembly GCF_022815565.1 of Rathayibacter sp. VKM Ac-2926. Classification (NCBI taxonomy): domain Bacteria; kingdom Bacillati; phylum Actinomycetota; class Actinomycetes; order Micrococcales; family Microbacteriaceae; genus Rathayibacter; species Rathayibacter sp. VKM Ac-2926. The sequence continues at coordinate 77,122 of NZ_JALGRS010000014.1, read as the reverse complement.
TTCACCGTCACTGCCTCCGCAGGCAGTGGATGGCGGGCGATCGTCGCGTACGCCACGTCCGAGACGACCGCGTGGGCGGAGAACGCCGCCGGCCAGAGCTACGGCGTCACCAACGAGAACGGTGATCCGGACCTCATCGCCGTCGTCGCGAACAACGGCGCGCAGGGCTACGTGCATCGCGGCGACCTCGAAGACGCCGACGGCACCACCGCTCAACGCTCCTTCACCACACCCGAGGACGCCCTCGAATGGCAGGAGCAGAACAAGGGGATCACCCACACCATCCCCGTCTACGACTCGGACGGCACCACCCTCGTAGGCGAGTTCGACGTCGGATGATCGCGGCGTCCAGACGACCATCCTTCTCCGGGACGCCGCCCGTAGCCTGTGGGCATGCGGCCGCTGAGGAGACGACTGCCCGGCTGGGCGCTCGTGCTCCTGTCGATCCCGCTCGGTCTGGCCTCGATCGCCCTCGGATGGACCTTCGATGGGATCGATCCCTTCAGCGTTCAGTGCTCGCGAGGAACGTTCCCTGAGGCGGGCGATCTGTCCGACGAGTCCGTCCGCATCACCGGCGATCCGACGCTCCTACCCTTGGGGGTGGACTGCACGTACGACGCCGACCACGACGACATCGGCCCGCAGACGATTCACCACTACGACTTCCCCGCGACGGTCGGCCTGCTCGTGAGCGTCCTCGCCTTCGGCGGAGGCGGGGTCCTCGTCCTCGTCCGCGACTAGCGACCACCAGCGCCCGCCAGACGATCCCCATGTGGGACGCCGCGGTCGAGCGCGGCCGGCTGAGCGGCGGCTCCTCTCAGTCGGCAGACTGTGCTGGTGTCCTGTCCGAAGAAGATCCGAGCACTGCTGACCACCGCTCAGCGTGACCAGACGCACATCACCGTCCGTTTCACGTTCGGGAACCGCGAGACGATCGACGGGTTCGTCATCGGTTTGGGCAGGAAGTGGGCACTTCTCGCAGTGACGATGACCGGCGGCTTCTTCGACGGGTACGCCGCCGTCCGCCTCGCGGAGATCGCACGAGCTCGACCCAACCGGTCCTGGGAAGCACGATTCTCACGAACCCGACCGGAGTGGCCACCTCACCCGCCCACCGATCGCCCCGCGATCGACCTGGTCACCACCTCGGGGCTGCTGGCCACCTTCCTCGACCCGGGCACCCTGGTCAGCATCGAACGCCGCAAGAAGTACAGCGCGATGTGGGTGGGCGTCCCCTTCCTGCTCACTCGCAACTGGCTCTCCCTCTGGGAAGTCGATGCGCAGGCCGTCTGGGACAAACGGCCGCTTGGCTACCGACCCCGAACCATCGCCCTCGTCCGGACCGGCGACCACTACCTCAGAGGACTCACGGCCGTCGTCGGCGATCGACCTCCCGAGGACCTGCCGAACGACTGGGCCGCACGCTCGAAGCACGCACGACGCCAGCCGTGACGGCAGACCGCCGATGACCGCTCAGCCATCCCCTTTCGGGACGCACCGTCAGCGGAACTCGACGCTGGTCAGGATCAGCGGATGAGGGCTGCAGCGGAGAGGTCGGTGCAGTGGCAGCGGAGCGGCAGCGGAGCGGAGTCGTCACGCGACCGGCTGTCCGGCGATCCAGACGGCGACCGGCCGGGTCAGGACGGAGACGTCGCTCACGGGGTCGCCGTCGACGAGGAGCAGGTCCGCGCGCCGGCCGACGGCGACGACTCCCCGGTCGGCGAGGCCGAGCGCGGAAGCGGCTCCGCTCGTCGCGGCGCGGACCGCGTCGACAGCGGAGAGACCGGCCTGACGGAGGAGGCCGAGCTCGGTATGCAGGGACGCGCCATGCGGGACGGGGGCGAACGGGCTCTCATTGGCGTCGGTACCGGCGACGATCCGGACGCCCGCGGCGTGCATCCGGCGCGCGCTCTCGACGGCGTTGCCGATCGCCGCGTCGGCGCGGTCGCCGAGGCGGGCGCGGGCCATGACCTGCATCATCACCAGGGTCGGCGACGCGATCGTCCCCTGCGCGAGCATCCTCGCGGCGGTCTCCTCCGGCAGCGGCCGATCGAGGGGCGCGTGGGTGAGGACGTCCACGCCGGCGTCGAGACCGCGTGAGAACGCGTTCGCGGTCACGACGTGCGCCACGGTCGTCCAGCCGCGGCGGTGGGCGCCTTCGACGAGAGCGGTGATCGTCGGGACGTCGAGGGCGGGGACGTCGGTCGCGTCCGGGTCCTCGATGATGATCTTGATCAGGTCGGAGCCGTTGTTGCTCCGCCAAGTGAGGAATCGCTCGGCGTCCGCCGCGCCGGTGACCGCGCTCTCCTCGGGGTTCCCCATCAGCGCGATCTGAGTGCTGCCCGGCGCCGAGGCGGCCGAGCCGGCGCTCCGCAGCGACGGGGCACCCCGCAGCATCCGCTGCTCGGCGACGAGGCTGTCGGGATGCGTGCCGAGGTCGATCATCGTCGTCACGCCCGCGCGGGCAGCGGACTCGAGCGCGCCGCGCGAGCCGAGGTGGACATGCGTGTCGATCAGCCCGGGCACGAGGAACCGGCCCGCCCCGTCGATGACGTCGCCGCGCGCGACCCCGCTGCCCGAGCGGCGGATGCCGCGGATCGTGCGGTCGAACTCGACGTCCACCGCTCCCCCGGGAAGCGAGGGGTCGAGAGCGGCGAGGCGGACATCGCCGAGAGTGACGGTCATGAGGGGTGCTCCTTCGATTCGAGGACGGTCAGCGGCTCTGGACGGGCAGCTGGAGGAAAGAGGCGTGCTCGCCGCCGGTGTGGACGATGTGCTGCCCGGCGTTCGCACCGACGTACTCGCGGATGCCGGGCATGAGGGTGCCCATCAGGTTGCGCGAGCTGATGACGAAGCGCAGCTGCTCCCCCGGGTGGAAGAGCAGGCCGAGCGGCAGCAGATCGATCTCGACCTCGGCGATCTCGCCGTCGGCGAGCTTCTCGACGCGGTCGAAGGCGTGCGCGGGGACGTCGTCGGTCGTGAGCGCCGGGTCCAGGCGGCGGGCCGAGACGCGCAGGCGTCCGTCGGAGCCCTTGTAGCGGAGGATCGTGGCGCCGTGGTCGGTGAGGTCGTGCGCCCGGGCGGTGCGGTTCGCCACAGTGAACGCCTGCAGCGGGGTGCCGTGCGCGTCGAGCTTCTGCACGAGGACGAAGAGGTCGAGGTCGTCGGAACCGCGCGCCTCGACGAACAGGTGCGCCTTCGGGTAGCCGACGAGCACCGTCTCCTCGTCGAACCGGGTCAGGAACGATACGGCGCTGGGGTTCGCGTCGACCGTGTACGCGGCCTCGACCGGAGCAGGTGGCGCGGTCGCCGTCAGCACGCGGGCTGCGCCGTCGAGGTAGTACCGCGTCGGCACGACGTCCGCGGGCGGGAACGACTCCGCCTCGAGGCCGACACGGTCGCCGCCCTCGAGGTCGAGGAGGGAGTAGCGGACCCGGGGCGTGTGCTCCCAGCCCGAGTCCTCGCCGCGGAGGTAGTGGTCGAAGAAGCGGCGCAGATCCACGACGTTGGCCTCGTCGTAGTAGTCGGGCCACTCCTGCGTGTTGTGGATGCGCAGCCACTTCTCCTCGGACGCGATCCGGCGCCAGGCGCGGAAGGTGCCGGCGGTGTGCAGGGTGTTGGAGTAGCTGGCGACGACGTAGGCGGGGACGGTGATCCTCTCGAATGCGGGGATCTTCTGCTCCCACAGCTCGTCGACGAGGGGGTGCGCCTCCGCCTCGGCCAGGACGTCCTCCTTGCGGTTCCTGCCGAAGAAGCTGCCGTCCTGCAGCTGCCGCGCGAAGCCGGTGTCGGGCATTCCGCCGCGGAAGACGAGGTCGCGGTAGACGTCGCTGACGCCCTCCCACGGGTTGATCGCCGCCAGGTGCGGCGGCTGCTCGGCCGCGGTGAACCACTGCGAGACCGCGAGGTAGGACGTGCCGGACATGCCGACCTTGCCCGTGCACCACTCCTGCTCGGCGAGCCACTCGATCAGGTCGTGGCAGTCGCGGCCCTCCTGTCGATCCCAGAGCACGCTGTCGCCCTCGGAGCCGACCACGCCGCGCACGTCCGGGTTGCAGATCGCATAGCCGCGGGCGCACCAGTACGCCGGGTCCGGGCCCTCGAACTTCTCCAGCCCGGAGACGACGCCGTTGTCGAGGCCGACCAGCCCGAAGACTCCCATCACGCTGGGCGAGCTGCCCTGACCCTTCCCGTACGGGCTCCACGCGACGATCACCGGGACCGGCTCCGAGCCGACCGGGCGGAGCACGTCGACGCGGATCGTCACTCCATCGCGCAGCGTCACAGCGACGTCCTTCTCGAGCACGACGTCGACCGGCAGCTCCCGGAACGGCGGGGCGAGGCGGAAGCCTGCCTCCAGGACGCGGGCACCGGGCTCGAACGCGGTGAGCACTCCGCTGCGCACGGCGGGCAGCGGGTGGGAGGCGGTGTAGATCTTCTCGGTCATGGCGTGCTCCAGGTTCTGGCGATCGTGCGGTGAGTCCTCCGTGGGCTCGCGTCGGGCCGAGCGTACGTCCGATCGGTCACGAACTCAACAGGCGTTGAGAATCTGGGCACGGCGAGGTAGCGTCGGAGCATGAACGAGACTCCGCGGTCGGCGCGCCCCGGTCGACGCCCCGGCTCCGCCACCACGAGGGGCGCCGTGCTGACGGCGGCTCGGGCGAGCTTCGCCGCCGACGGCTACGCCGGAACGACCATCCGCCGGATCGCGACGGATGCCGGAGTCGACCCGTCCCAGGTCATGCAGTTCTTCGGCTCGAAGGACGAGCTGTTCGCCGCGGTGATGGCGGTCCCCGCCTCCGCGCTGCACCGCTTCGACACCGCCTTCGACGGCGCCGACGAGCACCTCGGCGAGCGGGTCGTCCGCGCCTACCTCGAAGCCTTCGAGGGCGACGACGCGGAGTCGGAGCCGCTGATGGCGATGCTCCGCGGCGCCGTCACGAAAACGCAGGCGAGCGAGACCCTGCGGGACTTCATCCAGTCCCGGCTCACCCACGGCACGGCCGGCCGGGGCGAGGACGCGACGCTCCGCGCCGGCCTCGCCGCCTCGATGCTGATCGGCGTCGTCGTCGGCCGCCGCGTCGTCGGCGTGCCGGCCCTGCTCGCCGCAGATCTCGACCGGATCGTCGCCACGGTCGGACCGGTCATCCAGCAGCTGCTCGCTCGGGAGGCGACGACGGTGTGACGCTGACGCCTTCCCCGGCTCGCAAGCGTCCCGCTCACCCGTCCCCCTCAGGGACGAACCAGCGGAGCTTCGTCGAATCATTTTCGAGTCTTGTGTATATCGATACGTAGCAGTATCTTTTTCACTCATGACCTCCTCCCCGCGTCGCCAGCCCGGTCGAAAGCTCGACCGCTCTCGGGACGGCGTGATCCTGGACGCGGCACTCGCCGTCATGGCCGAGGTCGGGTACGAGGCGGCGACAGTGGATGCCGTTGCGGCTCGTGCTGGTGCGGCTCGCGCGACCGTCTACCGTCGCTGGCCGACGAAGACGGCCCTCGCTGCAGCGGCTGTTGCTCACCTCACCGCGGCTGATGCCGGGAGCACCGACCTGCCGGATCTCGGGAGCCTCCGCGACGACCTCCTGGCCACGACCGTGACGATGTCCGAGGCGGAACAGCAGCTCCGCATCGATGTGATGAGCACCCTCGCGGACGCCGGCCGCACGGACCCTGCTCTGGCGAGCCTGACCGCGTCGGCCAGCGCTGATCCCTGGGTCGAGGTGAGTCGATCGCTCCTGCGCCGTGCCATCGACCGCGGGGAGTTCCCCCCTGGCGACATCGACACGCTGGCGACGGTCATCCCCACGATGTGCGTGCACCGCACCGCCGTCCAGCGCACACCGGTCACCCGCGAATTCGTCGCCGACCTCATCGACCACGTCGTCGTCCCCGCGCTGCGCGGACGTCGGTGATTCCCACCCCGACATCCCCCAGGAGCCCCACCATGACCGTTTCCGTCACCCCGCACCTGAACTTCCGCGGTCAGGCCCGGGAGGCGCTCGCCTTCTACCGATCGGTCTTCGGAGGCGACGTCGCACTCGCCACGTATGCGGACACGCATCAGGTCGACGACCCCGCTCAGGCCGACGCTGTCTCGTTCGGTCGGCTCACCGCGCCCAACGGCTTCAGCATCATGGCCTACGACGTCCAGACGGCGAAGCCGTACGACGCCGGCCGGAACCCCTTCTACCTCACCCTGCACGGCGACGATCAGGCCGAGATCAGCGAGCAGTGGCGGCGCCTCGCCGACGGGGGAACCGTGCTGACCGACTTGGGACCGAGCCCGTTCGCTCCCCTGTACGGCATGCTTACCGACATGTTCGGCACGACCTGGATCATCGGCTGCGACTGACCCTCCCGCGATCGCTCCGAGCCCCTGGGTCCACCGAGCCGGCCCGGCGTGACGCGGACATCTCGATCACTGCCACAGGGTGAGGACGTCGGATGAGACCAGTGCACGTCTCCAGCGTGCAGCGCCGGCGCCTCCTCGTGCGTCGGCATCTTCTCGATCGGTCCGGCACGTCTCCTCGGCACATCACGAATGCACTCGTCGCCGTGCATGCGACCGACCCCGCGACCCCGTACCTCTCGATCCTCGCCCGGACGACGGGCGTCACCCTCGAGGACATCGCGGCGGAGATGTACGAGCGACGACTGCTGGTGCGGTGGCTCGCGATGCGGCGCACCGTGTTCCTGCTGGACCGCGACCTCGTACCGGACGTGCACGCCGCCGTGAGCGCGCCCCTCGCCGACGTCCTGCGGCGCCGCCTCGTGACGACACTGGAGAAGAATCAGGCTCTACCGGACGTCCCGGACGTCCCCGCGTGGGTCCGCAGCGTCGAGAGGGACGTCCGGGCGGGTCTCCGCGAGATCGGTGACGCGACCGGCGCGCAGCTGAGCGCTGCGGTGCCGGGCCTGAAGACACCGATTCCGCCTCGGCTTCCGTCCGACACGAAGCAGACGGTCACGAGCAGTCTCCTCGCCCTGATGAGCGCCGCCGGAGAGATCGTCCGGGGCACCCCCGTCGGTGCGTGGACGACGCGACAGCATCGGTGGCAGGCCGTCGAGGCCTGGTGGGAGGACGGCGTACCCCCTCGGGACGCCCTCGAGGCTCGGACGCGGATCGCCCGACGGTGGCTGCAGTCGTACGGGCCGGCGACGGTGGACGACCTGCAGTGGTGGACCGGGTGGACGAAGACTGCGACCCGCGCGACCCTGACCGCTCTCGCCGTCGTCGACACCGACCTCGACGGCATTGACGGCATCGACCTGCCTCATCGACACGATGCTCCGGATGACATCGAGGCGACGGAGCCCGTCGCGGCGCTTCTCCCGTCTCTCGACTCGACAGCCATGGGATGGAGACACCGCCACTGGTACAGCCCAGCCGACACCGCCGGCCTCTACGACAGCCGAGGCAACGTCGGCCCGACGATCTGGTGGGACGGCCGCATCGTCGGCGTGTGGGCCTCGACCCCCGGCGGCGTCCGGACCCGGCTCCTCGAAGACCTCGGCGCGGACGGTGCGGACGCGATCGGCACGGCCGCAGCCGACCTCGAACAGACCCTGGGCGACACCGTCGTCACACCCTCCATCCGGGCTCCCCTCGAGCAGGACCTCTCACAGCATTGAAGAGCCGAGTGAGGCACGTCGCGATCCTCGTGCGGGACAGCCGGGCGACGAGGACGTCCCGCACATCGACCAGCACGATCCGGAGCCCTGCACCGGGCCGAGCCGGGCGAGCTCGATGGCGAAGGCAGACGTTCGCCACCGACGGCCGGTCGGTTCTACGCTGGCGTCATGGGCGAGCAGCAGGTCGCACTGGTCACCGGGACCTCGAGCGGCATCGGGCGCGCCGTCGCCGAGCGCCTGCGCAGCGACGGCTGGCGAGTGTTCGGCGGGCAGCGCCGGACGGATCCGAGTGATGAGGACTCGCTTCCTCTCGACGTCACGGACGACGACAGCGTCCGCGCCGCCATCTGCACCCTCATCGGCAGGACCGGCCGCCTCGACGCGCTCGTGAACAACGCTGGTGTGGACACGTCCGGAGCGATCGAGGAGACCACCGTCGCCGAGGCGGAGGCGCTCTTCGCGACGAACTTCTTCGGGGTGCACCGCGTGACCCGCGAAGTCCTCCCCCACCTGCGCAGCAACGGTGCGGGCCGCGTCGTGGTCGTCGGGTCGCTGTCCGGGATCGTCCCTGTGCCCTTCGACGCGTTCTACACCGCATCGAAGCACGCGCTCGAAGGCTGGATCGAGGCTCTGCAGCTGGAGGTCGGGCCGTTCGGGATCCACTGCACGATCATCGAGCCGGGGTTCATCCGCACCGACCTGCGTGCGGGGAAATCCCCTGTCGCCACCCGCCTCGACGTCTACGACCGAGCGCGACGACGCGTCGAAGCAGCGTTCGACGACGACGTCGCCGCCGGCGCCGCTCCTTCGACCGTCGCCGACGCCGTCGCCCAGGTCCTCCTGTCGTCCCGGCCCCCACTCCACAAGCTCGTCGGAGCTGACGCACGACGCGTCGCCGCGCTGCACACCCTCCTGCCCAGGAAGCTCTTCCTCGACGGAATGCGCAAGCGCTACCGCACCTGATCGGCGTCGACGGGCGACGGGCCGGTCGACCATCCCCTCACGGACGATGCTCGAGGTCGCCCCGAAGGGGGGTGCGGGAGGCTTCAGCGGCGATGGCGGGCGCCTGAGCCGGAGCTCCTGCTCGGATCTGCACGAGGGTGAGGTCGAGGAGCGGCGTCGGGACGCTCAGCTCCCGCGCTCGGCGAGCGAGGTCGCCGAGCAGGTGCTCGGCCTCGGTGGGCAGGCCGGCGACGAGGTCGCGGTAGAGCGAGGTCGTGAAGGCTGACCCCTCCTCGGTGAGGATCGCGAGGGACTGCTCGTGCGCCGCGCCGGACACCGGCAGGCCTGCCGCGTCGGCGACGGTCTCCGCCTCCTCGATCGCGTCGAGGATCCACGGGAGGGCGCCCGCCTCGAGGGCCGGGCCGATCGCGCTGCGGAAGAGGCAGGTGACGACGCCCGCTGCGGCGATGAAGACCCACTTCTCCCACAGTGCGGAGAGCACGTCATCGGACACCCGCAGGTCGATACCGGGGACGTCGAGCGCCTCGGTCACGTGAGCCGGCACCGGTGCGTCCGTCAGCGAGCCGATCGTGAGCACCGAGAGCCCGGTCATCTGGCGGACCGCGCCGCCGTCGAGAGTCGCGACGATCTTGGCCGAGCCGCCGAGCACTCGCCCGGGGAACTCGGTCTCCAGCAGGTCGATGTGCGCCATGCCGTTGAGGATCGGCAGCACGAGCGTCTTCTCGGTGACCCAGGCGCGAACATCGGCCACAGCGTCCTCCAGCGCCGACGCCTTGACCGTCACGAGCACCAGATCGAAGGCGGGCGCCTCCTCCCCCACGACCAGTGTCGTCACGTCGAGGGTGCGATCCTCCGACGGCGAGACGAAGCGGAGTCCGTCTCTCCGCAGCGACTCGGCCCTGCCGGCACGCACCAGGTAGGTGACGTCACGGCCGGCTTCCTGCAGGCGGCTCCCGAACGCACCACCGGTCGCGCCCGCTCCGATGATGAGAATCCGCACGGCGATGCCCTTCTGTCGCGATCACGAGTCCTCCGAGAGTAGGACGTGGCCGCCACCCCGCTCGACCGTCCCCCTCCGTCCTCCGGTGGGCGAGGCGGGCTTTTCGGGGGGTAGCGGCACGCTCGGCGCGGTCCCTAATTTTGCCAGTGCGGTGTGCTCGTCAGGGAACGCCGGCCGGTCCGGCGAGTTCTCGCGCGGCCCACGACGGCGAATCCGCGCCGTCTCTATCGAAGGACTCTGCCGTGCGTTCCCGTTCTGCTCTCGCCCTCTCCCTCCTCGCGGGAGGCGTCCTCGCGGTCGCCGCGCCCAGCGCGTCCTACGCGGCGTCGAGCACGTCGAGCATCCCCGTCTCGGCGAGGATCGCCAGCAGCGCGACCCTGAGCGCGTCTCCGCTCGATTTCGGCAACTACGCCGGTGCCGCCGTCAACGCGACCTCCACGATCACGGTGACCTCGACGAACGGGACGATGTACTCCGTCGCTGTCGGAAACGGCACCAACTCCCAGGACCCGTCCGGACGCCGTCTCAACTCGGGGGCTGGCGCGTCCACGCTCATGTATCAGGTGTACACGGACTCGGCCAGAACGAACGTCTGGGGCTCCTCCGCGGGTGGCGTCGTCCAGCAAGTGGGCACCGGGTCCGCGCAGACGCTGACCGTCTACGGGACGATCCCGGCGGGACAGAACTCGCCGGTCGGCAGCTACTCCGACACTCTGACGGCGACCGTCACCTACTGACGGTGAGGCGCAGGATCCTCGTCGCGGTCCTTCTCGCAGTCGTCGCGGTCGCTCTGATCGCGGTCGTGCTCGGCCGTGGCGAGGCCGTCGTCCCTGATGTGAGCGACGGTGCTGCGCCGACCGGCGGCGGAGCGGGAGCGATCTCGGTCTCGCCCGTGCGGAGCGTCGTGCCTGCCGAGACCCCGGACGTGACGCTCGCGTACACGATCGGGAACGTCGGCGACGCGGAGAAGACCTACAAGGCGTCGGCCGCCGAGCTCGACTCCAGCGGTCGACCGATCAGCGCTGCGACCGGCGATGCGGGCGCGTGGGTCTCGTTCGATCAGCAGCGGGTCACGGTGTCCGCCGGCGCCTCGGCTCCCGTAGCGGTGCGCATCGAGGCGCCGGCCGACCGCGGTGCGGAAGAGCGCCGGGTCGGCGTGACCTTCGCCGAAGTCGTCGACTCGAGCGAGGGTTCTGTGGGAATGGCGACCGCGATCACCACCTCCGTCTACGTACAGGGCACCGGCACTCCTTCCCGTAGCGCCCGGGTCGAGGGCCTGACGGTGCCGAGCTTCGCGACCGGTTCGTTCCCCGTCACCGCCACCCTGATCAACGACGGCAACGTCACCGTGGTCCCCGGCTCCACGGACGGCGGAGTCGCCGGGACGATCAGCGACGGCGGGCAGCCGTTCGTCATTGCGGGGAACCCCGTCCGGCCCGCCTCCAGCGGCGTGCTCACAGGCACCGTGGAGGCACCGCCTCCCCTCTGCTGGTGCCAGGTCCGCGTCAGCGTCGCGGACGGCAACGACGGCGTCTCCTCGGTCGATGCTCGCGTGCTCGTCACGCCCGCATGGCTTCCCGGGGCCCTGACTGTCCTGGCTGCTCTCCTGGTCATCGCGGCGCTTCTCCGCGCCCGCTCGAAACGACGCGGAACGGATTAGAGAGCGGCAGACCGATCGTGGTGGCGCTCGCGTTCCGGACCTCGAGCGCGCAGCCGTCACCGGCTGGCAGTCGCTGCACTGCTCACCGGAGAGGTCGTTTTCATCGTCGCTCCTGCGGCAACAGAAGCGCGCCAACGCAGCGTCCGGACAGCCGTCCCGTCATCCGAGGTGCCGGCACCCGTGGACAGCGGACCCGGTCACCGGTCAGCGGGCAGGAACGGCCCGCCGTACTCGCGGATGTGCGCGATCCTCCCGTCGCGGAGGGTGAGAACGGAGATGTACCGTCGGCGCTGCGCTCCCGGCATGTCGGCGCGGACGAGGACGCCGACGTACTCGCAGACCAGGACATCGGGTCGATCGGTCGGCAGGACGCTGGTGAAGTCGACCCGCTCGAAGCGCAGGAAGCCCGCGAGACCGGCGACCATGCGCTCGATCGCGGGCCGGCCGACGATCGGCGCGCTGTCGCCGTCGCCGTCGAACGGCACCTCGATCGTCCCGTCCTCGCAGAAGAGGTCGGGGAAGGTCCTGACCTCTGGATCGATCCGCCCTTCGAGGGCGGCCGAGAACGCGACGACCGCCGCGTCGAAACCGCTGGAGTCCGAGGTCATCAGCGGACCCGCGTGCTGCGGCGGAGGGGACGGAGACGATCGGGAGTGGACGGCATGGTCCCTTCCTAGCGTGAGAGCCCTCGGAACGGTGGTGAACCGTCCTCGTGGAGGACCCCGTCGAGTCGGAGCGCTCGCTGTCAAGCATCCGATCCGCTCTTGCCGGGCGTCCGCGATCGCTGTTCTCTGAGTCCGGAAACTCACCCGCCGGCCGGACCGCGGACCGGCTCCGCACCCGGGCGGCTCGACGAGGCCGCTGCCACGACCGATCGAGGAGCACCCTATGACCGACCCCGCCCCCGCCATGGACCCGGCGTCCGACACCGAGATCCGAAACCTCGTCGCGCGGTTCGGCCTGGCGTGCACCAAGCACGACACCCCCGCGTTCCGCGCGCTCTGGGCGGAGGAGGGCACCTGGCGCATCGGCGAGCCCTTCGCGCAGGAGGCGACCGGGCCGGACGCCTGCGTCGAGATGCTCGACCGGCTCTGGCAGGGCAACGACTACTTCCTGCAGTTCACGACTCAGGGGCCGATCGACATCGACGGCGACGAGGCGCACTCCGAGTCCCTCTGCCAGGAGTTCGCCCGCGGCCCCGAGCGCTACTACCGCACCAACGGCATCTGGACCGACCGCCTCGTCCGCCGCGACGGCCGCTGGCTCTTCGCCGAGCGCAGCTACCGGTGCCTGTGGCTCGACCTCTCCCCGTTCAGCGGGGACGTCTTCCCGCTCCAGGGCGACTGACGACGAACGGGCGGAGACACGGAGACACGGAGACGTCGCGGCTCCGTGATCCCCTGGCGATGCTCCGGTCCCGCGGGTCGCGCAGCCGAAGCGGCCCGGGCACATGCGCGCCGTCGGGCCGCTTCATCGTGGTGGTGGAGCAGGTGCTCAGAAGCCGCCCGCGGGGCGCACCCGGTAGTGCTCCTCGAGTGCGGTGACCTCGTCCGGGGTGAGGTCCACCCGCAGCGACGAGTTCCGCACCTGGTGGGGAGGGCACACCGTCCGCACCCACACCTCCGGCACCAAGCGCCTCCACCACCCCGACGTCGGAGAGATGACCGTCGCCTACGAGTCGCTCCCCGTCCCGTCCGCCGCCGGCCTGCACCTGGCCGTCTACCTCACCGACCCCGGCAGCGCGTCGGCCGACGCCCTCGACATCCTCCGCAGCGTCGCCGCGACACCCCTCCCGCGCGAGGCCGTGCCTCATGCGTCCTGATTCACGGCGACGTCCGGGTATCCGCCCCCTCACGGGACAGTGTCGTCCCTACTCGCATCAGGGTCTGCTGCCCGACGGGACGGACGCCGGTCAGCTCGGCGCCGAGGTGGTGCATGAGTCCCTGCCGGTCGAAGCTGCGTCGGATGCGAGCGTCGAGGGCGAGGTCGTTGGATCGGTGCGTCACGGTGTCGTCCTCAGAAGGTGTGCTCGTCGGCGGGGAAGGTGCTCGCGGCGACGTCCGCCGCGAAGTCGCGGGCGGCGGTGTGCAGGGCGCCGTGCAGGTCGGCGTACTGCTTGACGAAGCGCGGGAGGCGCCCGGTGCGCAGTCCCGCCATGTCCTGCCAGACCAGGACCTGCGCGTCGCACTCGACGCCGGCGCCGATCCCGACGACCGGGAGGGAGACGGCCCGGGTGATCGCCGCGACGACCTCGCCGGGGACCATCTCGACCAGCAGCGCGAACGCGCCGGCGGCCTCGAACGCGCGCGCGACGGCGATCAGGCGCTCGGCGTCTCCGCCGCGACCCTGGACGCGGTAGCCGCCGAGGACGTGCTCGGACTGCGGGGTGAAGCCGATGTGCGCCATGACGGGGATGCCGGAGGAGACGAGCTTCTCGACCTGCGGGACCGTCTCGATCCCGCCCTCGAGCTTCACCGCGTGCGCGCCGCCCTCCTTCAGGAACCGCACCGCGGTGTGGAACGCCTGCTCCGGCGAGCCCTGGTACGACCCGAACGGCAGGTCCGCGAGCACGAGCGAGCGCGTCGCCGCGCGGGCGACCGCGCGCACGAGGGGCAGCAGCTCGTCCACCGTGATCGGCAGCGACGTCTCGTTCCCCAGCACGTTGTTCGACGCGGAGACCCCCACCAGGAGCACCGGGATCCCGGCGTCGTCGGAGATCGCGGCCGTGTACATGTCGTAGGCGGTCAGCATCGCCCACTTCTCGCCGCGCTCCTTCATCGCCTGCAGGTGCGGGATCCGCACGCGCGGCCGGGGCGCGGCCGGCTCGGGAATGGCGGCGTAGGGGGCGGGCTGTTCAGGCATCGGGAGTTCTTCGTGGGTCAGGTGAGGGAGGTGGTGAGGTGCGCGATCTGCTCGACGAGCAGGAACAGGCCGATGCCGATCATCGCCGCTCCCGACACCCGCGAGACGACCCGGGCCGCCGCCGGCCGAGTGGAGAGAACGGCTCGAGCGCCGAAGCCGACGCCGAGATAGACGACAGCGCAGGTCGCGATGTGCAGCGCCGCGAGGAGCACGATCTGCACGACCAGCGGCAGCGGCGCGTCGGGCCTCGTGAACTGCGGCAGCAGCGCGAGGAAGAGCAGGAACACCTTCGGATTCAGGCCGCTGATCCCGAATCCGCGCAGCAGCCACCGGCTCCGCCGATCCGGCGCGAGCTCGCCGTCCGCCCGCGGCACCGGCGGACGGCGCAGCGTCCCGACACCCAGCCACAGCAGGTAGCCGGCACCGGCGATCGTCAGGACCGTCAGCGCGCCCGGGAGAGCGGCGAGCAGCGCGCCGACTCCCGCGGCGACGATCGCGGCATGCAGAGCATGCCCGAGCAGCAGACCGGCGACAGCAGCCGGGACGACGCGCCCGCGCAGGCCCGCCGCGATCGCGAACGCCCAGTCCGCACCCGGGGTGATCGCCAGAGCGATCGACACCAGCCAGAACGCTCCGACAGTCTCCACCGGCACGATCGACGCTCCATCCCGGCCGTGATCCGCGCCGTCAGCACGCAAGAGTAGGGAGGATCCGGCGCGAAGTGCTTGCGAATACTGCCTGGGATACACCCCGATCGGGAAGAATCATCGACATGGACGCCGTGGACAGGAAGATCCTTGCCGAGCTGCAGGCGAACGGGCGGATCTCGCTCACCGACCTCGCTGCGCGAGTGACGCTGAGCGTCTCCCCCTGCCACCGCCGCGTCCGCGCGCTCGAGCAGGCCGGCGTCATCACCGGATACCGCGCCCGGCTCGATCACGCCGCCCTCGGCCTCGGCTTCCAGGCCCTCATCTTCGTCACGATGCGCTCCAGCGACCGCGACACCCTGCGCGCCTTCGAGAGCGCCGTCAGCGACCAGCCGAACATCCTCGACGCGCAGCGCCTCTTCGGGAAGCCCGACTACCTCCTCCGCGTCGCCGCCCGCGACCTCCCCGCCTTCCAGCAGTTCTACGACGACCAGCTCGCCGCCCTCCCGGGCGTGCAGCTCCTCACCTCCACCCTCGTGATGAAGAACGTGATCGAGGACCGCACGCTCCCGCTCTGATCACACAGGTCCGACCCGCGCCGAATCAGGGACCGGTCGACGCCCCCTACCGAACTGATTCATGCCGCGGTGATCGCGAAGAGCCCGCCGATCCCGACGGCGTAGAGGACCAGGACGATCAACGAGTCCACCCCCATGCCGGCGATGCGGCGCGAGGGTCGGAAGATCAGGCCGACGACGTAGACGAGGGTCAGCAGCGCGGCGAGCGCCGTGAGGTAGATGTCCGACGAGCCGGCCTGCGGGAGGACCGCATTCCCGGAGAGGACGGTCGCAACCAGGAAGAGGACGGGCAGGAATGCGTTCCCGCCGAAGATGTCGCTGATGGCGAGGTTGTCGTCACCCTGCTTGATCGCCTGCAGTCCGGTCGAGATCTCGGGAAGGGAGGTGGCCAGCGCGAGGACCGTTGCTCCGAACAGGACTCCCGACAGGCCGAGCTGCGAGGACGCGGCGTCGCCCGTGCGCTCGAGGACGACGCCGGCGATCAGAGTCGCGAGGGCCGAGACGGAGAAGACGATCGCCGCCTTCCGGGTGCTCATCGACTGCTTCTTCGTGTCGCTGGAGCGGGGCGGTGTCGCGTCGGGCGCGCGACCGTCCTCGTGCCACGGGAGGTGGTGGCCGGCTCGCTGCACGAGCAGCAGGCCCACCACCCACAGCGCTGCGATCAGCACCACATCGGGTGTCAGGCGCAGCACCTCCAGACCGGAGGGCAGCTGACTGCCGGCGACGACCACGGTGAGCACCGCGACGACCACCAGGCCCTCGAGCACGAGCGTCAGCGACGCCGCGCGGTAGGTGAGCGGCTTCACGCCCTTCCCCCGCTTGCCGAAGACGTCGAGCACGACGAGCACGACCGTCTGCAGAGCGATCCCGCCGAGGATGTTGCCGACGGCCACGTCGAGGTTCCCCGAGAGCGCCGCGGACACGGTGATCGCGATCTCCGGCAGGTTCGTGGCCACAGCGAGGACGATCAGCCCGCCCAGAGCGCTGCCGAGGTGGAGGCGCGCGTCCAGCACATCCGTCGCCTTCGAGAGCTGGATCCCTGCCACCCAGACCACGGCCGCAGCGGCGAGGAAGATCACGACGAGCACGAGAAGAGGAAGACCATCCATCCCGCCAGTGAACCGGTTCGACGACGACCTCGAGAGCCCTTGCGCATTCGTCCGCTGCTCTTCGACACCCGCGCCCAGCCGACCGGCGACGCACTGCAGAAGTGCACGAGCACCGTCGCCGGCGTCGCCCGCGTCATCTACAACGACGACAGCCCTTCATGTGGGTGCGACACGAACTGGCGCTAGAACACCGCCACGCAGTGCCGCGATGCACAGATTCTCGCGGCGCTCGGTGGCGCATCTCCATGTACCGGTGGACGATCCCCATACGGGATGGGCGGGCAGCCTCCCATACCGTCACTAACGTGACGTTTTGACAGCATGATGACATACCGTGGTCGGATGCACCCTCCGCAGCTCACTGAGCACGACCCGCCCTTCCAGGATCTGGTGCTCAGCGTCTTCCACCTGAGCAACGTGCTGTCCGCGTCCGGGGACCGCCTCGTCGCGGATCTCGGGTTGACCTCGGCGCGCTGGCAGATCCTCGGAGCCCTCGCCGCAGGTGCGCCGCGGCCGGTCGCGTGGCTCGCCCGCGACCTCGACGTCTCCCGGCAGAACGTCCAGCGAATCGTGAACGACCTCGAACGCGACGGCTTCGTGGCCTTCCAGCCCAACCCGCACCACCGGCGCGCGCAGCTCGTCACCCTGACGCCGGAGGGCGAGACCGTGCTCGCCGCCGCCGCCGCCCGCGCCGCGCCCTGGGCGGGGAACGCCGCCGCAGGGCTCGATCCGGCCGCCGTCGACACCGCCCGACGCGTGCTCCACGCGATCGGCACCGCGGTCCAGGCCCACGACACAGACTCCCGCCCGAAGGACGCATGATGAACGACCGACCGGACCTCCCGCCCCTGCTCAAGTACGGCAACGCTGCGGTGAAGCTCCTGAACCGACTCGGCGTCCCGGCCGGGCCGCCGAGGATCCTCACCGTCCGCGGACGCGTCAGCGGACAACCGCGTTCCACGCCCGTCTCGATCGTCACTCTCGAGGGCGCCCGCTACGTCGTCGCCGGGCGGCGGATGGAGTGGGTGAAGAACGTCCGCGCGGCGGGCGAGGGCGAGATACAGCGCGGCCGGCGACGAGAGAGGGTGGCCTTCACGGAGCTCCCCGAGGAGCAGCGCGCCCCTGTCCTCCGCGCGTATTGGCACCAGCACAGCCAAGGACGAAAAGTGGCCGCCCGCATCTTCGAGGCAGGCGAGAACGCGGGCCCGGACGACTTCGCAGCGGCGGCTCCTCGCTGCGCCGTGTTCCGGCTCGCGGCGGTCGACCTCGATCGCTGACGCGAGAACCGCCTCGCCACTCCGCACCGGTCGACGTTCCCCCCAAGGGACGCTTTCGAGGGCCGATCCCGGAGGCGGGCGGTCTGTCCGACAAGTCCGTCCGCGTCACCGGCGATTCGACGCTCCTGCCCCTGGGGGTGAGCTGCACCTACGACGCCGACGGTGATGACATCGGCCCGCAGACGATTCATCACGACGACTTCCCTGCGACGGTCGGCTTCCTCGTGAGCGTCCTCGCCTTCGGAGGCGGCGGGACTCTCGTCCTCGTCCGCGACTAGCGGGCCATCAGCGCCCGCCAGACGATGCCCTTGCGGGACGCCACCTCACGTCGGCTCGTCTCGCGGGCGCCCTCATGCCAGGATCGGGCCATGGGGATCAGCAGAACCGGAATCACGCTCTCGATCACGGCTCTCGCCGGCGTACTCGTGCTCTCCGGCTGCACCGCGGACGAGACCGCCGGCGACGAATCGTCGACAGTCGCTGTCGAATCGTCAGGCGTGGATCCGGCGGGCTCGCCGGATCCGGACGCGTCCGACGACCCTCAGCTCAGTGCGTTCGAGCAGCAACTCCCGCTGAGGGGCGACTTCGTCAGTCAGCAGACCGAGACGACAGGATCAGTCCTGATCGAGCGCCGCGCGGACGGATCGACCTGGGCGACCGTCACCGGATTCTCAACCGGTGACGCCTCTGACCTGAGGCTGCAGCTCAAGGAGGGCGCGCTCGAGCAGGACAGCTCGGGCGCCTGGGTCGACACTGCCGGCTACTCCTTCGACATCGGCCCTCTGGACCCGGAACAACCGGACCAGGAGATCGCCATACCCGGAGCGCACACCATGCCGGCGATGAGAACCCTCACCGCCATGAACTACGAAGGCCCCGATTACCCGTCCTTCGGGTCCGTCTCCCTTGAGAGGTAGCCAGTAGGCCGCCATGCTCGGGCGGCACGGTCGAGCGTTCCGCCTGATGACGCCCGAGCAGGAACCCCACACCGAACGGCCGGCGCAGCGGCCGTCAGCGCAGCGGCCGCGGTCGCCGCGATCCGGCGCTTGCGTCGGAGATCTGGCCGCAACTGCTCGATGAGCGCGCTCAGGGGTCTCGGCCATCGCCGTGGTGGCGAGACTGCGGGTGACGATCGGTCACTCCTGAAGAAGGGCCGTGTCGACCAGCGGTTCTCCGAAGGCGGTGCGGGACTTATCGACGTCGAGGGTGCGCGGCTCTCCTTCGGCGGGGGTGCTGTATCGGCGGTATCGCAGGACGGTCGGTCCGGTGTGGGCCAGCTGCTCGGCGGCGACTTCGGGTAGGGAGCGGCCGTCCGGTCCGGCGTAGACGCTGCGGGCGTACTCGCTGGGCACCCAGCGGCCGCCGAGCTGATCGCCGCCGGCGAGGGCGCGTTCATAGGACTGCTGCCAGCGATCGGCGATCCTCGACTCCGACAGCTCGAAGGGCACCTCCACGTCGATGACCTCGACGCTGTAGCCCACGGATCCGAGGCGCTGTCCCAGCTCGACGGCCTTCTCCGGAGAGGAGAGCACGGTGTCGATCACGACGTTCAGCCCCTCTCGCACCGCGTCGTTGCGGACGCGGATCGCGAGTTGAGTGGACTCCTCGTGAACGAGGGAGGCCAGCTCGAGCGGGAAGAACCGCTCCCCCGCCGCCTCGGCGGCGCGGACTTCGGGCGGGACGATCGAACGGTGGTAGCTGCCGTCCTTCATCGCCTCGCTGAGAAGGGCGCACGTGAACGCGTCCGGGTCGACGGTGATCCAGTCGCCGCTGTCGGCGCCGAGGATGTCCGTGAGCGCGGTCGACTTCCCCGCTCCCGGAGGGCCTGCGAGGACTATCGCCTTGCGCTCCGCGCGCGCCTCCGGGAACTCCCTCCGGTGAGCGGAGACGAGACGATCGTGCAGGGCTTTGCGCTCGAGCAACGGCCGACGCCTGCCGTCAGGGGTACGGATGAACCAGTCGGGGTTGTTGACCGTCGCGCACGCACCGGCAGGGCTCAGCGGTCCGTCCGCCCGACTCCACTCACGGACCGTCTCGCGATGCGCGGCGATCGCTGACGAGTCCTCCCCCGTCACCGACCTTGCTCGCTGTAGCGGAGCAGGATCTCCTCGTACATCGCCCCGTCGATCAGGTGCTCGGTATGGGCGCGCGCGACATCCGCGAACTCCCCCTCGTCTCCGGTGATCCAGTCGTAGCCGTCGCTGGGCGAGCCGGGCCGGTAGGACCAGCGGCCGAGCTCGTCGATGGTCTGCTCGCGCGTCAGCTCGCCCGCGTCGTAGCGCTGGGCGATCTCGTACGTGGTGGCGCCGGAGAATCCGGGGCGCACGTCCGGTACGGCGGCCGCGGACTTCAAGGCGCTGTTGACCGAGGGCTGGGAGATGCCGATGAGCCGGGCGAGCTGCGTCTGCGTCGTGTCCTGCGACACCCGGCGCAGCTCCCGCAGGTACGACACTCTCGTCACGACCTGTCGGCTCCGCAGACGGCGGAGGAGATCGGTCCCGGCGACGCCCCCCTGCGTCTCGTCGAGAACGCCGGGCTTGCGCGGTTCTCCCATCGCTGGACCGCCATTCGCCTGTGACGCCTGGCGGGGCTCGCCACCGACCTCCGGACGACGGAAGACCGTCGAGGGCTGCTGTGCTCGATCGAGGCGTCGCTGCTTCATCGCCTGGATCGCACCCGTCACACGGGGGCCACGACCTCGAAGATGACGGACGGTGTTGGCGTCGGGTGTCTGAATGCTGGACAAGGGAACCACCTCCTATAGCCCAATCTATAATCCCGACGTTCCGGGTGGAGCAGGCGAAGCCGAGGATGTCGTCTCCTGCCGGACGCCGTCAGCGGCACCCCCTCTGACGACGCCGGTCGCCGGCTCGACCGAGACCGTCCCGCCCGCGACGGGCTCCTCCCCCGAAGCCTGCTGTCTAGGGTCGAGTCCTGGACTCCGTCTGGCCCGCCGTCGTCGCCCTGCTCGGCGGATCCGCTCTCGCGATCGTCGGCCTGGTGCCGTGGGCGGCGCTGCAGTACCGGCGGCGGGGCGAGCTGGGGCTCGGGCCGGCGGTCCTCGCCTTCCTCACCGTCGTCTACGCGCTGGCGCTCGTCACCTACACGCTGCTGCCGCTGCCGGACGCGAGCACCGTGGAGGCGCTGTGCCGCACCCCGTCGTCGCCGCAGCTGCGGCCCTTCACCTTCCTCGCCGACATCGCGAAGGAGGGCGGGCTGAGCGGACCGCTCTCGATCGTGACGAACCGGGCGTCGGCGCAGGTCGTGTTCAACGTGATCCTCTTCGTGCCGCTCGGGATGCTCGTGCGCCAGGTGGTCCTGCGGGGCCGGCTCGCGGCGGGCGTCGCCGCGGGCGGTCTCGCCGGGCTGGCGGTGTCGCTGCTGATCGAGTTCACCCAGCTCACGGGCGACTGGTTCCTCTTCCCCTGCGCCTACCGCCTCTTCGACGTCGACGATCTGCTCGCGAACACCGCCGGTGCCCTGCTCGGCACGGCGCTCGCTCCTGTGCTCGTCCTGCTCACCGGGCGGCGCGGCGAGCGCGACACCGGGCAGCCGCGGCCGGTCACCCTGCGGCGCCGGCTGTTCGGGATGCTCTGCGACGCGCTCGTGCTGACCCTGGTGTCGGGAGCGCTGGCGTCGGTGACCGCGCTCGGCCTCGCGCTCCTCGAGCCGGGCGTGCCGGCGGGGCTCAGCCCGCTGGTGCTGGGCGTCCTCGCGTTCGCAGCGCCGGCGATCCAGCTCGTGCTCGTGCTGCGCACCGGGCGCACGATCGGCGAGGCCGTCGTTCGCCTGACGCCCTCGACGCTGCCGGCGCTGTGGCAGCGGCTGGTCCGCTGGGCGCTGGGATCCGGCGGATGGGCGGCCGCGCTCGCCTCCCCGCTGCCCGGTTCCGGCACTGGCGCGACGCTGCTCGTCCTGGCGGCGCTCGTCGGGGTGCTCGCCACCCGGGATCGACGCGGGTTCGCGAGCGCGGTCGCGAAGCTCGGCGTCGTCGATGACCGGGCGGCCCCCACCGAGGGTGCGGCGGACGGGAACGACTCCCGCTGACCACGAGATCCCCCCTATCTCACTGGAGTAAGGTTATAGTGAGAAACACAGAGGGACGCGGGGGCGCCACAGGCGATCCGCCTCCCTCCGAACCCGCCACCTCTCTACTCCTGGGAACGCCTCCATGACAGCACTCATCGCCACCCGTGGCGCAACCTCCCCGGCGCCCGCCGTTGCGAGTCCGACGGGATGAGCGGCGACGAGCAGAAGGCGGCCTCCCGGCCCTACGACGCCCGTCGGCGGCGCGAGCGCGGCGACACCGATCGCGCGCAGACCCGGGCGCGGATCCTCGACGCCGCGGCGGGACTGTTCCTCAGCCAGGGTTACGCGGGGACGACGATCTCGCAGCTGGCCCGCGCGGCCGGAACCTCCGTGCAGACCATCTACCTCGCGATCGGCGGCAAGGCCGACGTGCTCCGCGCGCTCACGGCGGCGATGACGACCGGGGCGGACTCCGAGGCGGGCGTCACCGACCAGGACTGGGTCGCGGCGGTCGCGGCGGAGTCCGATCCCGAGCGGCAGCTGCGGCAGCTCGCGCACCACTCCGTCGCCCTCGCGCAGCGGGCCGCGCCGCTCTGGAACGTGATGGCCGCCGCCGCGCAGGACGACCCCGCCCTCAGCGAGGACCTGGCCCGGCAGAGCGCCGGCCGCCTCGCCGACCAGCAGGCGTTCGCCCGGCTCGTGCGCGGTCCGCTGCGCGACGACATGACCCCGGAGCAGGCGGGCGACATCCTCTACGCCCTCGCCAGCCCGCAGCTCTGGAACATGCTCGCCCTCGACCGCGGCTGGAGCGCCGAGCAGCTCGAGCGGTTCCTCGGGGACGCGCTCACCCGCCTGCTCCTCCCGCCGCACGCCGAGAGCCCCGCGCACCACCCCGAAGACCCCGAGCACCACCCCGCATCGACCTGATCGAGGAGCCGTCGTGGCCACCATCCTGCTCTGCAGCACTCCCCTCTACGGTCACCTCGCACCGCTGCTCGCCATCGGCAGGCATCTCGCCGAGCGGGGGCACCACGTCATCGTGCTGACCGGCTCCGCCTTCGAGGAGCGCGTGCACGACCCCGGCCTGCACCACGAGGCGCTGACCGGTCGAGCCGACTTCGACGAGCGTGACGAGGCGAGCTTCCTGCCCGACCTGCACCGGCACCGCGGCCTCGCGCTCTCGCGGTACCAGGTCGAGCAGACCTTCGTGGCGACCCTGCCGGAGCAGCACCGCGCCGTCCGGGCGGTCCTCGACCGGGAGCGGATCGACGCCGTCCTGACCGACTCCTTCTTCGCCGGGATCCTGCCGCTGCTCGAGGCGGACCCGGCCTCGCGACCGCCGATCCTCGGCGTCGGCATCGGCCCGCTGGTCCAGGTCAGCCGCGACGTCGCCCCGTTCAACACGGCGCTGCCGCCCTCCGCCACGCCGCTCGGGCGGCTGCGGAACCGCGCGCTGAACCTGCTCGTGGCCCGCCTGCTCTTCGCGAAGACCCAGCGGCTCGCGGAGCGGCTGACCCAGGAGTCCGCAGGCGTGCCCCTCCGCACCTTCGTCCTGGACTTCACCGCGGCGTTCGACCGCTTCGTGCAGCTGGGCCCGGCGGAGTTCGAGTACCCCCGCTCGGACCTCAGCGCGAACGTGGTCTTCGCCGGACCGATCCCGAGCACCCCCTCTCCGGCCGCCCTGCCCGACTGGTGGTCCGACCTCCACGACGGCCGCCCGGTGGTGCACGTCACCCAGGGCACGCTCGACAACCACGACCTCGGGAAGGTCGTCCGACCCACCCTCGAGGCGCTCACGCACGAGGACGTGCTCGTCGTCGTCAGCACCGGCCGCGCGCCGCTCGCCTCCCTCGGCCCGCTGCCGGCGAACGCCCGCGCCGCGGAGTTCCTGCCCTACGAGCAGCTGCTGCCGCTGACCTCCGTGATGGTCACCAACGGCGGCTTCGGCGGCACCCTGCTCGCCCTCCGCCACGGCGTCCCGCTCGTGGTCGCCGGCGCCGCCGAGGACAAGCCCGAGGTCGCCGCCCGCGTCGCGCACTTCGGCGTCGGCCTCGACCTGCGGACCGGGCGTCCCTCCGTCGAGGCGCTGCGCACGGCGATCCGCGCCGTCCTGCGCGACCCCGCCTACCGCGCGCGAGCCGTCGAGATGGCGGCGGCCATCGCCCGATGCTCCCCGCTGGCCACGATCGACGACGAGCTGAGCCGCCTCCTGCGGGGGGAGCGGACGGGCTGAGAGCGCTCCCGGGGCGACCGGCCCCCGCCTGATCCCCGAGGGGGATCACGACCGACGCCGGCGCCTCCCCCGCCGCTAGCCTGGGGCCGTCGGCTCCGCACCGGGCCGGCTCGAGGGGGGTACTCGTGGACGATCAGCGGACGGCATCGGCCTGGCGGCGGTTCTGGGAGCGCGGCGGGGGCTGGCGGGCGCTGCTGCTGGCGGCCGTCTACTACGGCCTCTACGAGCTGATCGGCTACCTCCTCGGCTTCGTGGTCGGCGACACCGGCAGCCCCCTCCGCGGCGAGGAGGGATCGGCGACCGATGTCTTCTTCTCGATCGGGCTGCCGATCCTGCTCGCGAGCGTGCTCCTGGTGCTCTTCGCGCTCTCCCTCGGCTGGCTGCGCGAGCTGTTCGCCCCGCAGCGGATCCGCGGTCGCGGCTGGATGTGGATCGGGGTCGCCGTCGTCCTCGCGATCAACGTGTCCGCCCTGCTCGATCTCGACTACGCCGGCGCGGGCGGCGCGCTCATCGCCTCCTGGCTGCTGACCGGCCTGTTCGTCGGCTTCGCCGAGGAGACGCTCACCCGCGGCTTCGTCGTGAACCTGATGCGCAAGCGCGGCCACGGCGAGATCCGCGTCGCGCTGGTCTCGGCCGGGATCTTCGCGGCTCTGCACATCGGCAACGTCTTCACCAGCGACCAGGGCGTCGCCGTCACCGCGCTCCAGGTCGCCTACACCTTCGGCTTCGGCATCGTGATGTACCTGGCGCTCCGGGTGACCGGCAGCCTGCTCGGGCCGATCCTGCTGCACGCCTCCACCGATCCCACGCTCTTCCTGCACGGCGCGCACCCCGCCGGCACGATCGCCGGTCTCCTGCCCGCCCTCAGCACCTTCCTCGTCATCGCGACGGGGCTGGTCCTGCTGCTCGTCCTCATACTCGGCGAGCGCCGTCGGACCCGGAGCGCCGTCTCGGAGGGAGCACTCGCATGACCGCGAGCACCGATCAGCGCCCGGTCCCGCGCACGATCCCAGTCGGGCTCGCCGCCGCCGTCCTCTACGTGCTGATCGCGGCCGGCGTCGGCACCCTGCTCGATCCGCTCGCCGGCGGCGACGACACTCTCGACTTCGTGATCGGGACCTGGCTGCCCGTCGGCGTCCTGATCGTGATCGGGCTGCTGTTCGCGCGGCGTGCGGGCTGGCTGCGGGAGGCGTGGACGGCGCCGTCGCCGTTCACCGAGCGGCGGCGCTGGTGGCTGCTCGCGATCCCCGTCGTGCTCGCCGTCCAGACCCTGCAGCTCCTGCTCGCCGTGCCGTGGGCGGAGCGGGCGCTGCCGATGGTCCTCGTCTACCTGGTCGGCTGCCTGCTGATCGGCTTCGGCGAGGAGCTCTACTTCCGCGGTCTCTTCCGGGTCGCCGTCCGCGGGCACCACGGCGAGCTGGCCGCGCTGCTGATCACCTCGATCGCGTTCGGCCTCGGGCACGTCGCCGGCTACCTCCTCAACGGCGTCCCGCTGCCCGCGACCGCGGTCGCCGTGGCCTTCCTCGCCATGGACGGCGCGATCTTCTACGGCGCCCTGCGCGCGACGGGGACGCTGTGGGTGCCGATCCTGCTGCACGGCCTCGGCGACTTCGCCCGCTTCCTTCAGCAGGGCGGCGACGACCAGTCGGCCGCCCCGGAGGTCAGCGGCGACGCGTTCACCGCGCTCGTCGAGTACATCCTCATCGGCCTCTCGATCGCGCTGGTGGTCAGCGTCGCCAGGAGCGGCCGTCGCGAGCGGAAGGCGAGGAGGGCCGCCGCCGTCCCGGAGTGACGCGGCGTCCGGGGCTCCCGACGGCAGGCGCTCGGGCCGCGGTCGTAGGGAACCCGTGAGGTTCTGCCGTCGACCCGTATGGGAACCGTGAGCACCGCCGGACGGCGGGCCGCGGAGGTGTCTAGTGAGTGCTCGTGCCAGCTCTGGCACGTGCCCGCGGTTCCGCGGTCACGATCCGCCTCCGGATGGAGTCCTCCCGTGCTCGACCTCGTCTCCGTGATCGGCGTCCTCGCCGTCTTCACCCTCCTCGGCGTCCTCGCCAAGGGGGTCGAGAAGCTGAGCCCCCGGGCCGGCGTCGCCGACCCCCGCGACGTGCGGAAGGGAGGGGACCGGGCGTGATCGTCCTCGACACCCTCGCCGCGGTCCTCGCGATCGCCGCGATCGGCTACCTCGTCGTCGCCCTCGTGAAGCCGGAGCGCTTCTGATGGACGCCTTCCTCGCGATCCTGCAGGTCGCCTCCGCCGCCCTGATCCTCGTGCTGCTGCACCGCCCGCTGGGCGACTACATGGCGCACCTGTACTCCTCGCCGAAGGACCTCGCCGTCGAGCGCGGCTTCTACCGGCTCATCGGCGTGGACGCCCGCGCCGAGCAGAGCTGGCAGGCCTACCTGCGCGGCGTCCTCGCGTTCTCGCTCGTCAGCGTCCTGCTGCTCTACGCGATCCAGCGGGCGCAGGCCGTCCTGCCCTACTCGCTCGGCTTCCCGGCGATCCCGGAGGGGCTGTCCTTCAACACGGCGATCTCGTTCGTGACCAACACGAACTGGCAGTCGTACTCCCCCGACGTGACGATGGGCTACTCCGTCCAGCTGATCGGCCTCGCCGTGCAGAACTTCGTCTCGGCCGCGGTCGGCGTCGCCGTCGCCATCGCCCTCGTCCGCGGCTTCGCCCGGCGCGGCAGCGGCACGATCGGCAACTTCTGGGTCGACCTCACCCGCGGCCTCCTCCGGCTGCTCCTGCCCCTGGCCGTGCTGAGCGCGGTCCTGCTCCTGGCCGGCGGGGTGATCCAGAACGTCACCGGATTCACCGACGTCACCACGGTCACCGGCGCTACGCAGAGCATCCCCGGCGGCCCGGTCGCCTCGCAGGAGGCGATCAAGATGCTCGGCACCAACGGCGGCGGCTTCTTCAACGCCAACTCGGCGCACCCGTTCGAGAACCCCACCGCCTGGACCAGCCTGCTGCAGGTGGTCCTCATGCTGGCGATCCCCTTCTCCCTCCCCCGCACCTTCGGGCGGATGGTCGGCGACGCGAAGCAGGGCTACGCGATCCTCGCCGCGATGGCGACGATCTTCCTCGTCTCCCTCACCGCGCTGACGCTCCTGGAGCTCGGCGGGAGCGGCGGCGCCCCGCAGGCCGCCGGCGGCGCGATGGAGGGCAAGGAGACCCGGTTCGGGATCGCCGGATCGACGCTCTTCGGCGCCACCAGCACCCTCACCTCCACCGGCGCGGTCAACTCGATGCACGACTCCTACACCGCGCTCGGCGGGATGCTGCCGATGCTGAACATGATGCTCGGCGAGGTCGCCCCCGGCGGCGTCGGCTCCGGCCTCTACGGGATGCTCGTGCTCGCGGTCCTCGCGGTCTTCATCGGCGGGCTGCTCGTCGGCCGGACGCCGGAGTACCTGGGCAAGAAGCTCGGCCCGCTCGAGATCAAGCTCGCCAGCATCTCCATCCTGATCACGCCGACCCTGGTGCTCGCGGGCACCGCGCTCAGCTTCGCGATCCCCGCGGTGCGGGCGGACGTCGAGAGCACGTCGATCTGGAACCCCGGCCTGCACGGTCTCTCCGAGGTGCTCTACGCCTTCACCTCCGCGGCCAACAACAACGGCTCGGCGTTCGCCGGGCTCACCGCGAACACGCCGTGGTTCAACGCCGCTCTCGGAGTCGCGATGCTGCTCGGCCGGTTCCTGCCGATCGTGATGGTGCTCGCCCTCGCCGGCTCGCTCGCCCGGCAGGGCGCCGCACCGGCGACCGCGGGCACGCTCCCCACCCACCGGCCGCAGTTCGTCGGCCTCCTCGTGGGCGTCACCGCCGTCGTGACCGCCCTCACCTACTTCCCCGTGCTCGCACTCGGACCCCTCGCAGAAGGACTGCAGTCATGACCGCCACTCTCGACCGACCCGCCGCCTCCCCCACCCCCGAGAAGACCCCGCGGCGCGGCGCCTCCGCGTTCAGCCCCGAGCAGATCCTCGCCGCGGTGCCCGGCGCGTTCCGCAAGCTCGACCCGCGCCTGATGGTGCGGAACCCGGTGATGTTCCTGGTCGAGGTCGGCGCCGCGCTGACCACGGTCCTCGCGATCGCCGAGCCGTTCCTCGGCGGCGCGCAGGAGTCCGGCGGCTCCCCGGTCCCCGGCTCCTTCACCTGGGGCATCGCGCTCTGGCTCTGGGCGACCGTCGTCTTCGCGAACCTCGCCGAGTCGGTCGCCGAGGGCCGCGGCAAGGCGCAGGCCGACAGCCTCCGGCAGACCCGCACCAGCACGATGGCCCGCCGCCTGCTGGAGTACCGCGCCGGCGACGGCGCCGCGGCCCACGGCCAGGTGCGCGAGGTCTCCTCGGCGGACCTGCAGCTCGGCGACCACGTCGTCGTCGAGGCGGGCGACCTGGTCCCCGGCGACGGCGACATCGTCTGGGGCATCGCCTCGGTCGACGAGTCGGCGATCACCGGCGAGTCGGCCCCCGTGGTCCGCGAGTCCGGCGGCGACCGCAGCGCTGTCACCGGCGGCACCCGGGTGCTCTCCGACCGCATCGTGGTGCGGATCACCTCGAAGCCCGGCGAGACCTTCGTCGACCGGATGATCGGCCTGGTCGAGGGCGCCTCGCGCCAGAAGACGCCGAACGAGATCGCGCTGAACATCCTCCTCGCGAGCCTCTCGATCGTCTTCCTCGTCGTCACCCTCACCCTCAACCCGATCGCCTCCTACGCCGCCGCCCCCGTCAGCGTCCCGGTGCTGGTCGCCCTGCTGGTCTGCCTCATCCCGACCACCATCGGCGCCCTGCTCTCCGCGATCGGCATCGCCGGGATGGACCGGCTCGTGCAGCGCAACGTGCTCGCGATGTCCGGCCGCGCCGTCGAGGCCGCCGGCGACGTCACCACGCTGCTGCTCGACAAGACCGGCACCATCACCTACGGCAACCGCCGCGCCACCGAGTTCGTCCCCGTCGGCGGGACCGGCGAGGACGAGCTGATCCGCGCCGCCGCGTCCTCCTCCCTCAGCGACCCGACACCCGAGGGGAAGTCGATCGTCGACCTCGCCGCCGCCCGCGGGATCCGCGAGGAGGCGCTCGCGAGCGAGGTCCTCTCCGCCGAGATCGTGCCCTTCACCGCGCAGACCCGGATGAGCGGCCTCGACCTCCCCGACGGCGCGATGATCCGCAAGGGCGCCGGCTCGGCCGTCACCGCCTGGCTCGCGGACGGCGGCCCGCTCGCCGCCGCGGAGCTCGAGGCGCAGGTGCACCGCGTCTCCGAGAGCGGCGGCACCCCGCTGGTCGTCGCGGTGAAGGACGCGAGCGGCACCGGCCGGATCCTCGGCGTCGTCCACCTCAAGGACGTCGTCAAGGAGGGGCTCAAGGAGCGCTTCGCCGACCTGCGCGCGATGGGCATCCGCACGGTGATGATCACCGGCGACAACCCGCTCACCGCGAAGGCGATCGCCGCGGAGGCCGGCGTCGACGACTATCTCGCCGAGGCCACACCGGAGCAGAAGCTCGCGTACATCCGCCGGGAGCAGGAGGGCGGCAACCTCGTCGCGATGACCGGCGACGGCACCAACGACGCCCCGGCGCTCGCGCAGGCCGACGTCGGGGTCGCGATGAACACCGGCACGTCGGCGGCGAAGGAGGCCGGCAACATGGTCGACCTCGACTCCGACCCGACCAAGCTCATCGACATCGTCCGGATCGGCAAGCAGCTGCTGATCACCCGCGGAGCGCTCACCACCTTCTCGATCGCCAACGACATCGCGAAGTACTTCGCGATCATCCCCGCGATGTTCACCGGGGTCTTCCCGGGCCTCGCGGTGCTGAACGTGATGCAGCTGCACTCGCCGTCCTCGGCGATCCTCTCGGCGATCGTCTTCAACGCGCTCGTCATCATCGCCCTGATCCCGCTCGCCCTCCGCGGCGTGGCCTACCACGCGCTCAGCGCCTCGAAGGTCCTCAGCCGCAACCTCCTCGTCTACGGGCTCGGCGGGGTGATCGCGCCGTTCGTCGGCATCAAGCTGATCGACCTCGTCGTCTCCCTCCTCCCCGGCTTCTAGCCGGACCCCGCAGTCCTCGGCGCTCCCAGCACTCCCAGCACTCCCAGCACTCCCAGCACTCCTCACCACGACTCACCAGGAAGCAGACCACCCCATGACCACCCCCCGCACCGGGCTCCGGCAGTACGGAGTCGCCCTCCGCGCCCTCCTCGTGCTCACCGTCGCCCTCGGCGTCCTCTATCCCCTCGCGATCACCGGCCTCGGCCAGCTCGCCTTCGCCCGCCAGGCGAACGGCTCCCTGCTCACCGAGAACGGCGAGACCGTCGGCTCCAGCCTCATCGGCCAGTCCTTCACCGACGCCGACGGGAACCCGCTGCCCGAGTGGTTCCAGTCCCGGCCCTCCGCCGCGGGCGACGGCTACGACGCGAGCGCCTCCAGCGGCTCCAACCTCGGCCCCGAGAACGAGGACCTCATCGCCGCGATCGAGGAGCGCCGCGCCGCGATCGCCGCGTTCGACGGCGTCGACCCGGCCGCCGTCCCCGCCGACGCCCTCACCGCCTCCGCCTCGGGTCTGGACCCGCAGATCAGCCCGGCCTACGCCGCGATCCAGGTGGCCCGCGTCGCCGCCGCCCGCGGGCTCACCGAGGAGGACGTCCGCGCCCTCGTCGCCGAGCACACCCGGGCACGCGACCTCGGGTTCCTCGGCGACGAGACCGTGAACGTCCTCGAGCTCAACCTCGCCCTCGCGGCGCAGGCGAGCTGAGGCGGCGATGAGGACGGGGCGGCTCCGGGTGCTGCTGGGCGCCGCCCCGGGCGTCGGCAAGACCTACGAGATGCTCGAGGAGGGCCGGCGCCTGCGGAGCGAGGGCCGCGACGTCGTCGTCGCCTTCGTCGAGACCCACGGCCGCGCCGCCACCGCCGCGATGGTCACCGGGCTCGAGGTCGTCCCGCGGACCACCCTCGAGCACCGCGGCGTGCGGCTCGACGAGCTGGACCTCGACGCCGTCCTCGCCCGGCGGCCCGGGATCGCCCTCGTCGACGAGCTCGCGCACACCAACGCGCCCGGCTCGGCCCACCAGAAGCGCTGGCAGGACGTGCGGACCCTCCTGGACGCCGGGATCGACGTCGTCTCCACCGTCAACATCCAGCACATCGAGTCGCTCAACGACGTCGTCCAGCAGATCACCGGAGTCCCGCAGCGCGAGACGATCCCCGACGCGATCCTGCGCGGCGCCGACCAGATCGAGGTCGTCGACCTCGCCCCGCAGGCCCTCCGCGACCGCCTCGCGGCCGGCCGCGTCTACCCGTCCGAGCGGATCGACGCCGCCCTGTCCAACTACTTCCGGCTCGGCAACCTCACGGCGCTGCGCGAGCTCGCGCTGCTCTGGCTGGCCGACGAGGTCGACTCGGCGCTGAACGGCTATCGCGTCGAGCACGGCATCGACAGCACCTGGGAGGCGCGCGAGCGCGTCGTCGTCACCCTCACCGGCGGACCCGAGGGCGAGACCCTGCTCCGCCGCGGCGCCCGCATCGCCGCCCGCTCCTCTGGCGGCGAGCTCCTCGCCGTGCACGTCACCAGCCAGGACGGCCTGCGCGCCGCCCGCCCGGAGGTGCTCGCCGAGCAGCGCGCCCTCGTCGACACCCTCGGCGGCAGCTACCACCAGATCGTCGGCGAGGACGTGCCCCGCGCCCTCGTCGAGTTCGCCCGCTCCGTCAACGCCACCCAGCTCGTCCTCGGCGTCAGCCGCAGGAGCCGGCTCGCCGCCGCGCTCACCGGCCCCGGCATCGGCGCGACGGTCATCCGCGAGTCCGGGACGATCGACGTCCACATCGTCACCCACGCCTCGGCGGGCCGCTCCCCGGCGCTGCCCCGGCTCGGCGGAGCGCTGACGCTGAAGCGGCGCGTCCTCGGCCTGCTGCTCGCCCTCGTCGGCGGGCCGCTGCTCACCTGGCTGCTCGCCGCCTTCCGGAGCGACGAGTCGATCACCAGCGACGTCCTCGCCTACCAGGTCCTCGTCGTCCTGGTCGCCCTCGCCGGCGGCCTCGGTCCGGCACTGTTCGCCGCCGTGCTGTCCGGGCTCACCCTCGACTTCTTCTTCGTCGACCCGCTCTACACCGTCACCGTCGACGAACCGCTGCACGCCCTCGCCCTCCTGCTCTACATCGCCAACGCGATCCTGGTCAGCGCCGTCGTCGATCGCGCCGCCCGCCGCGCCCGCACCGCCCGCCGGGCCGGCGCCGAGGCCGAGCTG
The DNA here is from genome assembly GCF_022815565.1 of Rathayibacter sp. VKM Ac-2926. Taxonomy (NCBI): domain Bacteria; kingdom Bacillati; phylum Actinomycetota; class Actinomycetes; order Micrococcales; family Microbacteriaceae; genus Rathayibacter; species Rathayibacter sp. VKM Ac-2926. The sequence continues at coordinate 44,891 of NZ_JALGRS010000014.1, read as the reverse complement.
CTCGCCACCATCGCCGGCGGCGTCATCCGCGGCCAGGACGCCCTGCAGGCGATCCTCGAGCGCGCCCGCGAGGCCTTCGGGCTGACCGGCGTCCGCCTGCTCCGCGGCTCCGAGCTCGTCGGCGCCGATGGCGAGCCGGGCGGCGAGCACGAGACCGTCCCCGTCGGCCGCACCGCCGTCCTCGAGCTGCACGGCCGCCCCGTCGGCGCGGGCGAGCGGCGCCTGCTCTCCGTCGTCGTCGCGCAGCTCGACGCCGCCCTCGAGCACGAGGACCTCAGCGAGACGGCGAGCGGCCTCGCCCCCCTCGCCGAGACCGACCGGGTGCGCAGCGCCCTGCTCTCGGCCGTCAGCCACGATCTGCGCCGGCCGCTCGCCGCCGCGACCGCCGCGATCAGCGGACTGCGCTCCACCGACATCGCCTGGAGCGCCGCGGACCGCGCGGAGCTGCTCGCCACCGCCGACGAGAGCCTCGGCACCCTCGCGGACCTCGTCACGAACCTCCTCGACGTCACCCGGCTGCAGGCCGGAGTGCTCGCTGTCTCCCTCGCACCCGTCGACCCCTCCGACGTCGTCCTCCCCGCGATCGACGAGCTCGGCCTCGGACCGGCGGAGCTCGACCTCGATCTCGACCTCGACCTGCCGCCGGCGCTCGCCGACGCGGGGCTGCTCCAGCGCGTGGTGGTGAACCTGCTCGCCAACGCCGTCCGGCACTCCCCGCCCGACCGGCGCGTGCGGATCTCGACCAGCGGCTTCGGCGGCACGCTCCAGATCCGGGTCGCCGACCACGGACCGGGCATCGCCCCCGAGCGCCGGGCCGACGTCTTCGTCCCGTTCCAGCGCCTCGGCGACACCGACAACACCACCGGCCTCGGCCTCGGCCTCGCCCTGTCCAAGGGCTTCACCGAGGGGATGGGCGGCACCCTCGACACCGAGGACACCCCCGGCGGCGGGCTGACCATGGTCGTCACCCTCCCGCTCGCGCCGCCACCGACCGCACCCGCACCCGCACCGACGCCCACACCGACGCCCCGGGAGGGAGACCGGTGAGGGTCCTCCTCGCCGACGACGACGCGCAGCTGCTGCGCGCCCTCCGGATCACCCTCGGCGCCCGCGGCTACGAGGTCGTCACGGCCGAGAACGGCACCAGCGCCCTCGCGCTCGCCGCCGAGCGGCGTCCCGACCTCGTGGTGCTCGACCTCGGCCTGCCCGGGCTCGACGGCCTCGACGTGATCCGCGGACTGCGCGGCTGGAGCACCGCGCCGATCCTCGTCGTCTCCGGGCGCACCGGCGCCGCCGACACGATCGACGCCCTCGACGCCGGCGCCGACGACTACGTCACCAAGCCCTTCGCGATGGACGAGCTGCTCGCCCGCCTCCGCGCCCTCACCCGGCGGCTCGGCACGCAGGAGACCGGCTCGCTGGTCGCCCTCGGCGACCACGTCGTCGACCTCACCGCGCGGGCCGTCACCCGGCGCACCGGCGACGGCCCGATCGCGGTCCGGCTCACCCCCACCGAGTGGCGGGTGCTGGAGCTGCTCGTCCGGAACCCCGGCCGGCTCGTCACCCGGCAGACCCTCCTGCACGAGATCTGGGGACCGAGCCACAGCACGGACACCGGCTACCTCCGCCTCTACCTCGCCCAGCTGCGGAAGAAGCTCGAGCCCGAGCCGGCTCGCCCCCGCTACCTGCTCACCGAATCGGGGATGGGCTACCGCTTCGTCCCCGGCGACGGCCCGGACTCCGGCTGAGCACGCGCGGCGGTGTCAGTGCGGCGGTGTCAGTGCGGCGGTGTCAGTGCGGCGGTGTCAGTGCGGCGCGATCGGCGAGACGCCCACGCGGACCGCACCGCCCGAGGCGCGCCGGATCCCCTCGTCGAGATCCGCCAGCGCCACCGTCTCGCCGACCAGACCGGCGAACGGCCACGCCTGCCAGCGGTCGACGAGGTACGCCGAGGCCGCGGCGAGGTGCTCGGGCGTGTAGTTGTGCACGCCCCGCACGGTCAGCAGCCCGCGCACCACGCGCTCCGGGTCCAGCGGCACCGGCTCGGTCGGGAAGACGCTGCCGACCAGGACGACCACGCCGCCGACCGCGGCACGGGCGAGCGCCGAGCCGACGGCCGCCCGCGCACCGGACGCCTCGAGGACCACGTCGAACTCGCCGCCCTCCTCCTCCGGTCGCCGCGCTCGGGCGCCGAAGCGCTCGGCGAGCGCGCGGCGAGCGGGATCCGGCTCGAGGAGGGTGACGACCGCCCCGCGGTCCGTCGCCATCGCCGCCGCGGTGAGCCCGATCAGGCCCGCGCCGCTGATCAGCACGTCGGCCCCGGCGAGCGGACGGACGGCCTCGGCGGCGGCGAGCGCGGCCCAGGCGGTGGCGGTCCCGCAGGACGCGGGTGCCAGGACGGCGGCCGGCACATCCTCGGGCAGCCGGATGATCGGCGTGCCCGCGACGACGTGCGCATGGGTCGCGAAGCCGCCGGACAGCGCCCAGGCGTCGCTCATCCGCTCGTGGCCGTACTTGCGCAGCGACCGGCACTTCTGCGGCAGCCCGCCCGCGCAGCGGTCGCAGGATCCGCAGCTCGCGGCGATCGACCACAGCACGCGGTCGCCGACGGCGAGGAGCGAGCCGTCGAGCGCGCGGGGCCCGCCGGTGCCGAGCTCGACGACGCGACCGAGCTGCTCGTGCCCGAGGACGAGCGGCGCGGGAGCGCTCCGGTCGCCGTGCACGGTGTGCACGTCCGAGCCGCAGATCGTCGCCAGCTCGATCTCGACCAGCACGTCGCCCGGCGCGAGCCGGACCGTGACGAACGCGACCGCCTCGTGCGGGCGGTCCGGTGCCAGCCAGACCATGGCGGTGGCGGAGGGCCGCAGCTCGACGCGCCGCGACTCCGGATCGATGCGCGGCGGCGCGGTCGCCGTCCTCATCGCAGTGACAGCGTGCGCAGCGCGGTGACGTCCTCGATCACGGCGTGCGCGCCGGCCGCGCTCAGGCGGTTGCGGTCGTGCGCTCCGCTCAGCACGCCCACCACGAGCCCGGCGCCCGCGCGCAGTCCCGAGAGGACGTCGCTGGCCGTGTCGCCGACCACCGCGACGGCGCTCATCGCGCTGACCCGCGCGCGCAGAGCGGCGGTCAGGACGAGGTCGGGCGCGGGGCGGCCCCGGCCGGCGTCGGCCGGCGAGAGGGCGATCCCGACGAGGTCGCGCCAGCCGAGCGCGTCGAGGATCGCGTCGCGGGTGACGGGAGCGAAGCCGGTGGTCAGCGCCACGGCGACCCCCGCGGCGCGCAGCTCGCGCAGCAGCTCCTCGGCACCGGGGATCGGCGCGGCGGCGCCCTCGAGGATCAGCTCGGCGTAGGCGTCCTCGAACGCGGCGGTCGCCCGCTCCGCGGCGGCGACGTCGCCCCCGGCGAGGTGCGTGAACACGTCGATCTTCGACTGCCCCATCGTCTCGCGCACGTAGTCGAGCGCCTCGGCCCACGGCAGGCGGTCGGCGACGCCGGTGCGCTCGGCCGCGCGCTGGAACGCCTGCTCGACGACCCCGTCGTCGGTGACGGTGGTGCCCGCCATGTCCAGGACGACGAGCTCGATGCCGGCGAGGGCCGGGCCGGGACCGGCGGTGCCGAGGGGAGCGGGAGCGGGGATCGTGCTGGTCATCAGCGGCCTTCCGAGGAGACGAGGAGGGATGCGGTGCTGTCGAAGCGGTCCGCGAGGGTGGTCTCGGCGAGACCGAGCCCGGTGGTCATGCCGATGCCCGTGGTGACGGTGCGCACGAGGACGCCCGGGATCGGCTCGGCGACGAGGAACTCGTCGCGCCCGCTGGCGTAGACGCCCTGCCAGCGCTCCAGCACCCGCGGCGCCGCCCCGAACAGGCGGGCGGTCTCCTCGAGGAGGAGCTCCGCGGTCGCCTCGGACTGGAACGGCTCCGGCGTGATCGAGCGGTGGTGGGAGTCGCCGACGACGACGCTCCCGTCGGGCAGCTGCGTGTACATCTGGTTGAGGTCGATCGCCGCGAGGTCCGGCCGCTCGGCGTGCAGCCGGGCCCGCACCGCGGCGGCCTCGGGCAGGCGCGCGAAGCCGCTGTAGCGCACGAGCGACCAGCCCGTCAGCAGCGGCGCGGCCAGCGGAGCGCGCAGCGGCAGCTCCACGCGGAGCATGTCGAGGGAGCAGCGGACGACGTCGTGCGCCTCGGCGAGCTCGGGGAGGAGCTGATCGAGGTCGTGGTTGACCGCGACGACGATCGTGTCGGCGAGGATCGCGCCCCGGCTGGTCTCCACGACGCCCTCGGCGACCCGCCCGACGGCCGTGCGCATCCGGAACTCGACGCCGAGCTCGGCGAGGTGCCGGACGATCGCGGCCGCGGCCGTGCGCGGATCCGCCTGCAGGTCGTAGGGCAGCACCGCTCCCCCGACGACGACCGCGGGGTCGACCGGGGTCACCGCCGCGGTCTGCCGCGCGTCGAGCAGCTCGATCTCGGGGCCGTCGCCGAAGCCGAACGGCGCCTGCGCGGCCGCCGACTCCAGCAGCGCGAGCTCGTCGGCGTGGCGCGCGACGATGTGCGTGCCGCGGCGGCCGAGCGCGAAGCCCGCATCCCGCGAGAGCCGCAGCCACGCCTCCCGGGCCGCGAGCCCGTAGCGCAGCGCCTCGCCCGCCTGCGGGGTGAAGCAGAGGTGACCGAAGTTGCGGACGGTCGAGCCCATCGACGCGGCGGTGCGATCGAGCACCACGACACTCAGCCCCCGGCGGACGGCGGCGTAGGCCGCGCCGAGACCGACGATCCCGGAGCCGACGACGGCGACGTCGTACCGGGCGCTCATCGGAGCACCTTCCGCAGCCACATCGCCAGGCCCTCGACGACGAGCACGGTCACCAGGATCATCAGGACGATCGCGGTCACGGTCGCGTAGTTCGAGCCCTGCGCGGCGTTGAGCAGGTAGTAGCCGATCCCGCCGCCGCCGACGATGCCCAGCAGGGTCGCCGCGCGGATGTTGGTGTCGAGCAAGTAGAAGGTGTGGCCGAGCATCGCGCGCGCCCCCTGGGGCAGCGTCGCTCCGGCGTAGACCTGCAGCCGGGTGGCGCCGGTCGCGACGAGGGCGCGCTCCGGTCCGGAGTCGACCTCCTCCAGCGAGTCGGCGATCAGCTTGCCGAGCAGCCCGACCCCGCCGACCGCGAGGGCGATCGTGCCGGCCTGGGTGCCGAGCCCCGAGACGACGATCAGCAGGATGGCGAGGATCAGCTCGGGCACGCCGCGGACCGCGACCAGCAGCAGCCGGAAGCCGCTGCGGGCGCCGCGGGTCGGGGCGACGTTGCGGGCGGCGAGCGAGCCGATCAGCACCGACGCGACGACGGTGAGCAGCGCCGCCGCGAGAGCGATGGCGATCGTCTCGCGCATGGCCTCGACCATCGTGCCGGCGTCGTAGCTGCCGAACGACGGCGGCCAGAACTGCGCCGCGACGGCGGGGACGCGGCCCCAGAAGGTGAGCGCGTCGCTCCAGGTGATGTCGCTGACGACGACGCCCGCGACGATCACGAGGGCCGTGACGACGCCGGCGAGGGCGTTCCGCAGGCGCGCGGGTGTCCACGGCCGGCGCAGCGCCGACTCCGGGGTCGACCGCGGCGTCGTGGCCGCCGGCCGCCCCGCGGTGCCGCTCGCGCGGTCGCCTCGGAACCGGCGCACGAGCGCGCCGACCGGGCCGGAGCCCGACGCGCCGGACCCGGACGCGCCGCGGCCGAGCATCGCCGCGCGCACCGAGCTCGAGACGATCTCCATCGCCACGCAGAGCGCGAAGATCACCAGCGCGATGCCGATGCCCCGCCCGTACTGCAGCGACTTGAAGGCGTAGGACATCTCGAGCCCGAGGCCCGCGACGCCGACGTAGCCGAGGATCACCGAGCCGCGCAGGTTGATGTCGTTGCGGTGCAGCACCGTCGCGACCCAGGACGGCAGCACCTGGGGCAGCACGCCCGAGGTGAACTCCTGCAGCCTCGTGCCGCCGGCGGCGCGGATCGCCAGGCGCGGTCCCTCGTCGATCTGCTCGATCGCGTCGGCGAACAGCTTCGAGATCATGCCGACGGAGTGCAGGCCGATCGCGAGGATGCCGGGCAGCGAGCCGAGCGAGAACATCAGCACGAAGACCATCGCGAGGACGACGTCCGGTATCGCACGGGCCAGCACGCCGAGGAAGCGCGCGACACCCCGGGCCGCGTGGCCGGGCGTCGTGTTGGCCGCCGCGAGGTACGCCAGCGGCACTGACAGCACCGCCGCGAGCAGCGTGCCCGTGAGCACCAGGCCGAGGGTCTGCGCGGTGAGGGCGAGCAGCTCGGCCGGCTCGGGGAAGCTGATCGCGCCGACCCGGCCGAGGAAGCGCTCGGCGTTCGAGAGCGACTGCAGCATCCGCGGCACCGAGATGTCGACCTCGATCAGCGCGGCGACGGCGAGCCCCGCGAGGGCGAGCAGGGTCAGGACCGCGGCGATCCGCTCCGGGGAGCGCCGCGGCCGCGGAGCGCGCGCGGCGACGGCCGGGTCCGGGCGGCGCGCGGTGCGCGGCGGCAGCACGGCCGTCATCGGGTGGCCTCCGGTGTGAGCAGCTCGTTCTGCACGGCCTCGAGCTCCGAGGTCGTCGTGGCCACGCGGCCGTAGATCTCCATGACCTCGGCCTTGGACAGCCCCGCCGCGGGAGTGTCGAGGACGACCGCGCCGTGCCGGAGGCCGACGATCCGGTCGGCCCAGGAGATGGCGAGGTCCACCTGGTGCAGGCTGCAGAGCACGGTGAGCCCCTCCTCCGCGGCGATCTCGCGGATCAGACCCATGACCTGATCGCTCGACTCGGGGTCCAGGGAGGCGACGGGCTCGTCCGCCAGGAGGATCGAGGGGTTCTGCATCAGGGCGCGCGCGATCGCGACGCGCTGCTGCTGCCCGCCCGAGAGGGTGTCGGCGCGCTGGTAGGCGCGCTCGAGCAGGCCGACCCGCTCGAGGTGCTGCAGCGCGCGCAGCTTCTTCGCCTTCGGGTAGCTCCAGAGGCCCAGCCTGGGGCCACGCAGCTCCGCGAGCGCCCCGGTCAGCACGTTCTCGAGCACCGTCAGCGACGGCACGAGCTCGAACTGCTGGAAGATGAAGCCCACCTTCCCGCGGAGCGTGCGCAGCCGACCGCCCCGCAGCGCGGGCACGTCCTCGCCGAGCACCCGGACCGCGCCGCTCGTCGGCGCCTCGAGGGCGTCGACGTGGCGCAGAAGGGTGGACTTGCCCGACCCGGAGAGCCCGAGCAGGACGACGATCTCCCCGCGGCGCACGGTGAGCGACACCGCGTCGAGCGCGGTCGTCGCGCCGAAGCGCTTGGTGAGGTCGGTGATCTCGACCACGGCGTCGGCCGCGGGAGGGGAGGAAGTCGTCATCGGAGTCTCCAGGTCGGGTCGGTCGGTTCAGCGCTCGACGGCGGGGCGCCGGGTCAGGCCTGGCACTGCGTGGCGTCGGTCGCCTCGCAGATCTCGCGGATCTGGTCGTAGTACGCGTCGTCGACCGGCTTGGTCTCGTAGAAGACGCTGCGGAAACCGTCGCTGTCGGCCGACTCGACGCCCGCGGCGATGATGTCGTCGATGGTGACGTCGGAGAGGATGTCCTTCAGCTGCTGCTTCAAGTCGTCCGGGAGGGCGTCCGACTCGACGATCGGCGCGCCGGGGACCATGGTCCGCTCGATCACGGTGACGGCGTCGGACTTCTCGACCTCGCTGTCCTCCGCGAAGCCGGCCTCGCACTCGACGTTCTCGCCGACCTTCTGCACCGACACGTCGTGCTTGCCGGCGAACACCGGCGTGATGTCGGTCTCGGGGTCCAGGCCCGCCTCGATCAGGTTGTAGCTCGGGAAGAGGTAGCCGGAGGTGGAGGACGGGTCCACGAAGCAGACCTTCCTGCCCTTCATGTCGGCGATCGAGGCGATGTCGCTGCCGTTGGGGACGATGGCCTCGGAGTAGTAGCCGGGCTCCTGCCCCTCGGAGGTCACGATCGAGGAGATCGGGGTGAGCTCGGCGCCGTTGTTCGTGGCGGTGACGTAGGTGAAGCCGGAGAAGCTGGCGACGTCGATCTGCCCGGCGATGGCCGCCTCGATCAGCGCCGCGTAGTCGGTCGACTCGTGGTACTCGACGGTCTTGCCGGTCTCCTGCGCGATGTAGTCCATCAGCGGCTGGTAGTTGGTCTCGGTGTCGACGGAGTCGGGGACGACGCCGAAGACGAGGGTGCTCGAGTCGACGGCGAAGCCGCCCTCGGCGTCGCCGGCGGCGGTCGAGCCGGCCGACGCGGTGCCGGAGCAGCCGGCCAGGAGCGCGAGGGCGCCGGCGGCGGCCAGCGCGGTGAGGGCCGATCGGGAGAAGGGGGTCAGGCGGGCACGGGTCTGCATGATGGCCTTTCGGGCGGAGGGCGTCGAGGGGGACGACTGGAACTCTGCCGCACCGGGTGCCTACGTATGTACCTATCTCGCCACTGTTCACGACGTGTTCACCCATCTCCTGCGACTGCCGCGCGCGGCACGCGATTCACCGGCGGGCCCGGTGCCGCGCCGCTCAGAAAGGAACCGTCCGCCCAGTAAGGTGCCTACGTGGCTGATGTGATGTACAAGGCGATCGCCGACGACCTGCGTCAGTCGATCGCGAGCGGCCTGCTGGCCCCCGGCGACGAGGTCCCGACCGAGGGCGAGCTCGCCGCGAAGTGGAAGACGTCGCGCGGCCCGATCCGCAACGCCCTGGCGGCGCTGCGCAGCGAGGGCCTGATCGAGACCACCCGCGGTCGCCCGAGCCGGGTCATCGAGCGCAAGGCCCAGCAGGCCGTCGACGTCTCGATCCCCTTCACCCGCTGGGCGCGGACGATGGGCGCGCGGCCCGGGGCGCTCACCCAGCAGGTCTCGCTCCGGCGCTCGGACGCCGACCAGGCCGCCCTGCTCGGCATCGAGCCGGGCGAGCTCGTCGTCGACGTCCTCCGGCTGCGCTCGCTGGACGACCGGCCGACGATGCTCGAGCGGCTGACCTTCATCGAGCCGGCCGGCCGCAACCTCTTCGACGTCGACCTCGACACGGTCTCGATCACCGAGTTCCTCGACTCGCGCGGCTGGAAGTCGGCCGAGGTCGACCACGAGATCGACGCCGTGGCCGCGGACGAGACCGACGCGCAGCTGCTCGAGCTCGCGCCCGGCTCCCCCGTGCTCCGCCTGCACCGCATCACCCGCGACGCCGACGGCCGGACCTTCGAGGCCTCGGACGACCGCTACCGCAGCGACATCGTCCGCTTCACCGTCTCGGCGACCGGACGGCGCCGCGACGGCGCCCACTTCATCCGCCCGGTCGGTCTCTGAGCCGCGCCCTCAGACCGAGAGCAGCACGATCCCGCCGGCCACCACCAGCGAGGCCGCGATCCGCCGCACCGCCGAGCCCTCGCGGAGCACCAGTGCGCCGAAGAGCGACACCAGGACCACGCTCATCTCGCGCATCGGCGCGACCAGGGCGACCGGCGCGAGGGTCACCGCCTGCAGCACCAGGATGTAGGAGAGCGGCGAGAGCACCCCGAACGCCAGCACCCGCGGCCAGTGCTGCCGGAGGACGGGCAGCAGCTCCGCCCGCCGCCGGCGCAGCGGCACGAGGTAGACCACGATCTCGACCATCGTGCAGCCGACCATGAACGCTACCGGCGACAGCCCCCAGGTCCGGAGGGCGTGCGCGTCCCAGATCGTGTACACCGCGATCGCGACGCCGGTGAGCACACCGAAGAGGATGCCCGGGTCGACGAGGCGGCGCCCCGAGGGGGCCTGCGCGGTCGGCCGGTCGATCAGCCCGGTGGCGATCACCCCGGTCACCACGACGGCGACGCCGAGCACCGCCACCGGCGAGATCCGCTCCCCGAGCAGCAGCACCGCCAGCCCGGCGCTGAGCGCGGGACCCGTCCCCCGGGCGGTCGCGTAGACCGTCGACAGCCGGCCCCGGGCGTAGCCCGCCTGCAGCACGACCATGTAGCCGACGTGCAGCAGCCCCGAGACGCCCGCGCCGAGCAGCAGCCCGCGCGGCAGATCGTCGCCCGAGCCGAGCCCTCCCGTGAAGGGGACGAGCGGTCCCCAGACCAGCGTGCTCGCGACCGCCCCCCACCAGAGGAAGGGCAGCCCGATGCCGCTGACCCGGTGCGCGACGACGTTCCACGCCGCATGGCAGAGCGCCGCGGTCAGCACGAGGGCGAGGACGAAGGCAGACATGTTCGGGACCTTTCCGCGCGCGCCGACGCGCGCCGCAGCGGTCCTCCAGGCTTCTGTCCCTTGAGATGACGGACTCCGATGGCGGAGATCCGTGGCGCCGCTCGAACCAGCCGGACGACGTGTCGTCCCGGAACCCTAGGCGCTATCGGGACGACGGTACCGCACGGGCGGAGGCCCCTCGTCGCCGTCGCGGAATCGTTCACCCGGCCTCGTCCGCGCCCGTCCCGCCCGCCGCGCCCGGGGTGAACAGCCGCTGAACGTGTCTTCATATCCTCGCCATCGGCGTCCAGATAGGTACAGACGTGGGCAGTCTGGCGGCGCGCGGTCGCCTCCGCGCTCCACCTCACCCCTCCTGGAGTCGTCGATGTCCCTGCCCCTCCGCGCCCTCGGCGCCGTCTGCGTCTCGGCGGTGATCGGCGGCCTGCTGCTCGCCGCGCCGTCCGCCTTCGCCGCCGGCACCACCTACAACGGCCTGCCCTCCGGCACCCGCACCGCGAAGACCCTCGTCGTCGGCATCGACGGCGCCTCCTTCGACCAGCTCGACGCGGCCGACATGCCCGCGCTCGACTCCCTCCGCGCCGAGGGACTCACCTCGAGCTCGAACCTCTACGCCGCGCCGATGTCCGGCACCGTGTCCGGGCCCGGCTGGTCGACCATCGCCACGGGCGCCTGGCCCGACAAGCACGGCGTCGTCGACAACGCGTTCACCGCCCCGCGCTTCGGGCAGTACCCGGACTACCTCAGCCGCATCGAGGCCGCCGACCCCTCCCGCTCGAGCCTGGTCGTCGCCACCTGGTCCCCCGTCGCCGAGACGATCTTCGGCTCGGCCGTCGACGTCCGCCGCACCGGCGGCGGCGACGCGCAGACCACCGCCACCGCCGTCGACTACCTGGCGAACGGCAACCCCGACAACACCTTCGTCCACCTCGACGAGGTCGACGGCGCCGGGCACTCGGTCGGCACGAACGGGGCCGCCTACGCCACGGCCCTCGCCCGCGCCGACGCCCAGCTGGGCGAGATGATCGCCGCCGTCCGCGCCCGCCCGAGCTACGCGAGCGAGCAGTGGACGATCCTGGTCACCGCGGACCACGGCCACACCCCCACCGGCGGGCACGGCGGGAACAGCCTCGCCGAGCGGAAGGTCTTCGTCATCGCGTCCGGCCCCGGCATCGCCGCGGGCTCCACGCGGAACGACGTGAAGATCGTCGACATCGCCCCCACCGTCCTCGCCGTCAACGGCCTCGCGAACGACCCCGCCTGGACCCTCGACGGCATCGCCCTCGGCACGCCGTCGACCGACGCCTTCGACACCCTGCGGCCCGCCCTGCAGCCGCGCCTCGACGAGACGCGACCGGCGGCCGGGCTGCTCGGCTGGACCCGCACCGCCCCCCAGGGCTGGCGGATCGACGACTCGGCGATGCCCGCCGGAGGCGTGCGGGAGTGGTCGGGCTGGTCCTTCGCGACCGACTCGTTCTTCACGAGCGTCGAGCCCGGCCAGAAGCGCGAGACCAACGTCCGCGCCCGCGACGTCTTCGCCGTCGCGGACTCCGACGAGTGGGACGACAGGACGCACGCCGCGGGGCAGTTCGACTCCACCCTGATCAGCCCGGCGTACCCCGTGAACGGCAGCGCCACCGCGACCCTCTCCTACGCCACCGACTACGTCATCGACGGACCGCAGAGCGCCGTCGTCTCGGTCTCCTTCGACGGCGCCGCCCCCGTCGTGGTGAAGAACTACACCGCGACCACGAACGCGAACGAGACGCTCCGGATCGACGTCCCGGCCGGCGCCCGCACCGCCGAGTTCCGGTTCCGCTACACCGGCCAGAACAGCGCCTTCTGGACGCTCGACCAGGTCGCCCTCACCCAGGCCGCCGTTCCCGCGGTCGCCGTCACGGCCACCGCGTCGACCCGCTGCCTCGCCGGCAGGGCCGTCGTCACCGTCCAGGCGCGCAACGACGACGCGGTGCCCGTCGCGCTGACGGCCGCCTCGGCCTTCGGGACGAAGACCTTCGCTCCGCTCGCCCCGGGCCGGACCACCTCGCACGCGTTCAGCACCCGTGCGGTCTCGATCCCCGCCGGAGCGGTCGAGGTCGTCGCGACCGCCACGGTCGACGGCGCCCCCGCGACCACGACCGTGCGCGCCCCGTACTCCGCCACCACCTGCAAGTGACCCGCCCGACCCGAGGAGACCCCGCCATGAGAAGACCCGCCCTCGCCGCCCGCTGCGCGGCCGTCGCCGCAGGCGCCCTGCTGCTGACCGCCGTCGCCTCCGCGGCCGCCGCCGACGACGTCCTCGACGACCGGAGCGTCGACATCGGCGTCTCGATCGCCGAGCCCACCGCGCCCGGGGTGCTCGCGATGACCGTCGCCGCCGGCGCGACCGCCCTGACCGAGGACGGCTCGACCGAGCTCGTCCGCCGGTTCACCGGCGCCCTGCCGACGGTGACCGTCACCGACACGCGGAGCCCGGAGGAGATCCCCGCCGGAGCCGGCTGGTACGTGCTCGGCTCCGCATCCGCCTTCACCGCGCCCGACGGCCAGGAGCCGATCGGCGCCGACCACCTCGGCTGGACTCCCCGCCTCCTGGACGGCGGCGACTCCGGTCTCGTCACCGAGGGCGACCCGGTCGACACGGTGCTGGACGAGGGGGACGACGCGGTCGGCCTCGTCGATCAGGAGCTGCTCGCCCTGGCCCTCGACTCCGGCGCGGTCGCGGAGGAGGGCGCGTGGACCGCCTCCGCGGACCTCGTCCTGAGCACCGAGCCCGACGTCGCCGCCGGCGACTACTCCGGCTCGCTGACCCTCTCGCTCTTCGAGTAGGACCTGGTGGGCGCAGGCGTCACGCACCTGCGCCCACCACCGTCGGCCCGCTCCTCCGGCCCGCCCCGGGCCTCGCGCTCGATACAGCAGTCCGTGTATCGTCGCCGCATGCCCGACACCGTCACCGTGACCCACTCCGCCGCCCTCGCGCGCCTGGGCTCCGCTCTCGCGGACGAGACCCGGGCGCGGATCCTGCTCGCACTGCGCGAGGCGCCGGCCGTCCCCTCCGATCTGGCGGACGCGCTCGGCGTGTCCCGGCAGGTGATGTCGAACCAGCTCGCCTGCCTGCGCGGCTGCGGACTCGTCGAGGCCGTCAAGGACGGCCGCTACACCTGGTACCGCCTGGCCGAGACCCGCCTGGCCGGCGCGCTCGACGACCTGCTGCGCCTGGTCCTCGTGGTCGATCCGGACTGCTGCTCCGGCGAGAGCTGCCACTGCGCATGAGCGCCCTCCCGCTCCGCGCGCCGCTCGCCCCGGCCCGCCGCCGCGTCCTGCAGCGGCGCATCCGCTGGATCGTCGCGGCGACCATCGGCTACAACATCGTCGAGGCGATCGTCGCCCTCGCGGCCGGGACGGTCGCGTCCTCCGCCGCGCTCGTCGGCTTCGGCCTCGACTCCGTCGTCGAGGCGCTCTCGGCGGCCGCCGTAGCCTGGCAGTTCTCCGGCCGCGATCCGCACGCCCGCGAGCGCACGGCCCTGCGCGTGATCGCCCTGTCCTTCCTCGGCCTGGCGGGCTTCGTCGCGGTCGACTCCGTCCGCGCCCTGCTCGGCTTCTCCGAGGCGCAGCACTCCCCCGTCGGCATCGCACTCGCGGCCGTCAGCCTGCTCGTGATGCCGGCCTTCTCCCTGGTCGAGCGCCGCACCGGCCTGGAGCTCGGCTCCGCCTCCGCCGTGGCCGACTCGAAGCAGACCCTGCTCTGCTCCTACCTCTCCGCCGCCGTCCTCGTCGGCCTGCTGCTCAACAGCACCCTCGGCTGGACCTGGGCCGACCCGGTCGCCGGTCTCGTCATCGCCGCCTTCGCCGTCCGCGAGGGCCTCGAGGCGTGGCGGGGTGACGCCTGCAAGCAGCCGGTCGCCGCCCTCACCGCCGAGAGCAGCCCCTCCTGCACCTGCTGCTGACCACCCCCGCGCGTCGTCCTGCTGATCGAGCAGCCCGCCCAGCGGGCGCATCGAGCGAAGGGGGCGCTTCCGGCGCCAGCGCAGGGCGGGGAAAAGACCGACGTCCTCGGGGTGGGAGGGTCTCGATACGCCCCTTCGGGGCTACTCGACCAGCATGTGGGCGGGCGTTTCTTCCACGGAGAGCCACCCCGGCGAGGACATCTGCCGCACAACACCCGACGCACTCGCCCGCGCCCGCATTCATGCTGATCGAGTAGCCCGCGCAGCGGGCGTATCGAGATCCACCCCGGCAAGGACCGGGGCCGCAGCACACCCGCCGCACCACCCGCGCAGGTCCGCCCCGTGGCTTCCTCCACATCCGGCGGTCGGCGCTGAGAACGTCCATATCTCCGCGGATCCGGCCGATTCCCGCCCGTCGTCGGTGCGACCATGACCGTGGGAGGCCCTGATGCGTGACGCGGTGCTGGTCGTGGAAGACGACGTCGAGATGGGGGAGCTCCTCGTGCGAGGTCTCACCGGCGACGGCTACGACGTCGACCTGTTCCCCGACGGCGTCGGTGCGCTGAACGCGGCGCGCGGCACCGAGTACGCGGCGGCCGTCCTGGACGTGATGCTTCCCGGCATGAGCGGCTTCGAGATCTGCCGGCACCTGCGCGCGACCGGCGCCACGCTCCCGGTGATCATGCTCACCGCCCGCGACGCGCTGCAGGACCGGGTCTTCGGCCTCGATGCCGGCGCCGACGACTACCTCGCGAAGCCGTTCCACTTCGAGGAGCTCTCCGCCCGCCTGCGGGCGATGATCCGCCGCGAGCGCCTGACGAACCGCGCCCCGGTCGTGCTCGGCGATCTCCGGGTGGACCCCTACACGCACACCGCCTCCGTCGACGGGTCCGTGCTGCCGTTGAGCCCGAAGGAGTTCGGGGTGCTCCGCGCGCTCGCGGCGCGGGCCGGCGAGTTCGTGCCGCGGGAGGAGATCCTGCTCGAGGTCTGGGGCTCCGCGGAGTTCGTCGACCACAACATCGCGGAGCAGTACATCAGCTACCTCCGCCGCAAGCTCGCCGCCGGCGGGGCGTCGGTCGAGATCGTCACCCGGCGCGGTGCGGGCTACCGCCTCGGAGTGAAGCCGTGAGCTGGCGGTCGCTGTCGATCCGCGTGCGGATCACGGTGTCGAGCCTGCTGGTCGCGATGCTGTTCTTCGGGATCGTCGCGATCGTCGTCCGCGAGCAGCTCGATCACATCCTCGACGCCTCCACGATCGAGCTCGTCCGCTCGGGAGCGTCGCAGGCGCTGATCGAGGAGAGCCGCGACACTGCCGAGGCGGTCGTCGGCGGCGTCAGCACCACCCTGCTGATCGCCCTGGCGATCCTGTTCGTCGCGTTCACCGCCACGTCCTGGGCCCTGGTCGGCCTCGCCCTGCGCCCCGTCGGCCGGATGCGCGCCATCGCCGACCGGCTGCGCCGCGGCCGCTCCACCGAGCTGCTCCCCGTCGGGCCGGCCCGCGACGAGCTCTCCGACCTCGCCTCGACGCTGAACGCGCTGATCGAGGATCTGCGGGAGTCCGCGGACCGGGAGCGGCGGCTCGTCGCCGATGCGAGTCACGAGCTGCGCACCCCGCTCGCCGCCCTGCGCACCCGCCTCGAGCTCGCCGAGCGCGTCCGCGACGATCCGGCGGCGCTCTACGCCGACGTCGTCGACGCGCGCCGCTCGATCGACCGCCTCCAGGCCCTGACCGACGGGCTGCTGATCCTGTCGAGGATCGACGCCGGCACCGTCGCCGGGGACGCCTCCTCGGCGGCCCTGCGCGAGGAGGTCGCCGACAGCGTCGACCGCGCCCGGATGCTCGCCCGCGACCGGGAGCTCGCGATCGACTTCGTCGCCCCCGCCTCGATCGCTGCAGCCCGCTACCCGGTCTCCCCGACCGACTTCGGCCGGATCCTGGACAACCTGCTCGCCAACGCCGTCACCGCGACGCCCGACGGCGGCAGCGTCACCGCGACCCTCGTCGAGCGCGCCGAGGAGATCGTCCTCTCCGTCGACGACGACGGCCCGGGCGTCCCCGACGCGTTCCTCGCCGTCGCGACCGACCGCTTCACCCGCCCCGACGCCGCCCGCTCCCGCGAGGGCGGTGCCGGCCTCGGGCTCGCGATCGTCGCCGGCCTCAGCCGGGCCGCCGGCGGACACCTCACGATCCGCAACCTCGTCCCCCACGGCCTCGGTGTCGACGTCCGCATCCCCGCGACGCAGCCCCACCCGACCTCTCGCAAGGAGAACCGATGATCGACCCCCAATCCCTCCTCGACGGTGCCGGCCCCTGGGCGATCGCCCTGGTCTGCCTGATCGCGTTCGTCGAGACGGGCCTGCTGATCGGGTTCTTCCTCCCCGGCGACACCCTCCTCTTCTTCACCGGAGTCTTCGTCGCGACCGGCGTGATCTCCCTCCCGGTGCCGCTGGTGATCCTGATGGTCGCCGCGTCCGCGTTCCTGGGCGATCAGCTCGGGTTCGTCATCGGCCGCGAGACCGGCCCGCGGATCTTCGAGCGCAAGGACAGCGGCCTGTTCAGCCGCTCGAGCGTCGCCCGCACCCAGAAGTTCTTCGACCGCTTCGGCGGCTGGGCCGTCACCATCGCCCGCTTCGTCCCGGTCGTGCGCACCTTCGCCCCCGTCGCCGCCGGAGTCGGGAAGATGCACTACGCCCACTTCGTCGGCTTCAACGCCCTCGGCGCGGCCGTCTGGTCCACCGGCGTCATCCTCCTCGGCTTCTTCCTCGGACAGATCCCCGGCGTCGCGGACTTCGTCGGGAAGTACATCGACATCGTCCTCGTCGGCATCGTCGTGATCAGCCTCGCCGGCATCGCGCTCACCTACTGGCGGCAGAAGAACCGCGCCCGCCGCGACGCCTGAGCACTGCTGGACCGCGACGCGAGAAGGAGACCCTCGATCCCGCGCGTCGGGTCTCTGCTCGCAGCGTTCGACCCGGCGCTGATATCGTCTGCCTTCCGTGCAGGAACGCAGGAGGTGGTACCCGTGAACGGATCGACGTGTGTGCTCCTCCGAGGAGTCACGGTCGGGCGATAGATCGTCCGGGAGCGCCGCCTCCGAGCAGCACTCCCGAAAGGCACGACCATGCACATCCTCACCGCACGCACCCTCGACGAGGGTGTCCTCGAGCGCGAGTTCACCCTCACCGACTTCTCCGGCATCCTCTGGACGCCGCCCGCCGCCTCCGCCACCGCGCCCGTCCCGCTGATCCTCCTCGGCCAGCCCGGCGGGCTCGGGATGCGGCGCATGCGTCCCCGACTCCTCGCGCGAGCACTCGACGCCGCGGGCCACGGCTTCGCCACCGTCGCGATCGAGATGCCCGGGGCCGGCGACCGCACCCCGCTGCCCGGCGCCGAACAGGCTCGAGCAGACCTCCGCCGGGCACTCTCCAGCGGCCGCCTGCCGGGGACGGACGTCGTCGACCGGCTGATCCTCCCCCTCGTCGATCGGGCGGTACCGGAGTGGCAGACGACACTCGACGAGGTTCTCGGTCGTCCCGAGATCGCGGGGAAGGTCGGATTCTCGGGCGGCGTGATCGCCGTCGGCACCCGCCTCGCTGCCCTCGATCCGCGCATCGCTGCGGCCGGGCTCTTCGCCGGGAGCTACGTGCCCCGCATCACGATGGAGGAGGCGCGGCGGGTCACCGTCCCGCTCCACGTCCTCCTGCAGTGGGACGACGAGGGAAACGACCGCGCAGCAGCCCTGGCTCTCTTCGACGCCTTCGCCTCCCCCGAGAAGACCCTCTCCGCGAACACCGGCGGCCACACCGGCGTCCCGCACTTCGCGGCCGAGGACGCGACCCGGTTCTTCGCCCGCCACCTCGGCCCGGTCGCCGGCTGAGGCGGCCGGTCCGCGCGTCAGAGCGCCGACGTGCCGGCGCGCGGTCTCCGTCCGAGAGCGATCACAGCGACCAGGAGGAGGAACACCGCCAGGGCTGCGAGCGTGACCGGGCCGGTGCCCAGCCCGAGTCCGCTGCGGCTCTCGGGGTCGGCGAGCCAGTCGCACACGGACGCCCCGAGCGGACGGGTGACGACGTAGGCGAACCAGAACGCGAGGACCGCGTTCATCCCCGCGAACCGGTGCGCGAGCGCCGGCACTGTGATGATCACCGCGAACAGGACGGCCGAGGGCAGGTAACCGAATCCCAGGGTCGAGGCGGTCAGGTCACCCGCTGCGGTACCGAGCGCGAACGTCCCCGAAACGGCGAGCCAGTAGAACAGGGCGCGGCGCGGCGTCGTGACCGAGTGGATCGACAGCGTCCGCTCCACCCGCCACCACACGACGAAGACCCCCGCGAGAGCCGCCGCGAACACGAGCGTGGAGACGAGGTACGAGACGCCGACGATGACGTGCAGGACATCGGCGGCCATCGTGCCGAAGACGCTCACCATCAGCACCGCCAGCCAGTACACCCAGGGGAGGTACCGGCGAACCGCGAACTGGAGCGCGAGGGCCGCGAGGAACGCGAGCCCGGTCACGCCGACCACGAGCACCGGATCGAACGCGGTCGCCAGGAAGTCCGACGCCGTCTCGCCCATCCCGGTGGTCAGCACCTTGAGGATCCAGAACAGCGCCGTGGCCTCGGGCACCGTCGAGGCGACGTACCGTCCGGCGAGAATACTGCCGCGAGGTCGAAGGGGCGGTGTTCGGCGCGGGGCGGCGAGATGCGTCATCCCGTCATGCTCGAGGAGCGTGCGGCATCGGATGCTGGGGTGTTCGCCGGGGTCGTTGAAGATGCACACAGCGACCCGGATTCCGGCCGAGCACGGCCGTCACGATCCCTACTCTCGGAAGCGCTCGCGGGATCCCCCGCGACTCCTCTCCGACCGGAACGGACCCGATGGACATCCTCCAGGCGATCATCCTCGGCATCATCGAGGGGCTGACCGAGTTCCTCCCGGTCTCCAGCACCGGGCACCTCACCATCGCCGAGAAGCTGATGGGCCTGAAGGTCGACGACCTCGGGGTGACCGCGTTCACCGCGATCATCCAGGTCGGCGCGATCGCCGCCGTGCTCCTGTACTTCCGGAAGGACATCGCCGAACTCGCCGTCGCATGGTTCGTCGGGCTGCGGCACCCGACGCAGCGCAAGCGGACGAACTACCGGATCGCCTGGTACGTGATCCTCGGGTCGATCCCGATCGGGATCATCGGGTTCCTCGGGAAGGACCTCATCAGCGGGGGCCTGCGGAACCTGTGGGTGGTCGTCGCCGCACTGCTCGGCTGGAGCATCGTGATGCTCGTCGCCGAACGCGTCGGCGCCCAGACCAAGGACCGCCGCGCGATCACCCGGAAGGACGCGGTCATCATCGGCCTCGTGCAGTGCATCGCGCTGATCCCCGGCGTCTCGAGGTCCGGAGCGACCATCAGCGGAGGCCTGTTCCGCGGCCTCGATCGAGTGACCGCCACGAAGTTCGCGTTCTACCTCTCCATCCCCGCACTCACCGCCGCCGGCGCCTACGAAGCGGCGACCGCCGCGTCCGAGGTCAGCGCGAGTATCGGCTGGATCCCGACCCTCGTCGCCACCGTCGTCTCCTTCGTGGTCGCGTACGCGTCGATCGCGTGGCTGCTGCGCTACGTCTCGGGCCACGGCTTCGGTGTCTTCGTGGCTTACCGCGTCGCCCTCGCCCTCGTCGTGTCCGGGCTGCTGCTGACCGGGACGATCACGGCGAGCTGACACCCGATTGCCCGGCGCCCTCCCGCCGGACACACTGGACGGCGACCGACGAATCGCCTCGTCCATCACTTCCTCGAAGGGGCACCCTGTGCAGTGGAATCTTGAAGTAGTGCCCGTCAGCGTCGAGGACGTCGACCGAGCGAAAGCGTTCTACGCCGACCAGGTCGGGTTCCACCTCGACCTCGACGTGCGGATCAGCGACGAGATGCGCATCGTGCAGCTCACCCCGCCCGGCTCGCACAGCAGCATCCAGCTCAAGACCGGCACCAACCGTCTCGAAGGGCTGCAGCTCGTCGTCGATGACATCGACGTCGCCCATGCCGAGCTCGCCGGACGCGGGGTGGACGTCAGCCCGGTGACGCACTTCGAGGACGGAGTCCGCCTAGAAGGCCGCGGCGGCGAGTGGAACTCGTTCGTCTTCTTCACCGACCTCGACGGCAACACCTGGGTCCTCCAGGAACGCCCATCGACCAGCTGACCCCGCTCGCCGTGATCGCGGCCGTCGCGATCTGCGCGGCGGCCTCCACGGTCGCGCTCCTCGTGTTCGGAGTGGCCTCGTTCGCACGGCCTTCGCTGGCGATCCTGCGCGGTGCGGCCCAGCTGGCGGTCCTCGCCGTGATCCTCTCCGGCGTCATCGCGGACGTCCGCTGGGTCCTCCTGTTCCTCGCACTCATGTTCGGCGCCGCGGTGCTCACGGCGTCCGGTCGCCTCGGCCGCACCCGCCGCACGGTCCTCGCCGTCACCGCAGCGATGGCGGCCGGCGTCGCGCTGAGTGGCGGGATCGTCTTCGGGCTCGGGGCCGTCCCGTTCACCGGCCGCTACGTCCTCGCGGTCGGCGGGATCCTCCTCGGCGGCGCGATGACCGTCGCCACCGTCACCGGGCGGGCGCTGGCCGCGACGCTCGCCGACCGCTGGGATCAGGTCGAGGGCTGGCTGGCTCTCGGCGCCCGGCCGCGGCAGGCCACGCTCGGCCTGGCGCGAGAGGCGGCCTGGACCGGCCTGGTGCCGCTGACCGACCAGACCAGGACCACGGGTCTCGTCGTCCTGCCCGGCGCGTTCATCGGCGCCGTCTTCGGCGGACTCTCGCCCGTCGCGGCGGGCGTCTTCCAGATCGTCGTGCTCGCGGGCCTGATCGCATCCGGGTCGATCGTCGCCGTCGTGCTCCTGACGATCCTCCGCGGCGACGTCGTGAGGCCTCGACCCTGACGAGCCGTCAGCTGAGGGCCCGCCGTCGGGCGATGCGGCGCCGGAGTGGCGGCGGTGACGACACGCGCTCGGTGTGCAGCCGGACCGCGAGCGGCGCCCAGACGATCAGCGCCACTCCGGCGCCCAGCAGCAGTCCGCCGACGGTGTCGGAGATCCAGTGCGCTCCGAGGTAGGTGCGGCTGAGCATCATCGCGACCGTGTACACGGCGCCGGCGATGCGGACCCACCACCGCGGGAACACGATCGCGAGGACCATCGCGGTCGTCGCGGCGTTCGCGCTGTGGCCGGAGGGGAACGAGCCGAAGTCGGCGCTCACGAGGACCTCCAGCGGCCGCGGACGCCCGACCGCGTTCTTGAGCACTTGCACCAGCAGTCCACTGAGCGGCGCGGCGATCGCGAAGTACGTCGCCGCCCACCGACCGCGCCCGACCAGCAGCGTCACGAACACGATGAGCGGGACCACGACCGTGCCGACGATCCCGCCGCCGAGGCTGTTCATCACCAGCGACGGCACCAGCCAGAACGTGGACCGGTGCTCGACGACCTCGTTCATCCACGCGGTGTCGAACCCGAACGGCTTGTCGTGCTCGCGGTAGAAGATCAGCGCGGCCAGGAGTCCGGTGAGCAGCACCGCGAGGCCGGCCGAGATCAGCGGCCAGCGTCGCGCCGCCCGATACGCGATCGCACCGTCTGTGACGGGTTCCCGGTTCGGCATCAGTGTCGTCCTCGTCTCTCGACGCGGAGCGCGCCGAAGGAGTCCACGCTACGAACGCACGTCCACCTGCGGCAGAGGATTCCCCTGCAACCGTTGTGAAAGCACAGAACCTCAGCCCATCGGCTCGGTACTGACCTGGTTGAACCGCGGAGCTTCTGGTCGTTGTGAGCAAACACAACGCAGCAGGGCGCATCCCGAGCCGCCGCCCCCGTCCCGGCTGGGACTCTGCGGGCATGGACACTTCAACGACGACGACCCGCTTCCCGGTGCACCGGCTGCTCAGCAAGGTCCCCGAGGTCACGATCTGGTTCTGGATCATCAAGATCCTCTGCACCACCGTCGGTGAGAGCTTCGCCGACTGGATCAACATGGTCCTCGGCGTCGGCCTCATTGCGACCGCCGTGATCTTCATCATCGTCACCGCAGTCGTGCTCGCGATCCAGATGCGTCTGCGCCGCTACCTGCCCGCCGCGTACTGGCTGACCGTCGTCGTCATGAGCGTCACCGGCACCCTGCTCACCGACATCCTCACCGACCAGCTCGGCGTCCCCCTCTGGGCCAGCTCCCTCGTCTTCTCCGTGCTCCTCGCGATCGTGTTCGGCGTCTGGTACTCCAAGGAGCGCACCCTCTCCATCCACAGCATCGACACCACCCCGCGCGAGGCCTTCTACTGGCTCACCGTCCTCGTCACCTTCGCGCTCGGCACCGCCCTCGGCGACTGGACCCTCGAACTCACCGGCTGGGGCCCCGGCGTCTCGATCCTCCTGCCCCTCGCCCTGATCGCCATCGTCACCGGACTCTGGCGCTACGGAGCGAACCCCGTCCTCGCGTTCTGGATCGCCTACATCCTCACCCGTCCCCTCGGCGCCAACATCGGCGACTGGCTGGGCCTCTCCCCCGACGAACAGGGCCTGGGCCTGGGCACCTTCGTCACCAGCATCATCTTCCTGCTCGCCATCCTCGCCACGGTCGTGTACCTCTCCCTCAGCAAGGCCGACGTCGACAAGGGCGCTCAGGAGCACCACAACCCGCCCGTCGCTCGGGAGCGACGCTCGCTCGTCGCGTTCGCGGTCCTCGCCGTCGCTGTCGTCGGTCTGCTCGCCTTCACGAACAGCCAGCCGCACACCACTCCGGCACCGGAAGGCGCAGCCCCGGCCTGCGACGCATCAGGGACCTACTCCGCGGCCGACGCACAGGCGTCGGTTCAGGCGGACTTCCCGGCCGCCGACGTGCAGAACTTCCAGACGATCACCGCCGACACCCTCGCCCTCGTCACCAGCGGCGACCAGGCCGCCGCGAAAGCCCGCGCCACCGACCTCGAGACCGCCTGGGACGACGCCGAGCCCGCCTTGAGCGCTGCGAACTGCCAGACGTGGACTTACGTCGACCAGCAGATCGACCCCGTCCTCTCCTCCGTCCGCGCCGGCACCCCGGACCCGGCCGCCGAGAAGACGAGCATCCAGGAGCTGCTGACCACCCTGACCGGGAAGCAGTGACCGGCGTCCGCAGCGGCGGTCCCCTCGGCCGGAGTGTGCGGAGGAGGACACGGCTGGGCGCCCGCCTCTAAACTCGCAGCAGGGCGTGTCGAGGATGACGCGCACCGACGGAACGAGTGCCCCCATGGACGTGGACGTCGCGCAGCAGCGCTCCCGCGAGACCGGCGCCCCGGCGTCGACGCCCGAGAGCGCGCGCCCGCTCACGACCTTCGCCGTCCGTCACCGGAGCGGACTCGACGTCGCCTTCCTCCTCGACGGCACCGACGGCGACTTCCAGATCGGCATGGGAGCCGCCTCGGAGGACTTCCGGAGCGTCCTCACCATCGGCGTCGATCAGCAGCGCGGCCGCCTGCGGGCCGTGTCGGAGTGGATGCTCGACGGCCGCAGCATCCACGTCCCGGTCCGGATCCTGTACCGCTCGCCCACCGCGATCCTCGTCGAGGCCGCGCACCTGCCGCTGGAGCGCCGCCCCGCCTCGCTGAAGTGCTGGTCGTTCCTGCGCCGGCGGTCCGTCGACCACTGCGCCGAGGTCCTCGCCTGCGTGTCGCCGGAGCTGGCCGGCCTCCCCGCGATCAGGTTCGTGACCGACCCGAGGACGACCGCGACCCGCTGACCGCTCGGGGATCCCGACCAATCCGCCGCGGCCGCCGCTGCGAACAGCATCAGGACGTCCTGGTCCCGCAGGGCGGTGCCGAACCCGATGAGGCTCCGCCCTGCAACGCCGGACGCGCCCCTCAGGCGCCGGAGTCAGGCGAAGTCGGCCGTGTCGCCGACGAGGCGGGTGTTCTCGGCGGGGATCGGCTCGACCGCCGCGAGGGCGACCTCGGCCGCGAACTCGCCGACGTTGTAGAGCTTGCCCGCCGATTCGCGACGCGAGCTGATCGCCCCGGGGTTCGAGCGCTCGAGCAGCGTCGCGGTGATGGTGCCCTCGATCATGTCGCCGGAGACGACCACGAACTCGACACCGCGCTCGGTCAGCGCCGGGATCCGCTCGCGGAGGGCGTCCTCGCCCGCGCGCTTGGACAGCGCGACCGGCTCGTACTCCGGCATGGTCGGCGTGGTCCGGATGAAGTGCGCCTGGTGGCTGGTGACGAAGACGATGCGCGAGCCCTCGCCCAGCAGCGGCAGCGCCGCCTCGAGCGTGGCGACCTGCGAGTCGCGGTTGAGGACCATCGCGTAGTCCTCGCCCATGTTGCTCTCCATGCCGCCGGAGGCGTTCAGCACGAGGACGTCGAGACCGCCGAGCCTCTCCTCGATCTCCGCGAACAGCGCGGTCCGCGACTCCGCGTCGGTGAGGTCGGCGCCCACCGCGAAGGCCGAGCCGCCCGCGGCGGTGATCTGGTCGACGAGCTTCGTCGCGCGCGGCGCCTTCGAGCGGTAGTTGACGACGACGCTCGCGCCGGCCTCGGCGAAGTAGCGGACGGTGTCGGCGCCGATGCCGCGCGAGGAGCCGGTGACGAGGACGCGCTTGCCGTCGAGCGAGCCGGGAGCGAGGGGGTTGGACACGAGGAGATCCTCCAGGACGCCGGCGCAGGAGCCGGATCGGGCACGGGTGACGGGCCCACGGCCCGACGCAGGAGCCTACCAAGCCACCGCCACCGGCGCCGGTCCCGCGCCGCCCACTCCCCTCCCAGCCCCCCTTGCTACCGTTGACTCCCGTGCTCGTAAGGGGAAGGAGCACCGCATGGACGCAGTGACTCAGTACGCCTGGATCCTCTGGATCGCCCTCATCCTGATCTTCGTGATCGTCGAGATGATCACTCTCGAGTTCACCTTCCTGATGCTCGCGGTCGGCAGCATCGGCGGCCTCGCGACCGGCCTCGCCGGCGCCCCGTTCTGGGTGCAGGTCCCGGTCGCCGCGGTCCTCGCCGTGCTGCTGCTCTTCCTGGTCAGACCCCCGCTGCTGCGGCTGCTCAAGCGCGGCGGCGACCCGACGCCGACCGGAGCCGACGCGCTGCTCGGCCTCGCCGGCAGCGTCGTCATCGCGGGGCCCGGCCCCGGCCAGGTGAAACTCGTCAACGGCGAGACGTGGACGCTCAAGCTGTCCCCGCTCGTCGAATCCCGTCCGCTCGGTCTCGGCGAACGTGTCGTCGTCACCGCCATCGAGGGCGCGACCGCGGTCGTCGTCCCCGCCGAAAGGAGCTCCTCGTGAACACCGCAGCAGTCGTGACCACGGTGATCATCGCGGTCATCGTGCTCTTCGCCCTGGTGGTGCTGTTCAAGGCCATCCGCATCGTCCCGCAGGCCACGGCCGGGGTCGTCGAGCGCCTGGGCAAGTACCACCGCACCCTCCTCCCGGGCCTCAACCTGGTGATCCCCTTCATCGACCGGGTCCGCCCGTCCGTCGATCTGCGCGAGCAGGTCGTCTCCTTCCCACCGCAGCCCGTCATCACCGAGGACAACCTGGTCGTCTCGATCGACACGGTCGTCTACTTCCAGGTGACCGACGCCCGGGCCGCGACCTACGAGATCGCCAACTACCTCGGTGCCGTCGAGCAGCTCACCACCACCACGCTCCGCAACGTGGTCGGCGGGCTCAACCTCGAGGAGGCGCTGACCTCCCGCGACAACATCAACGGCCAGCTGCGCATCGTCCTCGACGAGGCCACCGGCAAGTGGGGCATCCGCGTCGGACGCGTCGAGCTCAAGGCGATCGACCCGCCGATCTCCATCCAGGACTCGATGGAGAAGCAGATGCGCGCCGAGCGCGACCGCCGCGCGGTGATCCTCACCGCCGAGGGCACGAAGCAGTCGCAGATCCTGAACGCGGAGGGACACCGCCAGGCGGCGATCCTCGCGGCCGAGGGTGATGCGAAGGCCGCGGTCCTCCGCGCCGAGGGTGAGGCGAAGGCGATCACCACCGTCTTCTCCGCCATCCACGAGGGCCGCCCGGACAACGAGCTGCTCGCCTACGAGTACCTGCAGATGCTGCCCAAGATCGCAGAGGGCAGCGCCAACAAGCTCTGGATCGTGCCGAGCGAGCTCACGGAGGCGCTCAAGGGCATGGGTCAGGCGTTCGGCAAGAACTCGCCGACCCGGCCGGAGCGCGAGCAGGACGGCTCGGGGAAGACTCCCCCGGCCCCGTCCTTCTAGGGCTCCTCCGCCATGACGACCACGCGGCCGCCGTTCCTCTTGGGCCGGCGGCCGCGCGTCATCGCCCACCGCGGCTTCGCGCCGGGCGGTGAGGGGAACACGCTGGAGTCCTTCGAGCGCGCCCTCGCCGCGGGCGCGGACCTGCTCGAGACCGACGTCCGCGCCTCGCTCGACGGCGTCGCGGTGCTCGTGCACGACGAGGAGGTCGCGGACGAGCGAGGTGTCCGCCATCGGATCGAGACCACCCGCTGGGAGGAGCTGGCCGATCTCGTCCTGCCCTCCGGGGAAGGGCTGCTCCCCCTCGCCGAGGCGCTCCGCCTCCTCCCGCACGCCCGCTTCAACATCGACGTCAAGGCGAGGACGGCCGTCGCCCCGGTGGTCGAGGCGGTCCGCGCCGCGGGTGCGCGGGACCGCGTGCTGATCACCTCCTTCTCGGAGTCGCGACGCCGCGCGGCCGTGCGGCGGCTCCCGGGGGTCGCGACCTCCGCCTCCGCCCCCCGCTTCGTCGCCGCCCTCGTCGGCGCGCACCTCGGGTCCCCGTCCCTCGTCCGGCGGGCGCTCCGCGGCATCGACGCCCTCCAGGTCCCCGAGCGCGCGGCCGGACTGCGGGTCACCGCGCCCCGGATCCTCGCGCGACTGCGGATCACCGGAGCCGAGATCCACCTCTGGACGATCAACGATCCGCGGCGGATGCGCGCCCTCCTCGACCTCGGCGTCGACGGCCTCGTGACCGACCGGACCGACCTCGCCCGCACCGCCGTGGACGGTGCTTCAGGCCGCGACGACGGCCCCTCCGATCACGCTGGAGAAGCCCGGTTCACCTGACGATCCTCTGGCAAACGGAGGCCTCCCCGGACCACCCCCAGGTCCGCGGTCGACACTTGTCGGAGCACAGCGAGAGGAGACCACACAATGGCAGATCGAAGCTTGCGCGGGATGAGGCTCGGCTCACAGAGCCTGCAGAGCGAAGAAGGCGTCGTCTTCTCACCGCGATCGACGTTCACGTACCACTGCTCGGATTGCGGCCACGACACCGACATGGTGTTCTCGGCCGACGCCGAAGCGCCCGAGACCTGGGAGTGCCGCAACTGCGGCCACGAGGCCGTGCTGCTGGTGGATTCGAAGCCCGTCGTCGTCGACCGGGGCGAGCAGAAGGCACCGCGCACCCACTGGGACATGCTGCTGGAGCGCCGCACCCGTGCGGAACTCGAGGAGCTGCTCGAGGAGCGCCTCGCCTACCTCCGCGCCCGTCGCGGAGAGCACAAGATCGGCGCATAGCGCCCCAGGGTCCTGCTCGGCCGGCGTCCTCGCCGGCCGGCGGACCCTTCTTCGTGCCCGGACGCGGATCGAGCGCTAGCGGCGGCGCCGCGGCTCGCGCGTTCGGAGCACGAACGACACGAGCCCGATGAGACTCGCGGCGAGGAAGTACCAGCCGAGGTTCCGCGCCCAGACCAGCGCCGGGGTCGTGACCGAGGCGAGCGGCACCTCGTCCACCATCGCACCCGGCTCGAACCACTCCAGCGAGTCGATCGTCGACCCGTCCGGTGCGATGATGGCGCTCGTGCCGACCGTCGAGATGTTGACCACGCTGCGGCCCGTCTCGATCGCCCGCAGCCGCGCGATGGCCAGCTGCTGGACGCTCTCGTCCGTCCGCCCGAAGTCGGCGTTGTTGGTCTGCGCGAGCACCAGCTGCGCCCCGCCGTCGACCATGGCGTTCGTCAGCGAGTCGTCCGAGATGTCGAAGCAGATCGCGATGCCCGCCAGGATCCCGTTGATGTCGAAGACGTTCGAGCGGGTGCCGATCGAGTAGTCGCGGCTGACCAGGTCCACCAGGTCGGGCGCGAACATCCGCCAGAAGGCGCGGTCCGGCATGTACTCGGCGAACGGCACCGGGTGCACCTTGTCGTAGATCTGGGTCGCGCCCTCCCCCGCCTTCCAGAGCAGCGAGCTGTTGTAGAAGACGTCGTCGGAGGGGTTCGTGATCGTCCCGACGATGAAGGGCGCGTCCATCCGGCTGCTGAGGTAGTCGAGGACGGCGGCCGACTGCGCGTTCCGCGTCGGATCGACGTCGACGCCGTTCTCCGGCCAGACCACCATGTCGACGTCCTCGTCGATGATCGGCAGCGTCGCGGAGGTGTGGTCCTCGAGGATCTGCCCGCGGTAGCTCTGCGAGAACAGACCCGCGTCGGAGTCGCCCTGCACCGCGGCGATCCGCGTCGTCCCCTCGGTCGGCGCGGGCCAGGCCGGGAAGACGAGCGCCACGATCGAGAAGCCGGCGACGACGGCCGCGCGGCCCGAGGCCGGCACCGACGTCGTCCGAACCGCCTGCGCCAGCGTCGCCGCGAGGAACGCGACCACGAAGCTCAGGCCGGAGAAGCCGACCCAGGCGGCGAGGTCCGCGAGCGGCCCCGTCGACTGCGAGAGCGCGAGCCGCCCCCAGGCGAACCCGCCGTACGGCCACTGGATCGTGATCGTCTCGCGGCCCACCCAGAGCGCAGCGACCAGCGCGGGCAGCCCGATCATCCGGCCGAGCGGCCCGGTCCAGACCCGCTGCCCCCGCGTCAGCAGCATCGCCGTCAGGCCGGAGGAGAGCGCGAAGAAGATCGCCTGCAGCCCTGCCAGCGCCGCCCACGGCACGAGGCCGAGGTAGAGCGTCAGCCACTGGATGTGCACACCCCAGAAGACCGCACCGCCGACCAGGCCGACCAGCGCACCGCTCCAGAAGCCGCGGCCGGCCAGCGCGAACAGGATCGCGGCGGTGCCGACGATCGCGAGCGGCCAGACGTCGGAGTCGGGGAAGCCGCGGTCGAGGGTCGCCCCGCCGAGGGCTGCGAGCGGGATCGCCAGCCACAGCGGTGCCGTGCGCCCGGTGGGCGCCGAGATCATCGCCCTCATGCGACCGTCGAGTAGGCGACGATGCCGTGCCGGACGAGCTCGAGCGCGGCACGGGCCGCGCGCCCGACCTTGCCCTCGGCCACGAGCGAGAGCTGGTCGAGTAGGTCGATCGTCTGCTTCGCCCAGCGGACGAAGTCGCCGGCGGCCATGTCGGACTCGCGGAGGACCGCGTCGAGCGGCATCCCGCGCGCCCACATGTTCATCGGCAGCGCCAGGCTGGTGGAGATCGGGTTGCTGCCCGGGAGCCGGTGGTCGCGCTCGACGTCGTCGAGCTTCGCCCACAGCAGCTGCGTCTTCTCGAGCGCCTCGGGGAAGGTGCCGCGCGGGAGGTGCTTCTCACCGAGGGTGCCCTCCTCGCGGCGGGGCTCGAAGACCAGGCAGCAGGCCATCGCGGCGAGACCGGCCGGGTCGAGCTCGGTCCAGGCCTGCTTGCGCAGGCACTCGGCCACGAGCAGGTCGCGGTCGCCGTAGATGCGCTTGAGCGTCCGGCCGTTCGGGGTGAGGGACAGCTCGCCGGCCTCGTCGAGCCGGAAGTAGCCGAGCTCCCTCAGCACGTCCGTGATCCGGTCGAAGATGCGAGCGACCGCGCCGGTGCGCGAGCGGATCTGCCGCTCGATCTCGTCGGTCTCCTTGCGCAGCTTCCACCAGCGCTCGGCCCAGCGGGCGTGCTGCTCGCGATCCGAGCAGGCGTGGCAGGGGTGCGCCTTCATCCGGCGGCGCAGATCGCTGAGCTGCCCCTGCCGCTTCTCGCGCTCGCTGTGCGATGCGGACTCGCCGCGGACGGCGCCGCGGCGCTCCAGCTCGCCGATCTCGCGGCGGATCGCGGCGTACTGCTCGAAGTCGCCGAGGTGGCACTGCATCGCGGTGACGTAGCCCTCGAGCGAGGTCTCCTGCTGCCGGACGCGACGCGCCAGGTCGACGACGGAGCGGTCCGCCTGGAACTGCGCGAACGAGGACTCGAGGATCTCGCGCGTGCGCGCCCGGCCGAACTGGTCGATCAGGTTGGCCGCCATGTTGTAGCTGGGCCGGAAGGACGAGTTGAGCGGGTAGGTGCGGCGCGAGGCGAGCGAGGCCACGGCCTGAGGGTTCATCCCGCCGCGCCACTGGATCACCGAGTGGCCCTCGACGTCGATCCCGCGGCGGCCGGCGCGACCGGTCAGCTGGGTGTACTCGCCCGGGGTGATCGGCACCCGGGACTCGCCGTTGAACTTCTCGAGCTTCTCGAGCACGACCGTGCGGGCGGGCATGTTGATGCCGAGTGCGAGCGTCTCGGTGGCGAAGACCACTCGGACCAGGCGGCGGAGGAACAGCTCCTCGACGACCTCCTTGAACGCGGGCAGCATGCCGGCGTGGTGCGCGGCGACGCCGCGCTGCAGCCCGTCGAGCCACTCCCAGTAGCCGAGGACCGCGAGGTCCTCGTCGCGGATCGTCCGGCAGCGCTCCTCGACGATCGCGCGGATCTCGTCGCGCTCGTGCCGCTCGGTGAGCCGGACGCCCGAGCGCAGCACCTGACGAACGGCCTGGTCGCAGCCGTTGCGGCTGAAGACGAAGAAGATGGCCGGCAGCAGGTTCTTGCCGCGCAGGATCTCGACCACCTCGGAGCGCGGGACGAGGTCCTCGGTGCGGGTCTCGTGGAAGCGACCGCCGCCGCCACCCCGGCCGCGACCGGAGCCGCGACCGCCGCGCTCGACGCGGGTGCCGCCCTGCGCGAGGCGCGCCAGCTCGGGATTGACGCGGTTGGTCGCCGCGCGCCCGGACGAGTCGAAGAGGTCGAGCAGCTTGCCGCCGACGAGGACGTGCTGGTCGAGCGGCACCGGCCGCTCCTCCGAGACGATGACCTCGGTCTCGCCGCGGACGGTCTGCAGCCAGTCGCCGAACTCCTCGGCGTTCGACACGGTCGCGCTGAGCGACACCAGCCGGACCGACTGCGGGAGGTGGATGATGACCTCCTCCCAGACCGCGCCGCGGAAGCGGTCGGCCAGGTAGTGCACCTCGTCCATCACGACGTAGGCGAGGTCGCGGAGCAGGTCGGAGTCCGCGTAGAGCATGTTGCGGAGCACCTCGGTCGTCATCACGACGATCCGGGCGCGCGCGTTGACGTTCGAGTCGCCGGTGAGCAGGCCGACCTCGGACGCTCCGTAGTCCTCGACGAACTCCTGGAACTTCTGGTTGCTCAGCGCCTTCATCGGCGTCGTGTAGAAGACCTTGGCGTTCGGATCCTGCATCGCCAGGTGGATGGCGAACTCGGCCACTGCCGTCTTGCCGGCACCGGTCGGTGCGGCGACGAGGACGCTCCGCCCGTCGTCGAGCGCGCTGCAGGCCTCGTACTGGAAGGGGTCGAGGTCGAACGCGAGGGTCGAGCGGAACGCCTCGACCCTCGCGTGGCCCTGTCGTGTGCGGAACGCCGCGAAGCGCTCGGCGGGAGTGGCGCCGGTCACACCGGCAGGTCGGAGGGACTGCCGTCAAAGACGATCTGCCGCTTGGCGACGCGCCTGTCGTGCAGGATCGCGATGCCGCAGGCGGCGAAGAACAGGATCGTGATCGGGATCGCCAGCAGGAACATCGAGATCGGGTCCGCCGCCGGGGTGGCGATCGCCGTGAAGAGCACGATCACCATGATGGCGACACGCCACGACTTGATCATCAGCGAGCCGGGCAGGATGCCGACGAAGTTCAGCAGCACCAGGAAGACCGGCAGCACGAAGGCGATGCCGACGACCAGCACGAGCTTGAGCACGAAGTCGTAGTACGTCTTCGCGCTGAGCACGCTCGCCGCGTCCGAGCCGGTGAAGCTCGTCAGCAGCTCGACGATGTGCGGGAAGACGAACCAGCCCGAGGCGCAGCCCGCGAAGAACAGCGGGATCGCGGTGAGGATGAAGCCCAGGCCGTAGCGGACCTCCTTGCCGGTCAGACCGGGGACGAGGAACGCCCAGATCTGGAACAGCCAGACCGGGCTCGCGATCACGATGCCGATGGTCATCGCGATCTGGAGCTTGAGGTCGAACGCGCCGGTGATCGTCTCGAAGTTGAGGACCGCGGTCTTGTTCTGATCGCGGGCGACCTCGGCGATCGGGGCCTTGAGGGCCTCGAGCACCCAGTCCGAGAGGAACCAGCCGGCGACGCAGCAGACCGCGATCGCGATCGCCGCGATGAAGAGCCGGTTGCGAAGCTCGATCAGGTGGGACCCGAGGGACATGCGTCCCTCGGGGTTCTTCCCCGCTCGCTTCGTCCGTGGCTTCTTCGCTGCCACGGAGGTCATTACTTGAGCGGGGACTCGGGCGGCAGCGTCGTGCCGGTGCCGGTGGTCGTACCCGTGGCGGTGGTCGAGCCCGAAGCCGTGGTCGAGTCCGTCGCGTCCTTGCGCTCGGTCCCGTCCTCGTCCTTCATGGTCTTGACCTCGCTCTTGAAGATGCGCATCGACTGCCCGACGCTGCGCGCGAGCTGAGGAAGCTTGGGCGCACCGAAGAGGAGGAGGATGACGGCGAGGATGATGAGGAGGTGCCACCCCTGGAGGCCAGCGAACATTGCAGTCTCACTTCACTTGTCGGTTGCGGTGTACCAGGAGCCTACCCCGTTCGACCCGGAGTGACCGGCGATCCTCGGTCCTCTCCCGGCGGGCGTCCCGGCGGGACTCGTGGCCGCGGCGGACCTCGTCGCGGTCGGCGAAGAGCGAGGACGGCGGCCGGGTCGACGCCTCGGCGGGCTCCGGCACCTGCAGGGCGTCGAGCTTCGCGGTGATCTCCTCCAGCTGGCCGAGCAGCAGCCGGCCCTTCCGCCAGTAGGACAGCCCGAACAGCACGAGCACCGCCAGGGCGGCGATCGCGAGGACGAGCCAGATCAGGATCCAGGACCACCAGGTCACGGGGTCTCCTCTCCATTGGCCGTCAGCGCGGCGCGGGTCCACTCGGCGACGGCGGTGCGCGCCGCCTCGGGGGCGACGACGGTCACGAGCCCGGGCAGCGAGGCGACCAGGCGGGTGAGACCGGCGAGGTGCGCGACGCGGATCCGGACGAGCACTCCCGCACCCTCGTCTCCGGCGGGAACCGACGGGAACTCGGCGTCCGCGGCGTAGTCGCCCAGCAGCGCGACCGAGCCCGGGGCGACCCGGAGGTCGATCAGGAGGTCGGAGGCGGACGCCTCGAACAGCCGGTCGGGCAGCGTGACCTCGTTGCGGCGGCGGACGATCGGGGTCCCGGTGTCGGTGAGCGCGCGCATCCGGTCCACGCGGAAGGTGCGGACGCCCTCGCGCAGGTGGTCCCAGCCGCGCAGGTACCAGTCGCGGTCGACCGACTCCAGCAGGAACGGGTCGACGAGCCGCGACTCGGTCTCGCCGCGGGCGCTGCGGTAGTCGAAGGCGAGCTGCGTCCCGGCGGCGAGCGAGGTGCGGAGGGTGGCGAGCGAGGCGTCCGCGCCGACGCCCCGGGCGACCGCGACGGCGGTCGGAGCCGAGGAGGCGCCGCGGGCGAGCTTGCCCATCAGCGAGGCGATGCGATCGTTGCCCTGGTTCTCGGGCAGGGCGGCCAGGTACTGCATCCCGGCGATGAGCGCCGCGGCCTCGCGCGCCGAGAAACGCGGCGAGTCGTCGATGGCGACCTGCTGGGTGAGGACGATGTGGTCGTTCTCCTCGAAGTCGTCCCAGCTGATGTCGAAGAGGTCGTTGGACTGGTACTGGGAGGTCTCGCCGGGGATGCCGGAGACGGCGATCAGCCGGACGGCGCGGCGGACCTCCTCCTCGGCGATCTCGAAGTGCGCGGCGACCTCGGCCACGCTCACCCGGCCGCGGTCGAGGAGGTACGGGACGAGCGAGAGCAGGACGGCGAGGCGGTCCCGCGCCTGGAGCGAGCGGGGCCTAGCCATCTGCGGCTCCCCCGTGCTCGGTGACGGCGTGGTCGGCGAGGATGCGGCGCAGGCGGTCGACGACCTTGCGACGCAGCTCCTCCGGCTCGAGGACGACGACCTCGGGGCCGTAGCCGGCGAGCTCGTCCGCGAGGACGTCGGCGTCGGTGAAGTGCAGGCGCAGCAGGTCTGTGCCCTCCCCCGCCGCCTCGGCGCGCACGCCGAGCCGGAGTGCCGCGTCGGAGTCGGGCGCGACCTGGAGGAGAGCGGTGCTGCGGGCGAGGATCTCGTCGAGCTGGGCGAGGGCGGTGGCGGCGTGGTCGCCCGGCTCGGCCGGGGCGGTGCGACCGGTGGTCGCGACGGGTCCGACGATGCGGGAGAGGAGGAAGGTGCGGGTGCCCTCGGCGGTCTCGTCCCAGCCGTGCAGGTGCCAGCGGCCCTGGTGGTTGACGAGCGCGCGCGGACGGACGGTGCGCGTCCGCGGCTCGTCGCCACCGGGCTTGAGGTAGGGGAAGCGGACGACCTGCCCGCGGTCGAGCGCCGCGTTGAGCGGCTCGAAGGAGGCCTCGCGCACCCGGATCGAGGGGCTGATGCCGATCACCGGGTCGACCGAGTCGACGCCGAGCGAGCGCAGCTTGATCAGGGCGCGGCGCGACTCCGCGGAGAGCGTGCCCTCGCGCCAGACCGCGCCGGCGAGGCGCAGCAGCGCCATCTCCTCCTGGTCGAAGGAGAGGTCGGCGGGGAGGTCGTAGCTGCGCTTGGCGATCCGGTAGCGGACCGTCTGGGTGTTGCCCGGGTCGCCGGGCGCGTCGACCGTCTCGATCGGGATGCCGAGCTCGCGCAGATCGTCCTTGTCGCGCTCGAACTGCCGCTCGAGAGAGGCGCGGTCTCCCGGGTCGGACCGCTGCCGATAGCCCTGCACCGTGGAGAGCACGTCGGCCTTCGTCAGCCCGTTCTCGGCGGCCACGAGCGCCAGCACCAGGTTGAACAGACGCTCCTCGGCCGGGATGCGGCTCGAGGTCGAAGCGTCGGCGGGCACGCCCTCCAGTCTAGGGCCGGGCCCCGCCGCCCCCGACGTGCCCATACATGCCTTGCGGACCGGCGGCCGCCCCGCGCAAGCAGGCTGGTCGAGTAGCCCCGCAGGGGCGTATCGAGACCCACGCCCTCAGCCCTGACAGCGCCGGATCTCGATACGCCCGCTCCGCGGGCTACTCGATCAGCAGAGGAGAGCCACACCCCGACCATGCTGGTCGAGTAGCCCCGCAGGGGCGTATCGAGACCCCGCCTCCGTCAGAAGGCCGCGCCTGCAGACCCGGCTCCGGGTAGAAGGGGATCTCGATGCGCCCCCACAGCGGGCTGCTCCATCAGCGAGGACGGAGCAGCGCGCTCAGTTGATGGCGAGGACGTCCGCGACGAAGACGATGGTCGAGTCGGGGCTGATGCCGCTGGACTGCGGCGGGTTGTCCCCGTAGCCGTCCTCGGGCGGGATGATCGCGATGACCTGGGAGCCGACCGGCTGGCCGATCAGGGCCTTGGCGAAGCCGGGGATGACGCCGCCCTGGCCCTCGGTCGCGACGAAGGTCGCCGGGGCGCCCTTCTGCCAGC
Organism: Rathayibacter sp. VKM Ac-2926; assembly: GCF_022815565.1. NCBI lineage: Bacteria > Bacillati > Actinomycetota > Actinomycetes > Micrococcales > Microbacteriaceae > Rathayibacter > Rathayibacter sp. VKM Ac-2926. The sequence goes on along the minus strand of NZ_JALGRS010000014.1, from coordinate 9,171 downwards.
TGGAGTCGAAGATCTTGCCGTCGGCCCAGAGCCAGCCGGTGTACTGGACGACGACGGTGTCGCCGTCCTCGACGACCGCGCCGTCGCCCTTCTTCAGCTGGGCGATCTCGAGCGTCGTGGGCGCGTCGCCGGAGGGCTTGGCCAGACCGGGGACGCCGTCGGGGTCCAGCGTCACGGCGGGGAAGCCGTTCGGCACCGGCTGGGCCTCGCCGTTCGCGCGGGCCAGCGACGCCTTCTCGATGTCCGCGACGAGCACGAGGGTGTCGTCGGCCGAGATGCCGAGCTGGGCGGAGGAGTCGCCGAAGCCGTCCTCCGGGGCGATCGCGATCGCGACGCGCGAGCCGACCTGGCTGCAGAGCAGACCCTGGTTGAGGCCGACGAGCCCGGCGCCGCCCACCGTGAAGGTGGCGGTGCTCGCTCCGTCGTAGGGCGAGGCCTCGAGGACCGAGCCGTCGGCGCCGTTGACCAGCGTGTAGTCGATCGTGACGAGCTGGCCCTTCTCGAGCGGGTCGCCGGAGCCCTCGATCAGCGTGCTGACCTGGGTGCCGTCCGCCTTCAGCGGCGAGGGCACCGTCACGTCGGGCTGCTCGCCGAAGTCGCCGGTCGCCTTCACGGCCGACGACGAGGCGCCGGACGAGTAGGGGGCGTCGCAGTCGGCCTTCGACGAGGACGCGGAGCATCCGGTCAGGGCGGCGACGATGCCGATGCCGGCGATGAGCGCGGTGGTCCTGCGCACGGGTCCTCGTTTCACGAAGTGGGAGTGGTGGGGCCCGAGTGCGAGACGATCGGGACGGCGGCTCGGCCCGGGGACCGGAAAGCCGGGATCAGCTTAGACGATGCCCTCGTCGTCACCGGAGCCGGTCGCGGCACCGCCGTCGCCGTCCGCGTCGGCCTCGCCGAAGCCCCGCGCCCGCGAGAGCTCGGCGCTGGTGGCCGACTCCCGCACCCGCTTGCGCAGGCTCTTCGGGCTGACGGCCCGCTCCCCGAGCGCGCCGGGGGTCCAGGCCTCGACGTCCTCGTCGCTGAAGTCCGTCTTGGACGGGCGGCGCTTGAGCTCCGGCAGGACCGCACCCGGCGCCAGGCGGCGGGCGGTGATGAGGAAGCCGGTGTGGCCGATCATCCGGTGGTCGGGGCGGACGGCGAGACCCTCGACGTGCCAGCCGCGGACCATGGTCTCGTTCGACGCCGGGTTGGTGAACAGGCCCGACGCGCGGATCGCCTCGGCGACGCGCGAGAGCTGGGTGACGGTCGCGACGTAGCAGAGCAGGACGCCGCCGGGCGTGAGCGCGTCGGCGGCGACGTCGAGGCACTCCCAGGGCGCGAGCATGTCGAGGACGACGCGGTCGGCCTCGCCGGGGGCGACGGCGCCGGGCAGCTCCTCGACGAGGTCGCCGACGGTGACGCTCCAGTTGTCGGGCGTGTAGCCGAGGAACGTCTCGATGTTGGCGCGGGCCACGTCCGCGAACTCCTCGCGGCGCTCGAAGGAGGAGAGCCGGCCGCCCGGGCCGATCGCGCGCAGCAGCCAGAGCGAGAGCGCTCCGGAGCCGACGCCCGCCTCGACGACGCGGGCGCCGGGGAAGACGTCCGCGAGCGCGAGGATCTGCGCGGCGTCCTTCGGGTAGACGATCGCCGCTCCGCGCGGCATCGACATCACGAAGTCGGCGAGCAGCGGACGCAGGGCGAGGTGCTCGACGCCGACGGTGTTGACGACGACGGAACCGTCGGGCAGCCCGATGACCGTGTCGTGCTCGATCCCGCCGCGGTGGGTGTGGAAGACCTTGCCCGGGACGAGGGTGATGGTGTTCATCCGCCCCTTCGGCCCGGTCAGCTGCACACGGTCGCCCGCGCGGAAGGGTCCGGAATGCTGCAGTGCCTCACCGGTCATCGGCGGGCCTCCGTCTCGGTCGTGAGCGCGCGGGAGCGGTGCTCGGAGGACACCAGCGCGAGGTCCGCGACGGTTCGGCCCGCGAGGGTGGGCCAGAGGGAATAGGGGGCGTCGGCGTCGAGCTCGAGCTGGTGCGGCACGCCGATCGCGGCGGCGCCCGAGGCGACCGCGGAGGCGAGGCCGGCGTGCGAGTCCTCGATGGCGACGCAGGCGTCCACCTCGACGCCCAGGGTGCGCGCGGCGAGGAGGTAGGCCTCGGGGTGCGGCTTGCTCTGCTCGACCATGTCGCCGCTGACGACGGTGGCGAAGGCGGGGAACGGGAGGCGGTCGACGACGGCGTGCGCCATTCGGCCGATCGACATCGTGACCAGCGCCTGGGGCACCCCCGCGTCGCGGACGGCGGCGAGCAGCTCGAGCGCGCCGGGGCGCCACGGGATGCTCTCGGCGAGCTGCGCGACGACCTCGTCGGTCATCCGGTCGATGATCGCCTCGATGGAGAGGTCGACGCCCTTGCCCTGGAGGATGCGGGCGGAGGCGGGGAGGCCGGAGCCGACCAGGCTCATCGCGTCCTCGTGCGTCCAGACGCCGCCGAACGAGGCGACGAGCGCGTGCTCGGACGCCATCCAGTAGGGCTCCGTGTCGACGAGCGTGCCGTCCATGTCCCAGAGGACCGCGGCGGGAGCGCCCTCCGGGAGCGGGGGCTGCGGCCGGGACACGGGGAGGGAGGTGTCGGAAGTCACGAGCGACCATCGTACCGGCAGCCCCGATCGGGCCGACCGTACGCGCACAGCGGAAAGACGCGGGCCGGACGGAGGGGTCCGGGGCCGGGTCCTATCCTTGACGAACGGGTTCAGCGCACGCAGCGCTCCCCGGACATCGAGCCGAACACGGAGACCTCGCCTATGAACGTGATCAAGGGGAACGTCCTCGTCGTCGCCTTCGAGGGCTGGAACGACGCGGGCGACGCGGCCAGCGGAGCGGTGCGCCTGGTGAAGGACGCGGGCGAGTTCGTGCCCCTCTTCTCGGTCGACGCCGAGCAGTACTACGACTTCCAGTACACTCGCCCGATGCTGTCGATCGGCGAGGACGGGCGCCGCAGCCTCTCCTGGCCCGGCACCCAGATCTTCGGACCGGCCGACACCTCGGTGGACGCGGAGAGCGCCCTCTACGTGATGATCGGCACCGAGCCCTCGCGCAGCTGGAAGAGCTTCGCGTCGGAGGTCGTCGACGCCATGCTCGCGATCGACATCTCGGCCGTCGTCTTCCTCGGCGCGATGCTCGCCGACGTGCCGCACACCCGGCCGATCTCGCTCTTCGCCTCGAGCGAGAACGCGGAGATGCGCGCCCAGTTCGAGCTCGAGCGCTCCACCTACGAGGGGCCGGTCGGCATCCTCAGCGTCATCGGCGAGGCCGCGCAGAAGGTCGGCATCCCGGCCGTCTCGCTCTGGGCCTCCGTGCCGCACTACGTGCACAACGCGCCGTCGCCCAAGGCGATGCTCGCGCTCCTCGAGAAGCTCGAGGAGGTCGTCGGACTGGCGATCCCCCGCGGCGATCTGGTCGAGGAGGCCGGCGAATGGGAGCGCGGCATCGACGCCCTCGCCCTCGACGACGAGGAGATGGCGGCCTACATCGCCCAGCTCGAGCAGGCGCGCGACACCGTCGACTCCCCCGAGGCGAGCGGCGAGGCCATCGCCCAGGAGTTCGAGCGCTACCTCCGCCGCCGCGGCGACGGCCGCTCCGGCGAGGAGCCCTGGCGCCCGTAGCCCGCGCGCTGATCGGACGACCCGCGCAGCGCGTCCCCTTCATGCTGATCGAGTAGCCCGCGCAGCGGGCGTATCGAGATCCGGCGGGCCGAAGGCTCAGCCCAGGCGGACGCCGAGCAGCGCGTCGATCGCGTCGCTCAGGAGCGCGGGGTCGTCGACGCCGCCGGCCGTCGCGGCGTCGAGCAGCGCGAGGGCGCCCGGGGTGTCGAGGTCCACCGCGAGCACGGCGCGCAGGCGCTCGAGCACGTCCGCGGCCGACGCCGGCCCGCTCGTGGCGAGCGACGCCTGCCACCGGGCGAGGCGCTCCTCGGCGGCGGGCAGAGCCTCGGGCAGCCACTCCCAGTCGGAGCGGTAGTGGTGCGCCAGCAGCGCCAGGCGGATCGCGCGCGGATCCGTCCCCTGCGCCCGCAGCCGCGACACGAGGACGAGGTTGCCGAGCGACTTGCTCATCTTCTCGCCCTGGTACGCGACCATGCCGGCGTGCGCGTAGGCGCGGGCGAGTGGTCGGCCGGACAGCGACGCGGCGTGCGCGGCGCTGAACTCGTGGTGCGGGAAGACCAGGTCGCTCCCGCCGCCCTGCAGGGTGAACTCCGGCCCGAGGCGGTCGAGCGCGATCACCGAGCACTCGATGTGCCAGCCCGGCCGGCCCCGGCCGACGGCCGCGTCCCAGGCGGGCTCGCCCGCGCGCTCGGCGCGCCAGAGCAGCGGGTCGAGCGGGTCGCGCTTGCCTGCGCGGTCGGGGTCTCCCCCGCGCTGCGAGAAGAGGTCGGCCATCGTCGCGACGTCCAGGTTGCTCTCGCTGCCCAGGCGCCAGACGTCGCTCTCGCCGGCGGCGATGTCGTAGTAGAGGTCCTCGCCCCCGTCGACGGCGGCCTCGGGCGTGGCGACGCGGTAGGCGATGCCGGCGCTCTCGAGGCGGGCGACCGCCTCCGCGATCGGCGCGATCGTCTCGGTGACCCCGTCGTAGTGGTCCGGCGGCAGGATCCGCAGCGCGGTCATGTCGCCGCGGAACAGCTCGACCTGCTCCTCGGCGAGGTCGCGCCAGTCGACTCCGTCGCGCGTCGCCCGCTCGAGCAGCGGGTCGTCGACGTCGGTCACGTTCTGCGCGTAGAGCACCGAGTACCCCGCGTCGCGCCAGAGACGCTGCACCGTGTCGAAGGCGAGGTAGGTCGAGGCGTGGCCGAGGTGCGTCGCGTCGTACGGCGTGATGCCGCAGACGTAGAGGCGCGCGGTGCCGTCCGCGGCGACGAGCTCGACGGGCGCACCCGTCGCGGTGTCGTGCACGGCCGGCACGGGTCCGCGACCGGGCAGGGCCGGGACGACCGGCGCGTTCCAGGTGCGCATCTACGCGGCGAGGAGGCCCGTGCTCAGCGCGACCATGAGGACGACGCCGAGGACGATGCGGTAGATCACGAACGGCAGGAAGCTGCGGCGCGAGATGTAGCTCATGAAGAAGGCGATCACGACGAAGCCGACGACGAAGGCCACGATCGTCGCGACGAGCGTCTCGAGCCCGCCGACCTGGATCTGGTTGGGCAGGATCTCGGGGTCGCTGATGCTCTTGTACAGCTGGTAGAGCCCGCTGCCGAACACCGCGGGGATCGCGAGCAGGAAGGAGTAGCGCGCGGCGGCCTTCCGCTCGTAGCCCATGAAGAGGCCGGCAGTGATCGTGCCGCCGGAGCGCGAGACGCCGGGGACGAGGGCGAGCGCCTGCGCGCCACCGAAGATCAGACCGTCGCGGCCGTTCAGGTCGCGCAGCCGGCGCTTCTTCGCGCCCACGGCGTCGGCGACGCCGAGCAGGATGCCGAAGACGATGAGCGTGGTGGCGACGACCCAGAGCGAGCGGAGCGTCGTCTCGATCTGGTCCTGGAAGAGCAGGCCGAGCACGATGATCGGGAGGCTGCCGATGATGATCAGCCAGCCCATCCGGGCGTTCGCGTCGGTGCGCGGGACCTTGCCGACCAGCGAGCGGCACCAGCTCGACACGATCTTCACGATGTCGCGCCAGAAGTAGATGATGACCGCGGTCTCGGTGCCCAGCTGCGTGATGGCGGTGAACGCCGCTCCGGTGTCCTTGCCGTCCAGCCCGGGGAGCAGCTCGCTCACGATCCGGAGGTGGGCGCTGGAGGAGATGGGGAGGAATTCGGTCAGACCCTGGACGAGTCCCAGGATCAGCGCTTCGAGCAGGCCCATGCGTCACTTTCGAGGAGGGCTGGGGCGTCGTCGGCCAGCAGGCGGTCGGTGGTGGTCGTCGATCTGACCATCAGGATCGCAGGAGGAGATCGGTCAGGACCTTCCTGCCAAACACTAGTGCGTCGAGCGGAACCCGCTCATCGACCCCGTGGAACAGCGCCGGGAAGTCGAGCGAGCCCGGCAGCTGCAGCGGCGCGAAGCCGTAGCCGGTGATCCCGATCGTCGAGAGAGCCTTGTTGTCGGTGCCCCCGGACAGGAGGTACGGCAGCACCTCCGCCTCGGGGTCGAAGCGGCGGAGCGAGGCCGCCATGCTCTCCACGAGCGGACCGGCGAAGGGCACCTCGAGTCCGATGTCGCGGTGCTGGACCAGGATCTCGACGTGCTCGCCCGCGAGGACCTTCAGGCGCTCGAGGACGGCGTCCTCCTCGCCGGGGAGCACGCGGACGTCGATGGTCGCCTCCGCGGTGTCCGGGATGACGTTGGCCTTGTAGCCGGCGGAGAGCATCGACGGATTCGCCGTGGTGCGCAGCGTCGCCGCGATGAAGCGCGAGGCGGTGCCGGTGGCGAGCGCGAGCTCCTCCGGGGTGCTGCGCTGAGGGTCGTGGCCGAGGATGCGGGCGACCTCGCCGAGCAGCTCACGGGTGGTGTCGGTGAGGCGGGTGGGCCACTCCTCGCTGCCGATGCGCGCGATCGCCTGGGCGAGGCGGGTGACCGCGTTCTCGCCGTTGATCTGCGAGCCGTGGCCGGCCGTGCCGCGGGCGCGCAGCGTCAGCCAGAGCAGCGCCTTCTCGCCGGTCTGCACGAGGTAGGCGCGCTTGCCGCCGAGCTCGATCGAGTAGCCGCCGACCTCGCTGATCGCCTCGGTCGCGCCGGCGAAGAGCTCGGGGCGGGTCTTGACGAGGTGGCCGGAGCCGCGGACGCCGCCCGCCTCCTCGTCGGCGAAGAAGGCGATGACGAGGTCGCGGGAGGGCTTCCGGCCACTGCCGAGGATGTCGCCGAGGGAGGCGAGGATCATCGCGTCCATGTTCTTCATGTCGACCGCGCCGCGGCCCCAGAGCATGCCGTCCTTGATGACGCCGCCGAACGGATCGACGCTCCAGTTGTCCGCGATGGCCGGGACGACGTCGAGGTGCCCGTGCACGACGAGGGCGCCGCGCTCGCGGTCCTCCCCCGCCACCCGGGCGACGACGCTGGTGCGGCCGGGATCGGAGTCGATCAGCTCGGGCTCGAGGCCGAGATCGCGCAGACGGGCGGCCACGTACTCGGCGGCCTCGCGCTCGGGCTCGGCCTTCCCGTCGCCGTAGTTGCTGGTGTCGAAGCGGATGAGGTCCCGCGCGATGATCGCGGTCTCGTCGAGATCCGACTCGGAGGGGGCGGCGGCGCTGTCGGAGGACGTCATGCCCCCACGCTAGCGGGCGGGCTCGCGGCCCCCCTCTCCCCCGGTGTCATCCGAGGCGTTCGAACCGTGCTAATGTCTTCTTCGGCCGCGGAAACGCAGGCCGGAAACAACACTCGTCCGGGTGGCGGAAATGGCAGACGCGCTAGCTTGAGGTGCTAGTGCCCGTATAGGGCGTGGGGGTTCAAGTCCCCCCTCGGACACCGGCAGAACCCCTCGATCTCATGGAGATCGGGGGGTTCTTCTCGTTGGTGGCGGCGGTTCGTGCAGCCGTGACCGCGAGCGATGCGGTCAGAGGTCGAGAAGGCCCTGGGCCGTGCTCCAGACGGTGTCGCTCGTCGCGTCGTCCAGATCGGTGTCGACGAGCCTCTCCAGCAGGAGCTCCGGGTCGATGAGACCGTGCCGGACCAGGGCTGAGACGAAGGACCGGTCCTTGTCCCGGTTCGCGACAAGCTTCGCCACGCACAGGTCGTGCGGGTCGAGGCACCAGCCGATCCGCCCTCGGGTGTTGTCGTTCTGCACTCGAAAGAGACGGCCCTCCCAGCCGCGAGGCAGGACCGCCGTCCTCCGGCCGACACCGTCCAGGTGGAACCCGTGCGTGGCGTCGAACGAGGACAGCTCGCCGGCTACTCCGCTGAGTCTCGTCGCCAGGGTCTCACTGTCGGTGTCGTTCAGCGGGAGGACGTCGAGCTCGTTCGATGCCGTCGCCTCGACGGGCAGCTCCGACTCGCTCCAGGTGCCCAGCACCGACTGGGAGCCGATGATGATCACCTCGTCGGCCTGGATGATCTCCGTCGCCGCGCGGATCCCGTGCTCCAGCTCGGCCCGGTTCACGCGCTCGCCTCGAGCACGGCCGATCGCTCCTCGTCGGGGATCAGCCCGGCGAGCGGTGACACCGAGCGCAGGTCGTGGGCGTGCTCCGTCTCGACGAGCAGGGCCTCGATCTGCGTGGAGAGCGGGCTGCGGAGCAGCTCTTCCCACTCGTCCAGCCACCGGTGCGCGTCCCCGCGGACCTTGCCTCGCAGCTGCTCGAGCCGTTCTTCCGCCCGAGGACGGGAGTCCGGAGAGCGGTCGAGGAGCTCCAACGCGGCGCGGTGGAGCTGGACGGAGCGAGCGGTCTCGCGACGCAGGGACCGATCACGGTCGAGACGATCCGCCTCGACCTCGGCCATGACTTCCGTGTGAGAGGGGAGGGCTCGCCTCAGGAGACGGCGCGCGGCGAGCGCCGTCGTCCGGTCGGTCCGTCGCGCGAGCGCGGCGATGCTCAGCCCGATCGGCACCGGTCCCTCACTGACGAACGGCCACCGCGCATCGGGGACGTGATGCAGGATCACGGACGTCGCTGACGGGCCGGCTGCGGCGTCCTCTCCTCGGAGCCGAGCCTTCAATCGGGTGGAGACGAGGATCTCGAGGCGGCTGGCGTCACGCAGGCCCGCTCGAGGATCCGATACTCCGACGGGAAGGAGCTCCCGCTCCCCCCGCAGCTGCTCGACGAGACCGGTGGACAGCTCTAGGGACTCCGGCGGCAGAAGCTTCGCGGTCCACGAGCGCGTCACCGCCACGGGATCCTCCGCGCTCTCGAGTCGCTGGATCATCCGGGTGATGCGACTCCGCTCGGACCTCGTCAGAGCCGGGTCCACAACACCCGAGAGCGTGGCGACGAGTCCCCACGCCATCCGGTCGCCGAGTGGGCGGGACACACGCGGGGCCGGGACATTCTGATCACCCCTGATGACATGCACGCCTCCGACCTTCTCCGCCCGGATGCGCCCCTCGGCGATGAGCTGCCGGATGCGCGCCGCACTGACGCCGCGCTCTCGTGCGACATCGGCGACGGACTTCAGCTCCTGCTCGGTCATGAGAAGAAGTCTATCGATGACGCAAGGGAAGTGCACCGCTCGAGCAGTGGTCGAGCCCTCCCGAAGTCGCCGTCG
>NZ_JALGRS010000013.1:0-121990 GCF_022815565.1 Rathayibacter sp. VKM Ac-2926 | reverse complement strand
CAACGAGCCAGCCACAAGATCCTTTCCCCGCCCTGCACTGGCGCCGAAGGCGCCCCCTCCGCTCGATACGCCCGCTCTGCGGGCTACTCGATCAGCATGAAGGGCGCAGCGACGTCTCCGAGGAGTGCCCGTCGCTCGACGGGAACCGGGTCCCCGATCAGGCACCGACCGGTGGCGAGCGGCGCGACGACCGCCCCGAGGTACCTCGGGTCGCCGTCCTCGCCCGAGGCCTTGTGCCGGTACTGACCCACGAGGCAGGAGCCGCCGACCCTCACCGCGACGAAGACCGCATCGGCCCTCTTGTCGGCGGTCGTGATGTCGGCCGTGACCTCCAGACCGGCCCGGTCCACGCCACCGGCGATCAGCGCCCGCGTCAGATCCGCGCCGCTCGGGTCGCCGATCGACGCGACCGACGCGCTGTTGATCGCGTCGAACGCCTCGAGATCGAGAGGCACGGCCTGACCGGGTCCGTCGACGCTCGGGACGGCGCTCGGAGCGGGCGACGGTGGTGCGGATCCGTCGATCGGCGGCAGTCCGAGTGCGCAGCCGCTGAGGAAGGCGGTCACGACCGCGAGGACGGTCACGGCCCTGGCGCCGGACCGGGAGGGCGACGGCGTCGGCTCGCGAATCACCATCTGCACACCGACCGCTCGTCCTTCTGCAGGATCGTCGTCGTCCTGGTCCGTAGAGGACCCTAGGCACGATCGACAGCCAGAGCCTTCCCGGCGCAAGAACTCGAGGGCATCGGCGCGCGACGTCTGGTCAGTGGATCGGGCCGCACTCACATGCTGGTCGAGCAGCCCCGCAGTGGCGTCTCGAGACCTGCCCCCTCGGTACGTGAGCGCTGAGGGCCCGGCTCCTGACGGTGGTGGATCTACTTGGAAGAGACGCCCGCAGACATGCTGGTCGAGTAGCCCCGCAGGGGCGTATCGAGACCCGCGCACCCCAAGGACGTCGGCCTCTTCCCCGCCCTGCGATGGCGCCGGAGGCGCCCCCTCCGCTCGATACGCCCGCTGCGCGCGCTACTCGATCAGCAGGGAGGAGGTGCGCCTGCTCCACTCCTCACCAGCAGGGAGGGGGGCACTCGCGCCGCGCCCTACGCCGCCGCGAGAACCGCCGCGAACGCGTCCGCCGCCGCCTCCGCGTCCGAGGGCGTCGACTCCGCGCCGAAGCTGAAGCGCACCGCCGTCTGCGCGACGGCCGGCTCGAGGCCGAGCGCCAGCAGCGTCGGCGACGGCTCGTCGCGGCCGGCCGCGCAGGCCGAGCCGCTGGACACCACGACGCCGCGCTCCTCCAGGGCGAGCAGGATCGACTCGCCGCTGCGCCCCGGCACCACGAAGGACGCGATCGAGGGCAGCCGGTGCTCCGCCGCCCCGAGAGGCACGGCCCGCGGCACCTCCGCCGCCACCCGCGCCGCGAACGCGTCGCGCACGGCCGAGACGCGGGCGCCCCGCGCGGGATCCACGAGCTGCACAGCCGCCCCGAGGGCCACCGCGAACGCCACGTTCTCGGTCCCCGAGCGCCGCGCCCGCTCCTGACCGCCGCCGTGCACGAGCGGCTCGAACGGCACGCGACTGCGCAGCAGCAGCGCCCCCACGCCCTTCGGCGCCCCGAGCTTGTGCCCCGAGATCGACACCGCGTCCGCGCCCAGGCCGACCAGGTCGATCCACCCCGCCGCCTGCACCGCGTCCACGTGCAGCGGGATCCGGTGCGGCCGGCAGAGCGCCGCGATCGCCGGCACGTCCTGCAGCGTCCCGATCTCGTTGCTCGCCGCGAGCACCGAGACCAGCGCCGTGTCCGGTCGCAGCAGCGCGGAGAGCGCCTCCGGATCGAGCCGCCCCTCGCCGTCCACCGGCGCGACCGACACCTCGAAGCCGTGCAGCCGCCGCAGATGATCGGCCGACTCCACCGTGGCCTCGTGCTCGATCGCCGAGATCACGACGTGCCGGCCGCGCCCCGCGGAGAGACCGCCGAGCGCGATGCCCTTGACCGCCGTGTTGATCGACTCCGTCCCGCCCGAGGTGAAGAGGACCTCCGAGCCGCGCCCGCCGAGGAAGCGCGCCACGTGCCGCCGCGCCTCCTCCAGCGCGCGCGCCGCCGACGCGCCCAGCGCATGACTGCTCGACGGGTTGCCGTACTCGCCGGTGAGGTACGGCCACATCGCCTCGAGCACCTCGCGGCGCACGGGCGAGGTCGCCGCGTGGTCGAGGTAGATCACGCGGCCGGAGCCTCGATCGCGATGTCGAGGCCGAGATCCAGCGAGCGGACGCTGTGCGTCAGCGCGCCGACGGAGATCACGTCGACGCCCGCCTCGGCGATGGCGCGGACCGTCTCGAGGTTCACCCCGCCGCTCGCCTCGACCACGGCCCGGCCGCCGATCAGCGCGACGCCCTGCGCCAGCTGCTCGGGCGTGAAGTTGTCGAGCATGATCGTGTCGGCGCCGCCGGCGAGGGCGGCGCCGATCTGCTCGAGCCGGTCGACCTCGACCTCGATGTGCGTCGTGTGCGAGACGGCCGCGCGCGCGGCGAGCAGCGCCTCCGTCAGGTCGAGTCCGCGCTGAGCGAGGATCGCGAGGTGGTTGTCCTTCGCCAGGATCGCGTCCGAGAGCGAGAAGCGGTGGTTGTGCCCGCCGCCGCTGCGCACCGCGTGCCGCTCGAGGGCGCGCAGTCCCGGCGTGGTCTTGCGGGTGTCGACGATGCGCGCGCGCGTGCCCACCACGGCCTCGACGTAGCGCGCGGTCAGGGTCGCGATGCCGCTCATCCGCTGCACGAGGTTGAGCGCCACGCGCTCGCCGCGCAGCAGCCCGCCGGCGGGGCCGTCGATCCGCGCGAGGACGTCGCCGGCCGCGAAGACCGTCCCGTCCGCGGCGACGTCCTGCACGCGGATCCGCGAGTCGGCCTGCAGGAACGTGCCGAGCAGCACCGCGCCGCCGCTGAAGACGCCGGGCTCGCGGGCGACGAGGGCCGCGGAGGCCGTCGCGTCCGCGGGCAGCAGGGTGTCGGAGGTGAGGTCGCCCCAGGGGGCGTCCTCCTCCAGGGCCAGGGTGACGATGCGCTCGATGCTCTGACGGGTCAGCACGGGACGGCGACCTTTCTCGTACCGGCGACGCGGTAGGCGCTCGCCGAGGGGTGGGGGTGGTCGGTGCGGTGGTGGGCGCCGCGCGACTCGGCGCGGGCCAGGGCGGCGTCGATCAGGGCGAGACCGCAGGCGCGGAGGTTCGCGTCCTCCAGCGTCGCTCTGGTCAGCGGCGCGGGGGAGCCGGCGGCGGCGAGGGCGGCCCGGGCGGCCTCGAGACCGGCGGAGTCGCGGGAGAGACCAGCCCCCGTCCAGAGCGTCTCCTGCAGGAGCGCGCGGTCGAGCGCGAGCGGCGCGAGGGCGGAGGGCTCCGGCGCCTCGGACGAGGGCACCGCAGGCGGGCCGTCGAGCGCCGCCGCGACCCGCCGCGCGAACACGACGCCCTCGAGCAGGCTGTTCGACGCCAGCCGGTTCGCGCCGTGCACGCCGGTGCAGGCGACCTCGCCGACGGCGAAGAGTCCGGGGAGGCTGCTCCGCCCGTCGAGATCGGTGGCGATCCCGCCCATCCAGTAGTGCGCGGCCGGCGTCACGGGGATGAGGTCGTCGGCGAGCGAGAGCCCGCCCGCGCGGCAGGCGGCGGAGATGGTGGGGAAGCGGTGCGCGAGCACGTCCGCGGGGATCGCCCGCGCGTCGAGGTGCACCGGCAGTCCGCCCTGGAGCAGCATCCGGTCGGCGATCGCACGGGCCACCACGTCGCGGGGCGCCAGCTCGGCGTCCGGGTGCACCCCGACGAGGAAGCGCTCGCCCGCGGCGTCGCGCAGCACCGCGCCCTCGCCGCGGACCGCCTCCGACACCAGGAACCCGCCGGCCAGCGCGAGCCAGGTGGGGTGGAACTGGTAGAACTCCAGGTCGGCCGTCTGGGCACCGGCCCGGAGCGCCGCGGCGAGCCCGTCGCCGGTCGCGACCGCGGGATTCGTGGTGTGCCGGTAGAGCTGCCCGGCCCCGCCGGTCGCGAGGACGACCGCGTCGGCGTCGATCCGCTCGACCCGGCCGTCCCGCAGCACGTCCACGCCGGTCACGGCGGCTCCCGGCCGCACCAGGTCGACCAGCACCGTCTCCTCGAGCACCGTGACGGCGGCGGCGCGCACCGCGGCGACGAGCGCCTCCTCGATCGCGGAGCCGGTCGCGTCGCCGCCGGCGTGCAGGATCCGCGGCCGCGAGTGCGCCCCCTCCAGCCCGCGGGCGAGGTCGTCGCCGTCGCGGTCGAAGCCGACGCCCCACGCCTGCAGCGCGGCGACCGCCGCCGGGCCTTCGGCGCAGAGCACCTCGACGGCCGAGCGCGAGCAGAGCCCGGCGCCCGCGGTCAGGGTGTCCTCGACGTGCAGAGCGACGGAGTCTCCCGCCGCGGTGACGGCGGCGATCCCGCCCTGCGCGGCGCGCGTGCTCGACTCCGCGAGCGCACCCTTGGTGACGAGGACGACCTCGTGCCGGCGCGAGGCCAGCAGGGCGACGACCAGCCCGGCGATCCCGCTGCCGACCACGACGACGCGGGCCATGTCAGAGCCCTGCCACGGGAGCAGGAGCGGGAGCAGGAGCCACCGGACCGGCCGGCGGCACCGCGGCGAGCATCCGCTCGAGCGCCACGCGCGCCTGGTCCTGAACCGACTCGTCGACCGAGATCCGGTTGTGCACCGTCCCCGCGACCAGCCCCTCCAGCACCCACGCGAGGTACCCCGGATGGATGCGGTACATCGTCGAGCACGGGCAGACCACGTCGTCCAGGCAGAAGACGGTGTGCTGCGGGTACTGCACGGCGAGGCGCTGCACGAGGTTGATCTCGGTGCCGATCGCGAAGGTGCTGCCCGCCGGCGCCGCCTGGATCGCCTTGACGATGTAGTCTGTCGAGCCGTACTCGTCCGCCGCGTCGACGACGGCCATCGGGCACTCCGGGTGCACGATCACACGGACGTCCGGGTGCTGGAGCCGCGCGCGCTCGATCTGCGCGACCGTGAAGCGCTTGTGCACCGAGCAGAAGCCGTGCCAGAGGATGACCTGCGCGTCGAGCAGCGTCGCCTCGTCCGAGCCGCCGCCCGGCTTCCGCGGGTTCCACATCGGCATCCGCTCGAGCGGAACGCCCATCGCCTTCGCGGTGTTGCGGCCGAGGTGCTGGTCCGGGAAGAAGAGGACCCGCTGCCCGCGCGCGAACGCGTCCTCGAGCACGGTGGTCGCGTTCGACGAGGTGCAGACCACGCCGCCGTTCCGTCCGCAGAACGCCTTGAGCGCCGCGGACGAGTTCATGTAGGTCACCGGGATCAGCGGTATCCGGCCGTCGGCGTCCGGCTCGGTGCCGTAGAGCTCGGTCAGCTCGGCCCAGGCGTCCTCGACCGAGTCGATGTCGGCCATGTCCGCCATCGAGCAGCCCGCGGCGAGGTTCGGCAGGATGACCGCCTGGTCCGGCCGGGAGAGGATGTCCGCCGTCTCGGCCATGAAGTGCACGCCGCAGAAGACGATCGCCTCGGCGTCGGGCCGGTTCGCCACCGCCTTCGCGAGCTGGAAGGAGTCGCCGACGAAGTCCGCGTACTGCACCACCTCGTCGCGCTGGTAGAAGTGGCCGAGCACGACGACCCGCTCGCCCAGCGTCTCCTTCGCCGCGAGGATGCGGCGGTGCAGCTCGTCGGCGCTCGCCGCGGTGTACTCGTCGGGGAGGCGGCCCTGGACGGGCGACGCCGCCGGGATCGGGTCCGCCTGCGAGGCGCCGGGTCCGTAGGCGGGGAGGCCGAGGTCGAACGCCCAGGGCGCCTCGGCGAGCTCGGGTGCGCAGGTCGCGCCGGGGGCGGCTCCCCGCTCGATGAGCTGGATGGTGCTGTCGACCGATGTCACGGTGTCTCCTCGATGGTGCGGTTCGGACGGGGGCGGCGGCCGGTGCGGGGCCGGCGGCGGCCTGGTGCGGGCGGCGGCCGGTGCTAGACCGGCAGGGGCCCGTTGTCGACGAGTGCCACGGACCCGTCGTAGCGGTACAGCCGGGGCGGGCGGTGACGGGTGCCCGTCAGCCGCTGCTCGGTCGGCACCACGGTCTTGGAGGCCTCGATCGTCCGGCGGAAGTTCGCCGGGTCGAGGGGCTTCTGCAGGACGGCCTCGTGCACCTCGCGCAGCTGGGCGAGCGTGAAGGTCTCGCCGAGGAAGGCCTGGGCGATCCGGGAGTACTCCATCTTGTTGCGCAGGCGCCAGAGGGCGTAGTCGACGATCAGCCCGTGATCGAAGGCCAGCTCGGGGAGCAGATCGGTGCAGAGCCAGGCGACGTTCTCGTCCACGATCGCCGCGTCGGCCTCGGAGGTGCGCACCAGCGCCCAGTAGACGATCGAGACGACGCGGTGCTCGCCGCGGGAGCGCTCGGTGCCGCCGACGGCGTAGAGCTGCTCGAGGTAGCGCGGGGCGAGGCCCGTCGTCTCGCGGAGGGTGCGGCGCGCCGCCTCGGCGAGGTCCTCGTCCGGCCGGAGCGGGCCGCCGGGCAGCGCCCAGAGCCCCTGATAGGGATCGCGCAGGCGACGGACGACGGGGATCCAGACGGCAGCGGCCCCGGTCTCCGGATGCGGGCGCAGCGCGAAGATCACGGTCGACACCGCGAGCTGCGGCACTGCTGCCTCCACGAGCCCCCCTAAAAGTCACCCTGACCCTAACGACTTCCCCGAGCTTAGTGTCACCCCGACCCGAACACCACCCCGGCACACGCCGTCCTCCCCGCCGCGAGATGCCATTTGCGTACGCGACACGCCGTGAGAAGCGTGCACAAGTGGCATCTCGCGGCGGGGGGACAGGACGCGCACCCGCCCGCTAGGGTGAGCGGACAACCGAATACCGGGCCGCATACGCGACGCGGGAGAGCCGACTCCGGTCGGCACCGAAGGAGCAAGCCTCCCCGCCAATCTCTCAGGTCTTGTACCGCGTCGAACTGGCCACTCTGGAAAGCGATCCGCAGAGGATCCGCCGATGGTGAAAGCGCCCACCCCGCGAGGGACGGCGTGAATCTCTCAGGCACCACGACAGAGGGGGAGTTCCCACGGCACTGCTGTGCCACGCATCACCGACCTGTGCGGGCGCGTGCGCAGCACTGCGACGAAATGGAGAACTCCCATGTCCGAAGAAAACTCCGTCGACGAGAACGCTGTCGAAGGCACCTCCGTCCCGACGACCCCGGCCGAGTCCGGCGCCCCCGAGACCGGCGGCATCGAGATCGACTCGCCCGACGCCACCGCGCCGAGCACCGAGCCCCGCCGCTCGCCGCTGCAC
This sequence comes from Rathayibacter sp. VKM Ac-2926, assembly GCF_022815565.1. Lineage (NCBI taxonomy): Bacteria > Bacillati > Actinomycetota > Actinomycetes > Micrococcales > Microbacteriaceae > Rathayibacter > Rathayibacter sp. VKM Ac-2926. Next base: position 114,688 of record NZ_JALGRS010000013.1, on the reverse strand, counting down.
GACGTGCACGTCGCCGCCGGCGCCTCCTTCACCGACTTCGCCGGCTGGTGGATGCCCGTCCGCTACACCGGCGACCTCGCCGAGCACCACGCGGTCCGCACCGCGGCGGGCCTCTTCGACCTCTCCCACATGGGCGAGATCCTCGTCGTCGGCCCCGAGGCGGTGGACGCCCTCGACTACGCGCTCGCGAGCGACCTCTCCGCCGTCGCTGTCGGCCGCGCGAAGTACACCCTCCTGCTCGACCGCACCGGCGGCGTGATCGACGACCTCGTCGTCTACCGGACAGGCGAGGACCGCTTCATGGTCGTCGCGAACGCGGCCAACCGCCACGTGGTCGCCGAGCAGCTGCGCGACCGCACCGCGATGTTCGAGTGCGAGCTCTACGACGAGAGCGACGACGTCGCCCTGATCGCGATCCAGGGCCCGCGCTCGCTGGAGATCCTGCAGAACCTGCAGGGCCTCGCGATCGAGGTCGACCGCGGCGAGGAGTCGGTGCTCGACACCGACGACGCCGCCCGCCTGCTCGAGGAGCTGCGCTACTACCGCGCCGTGCCCGCCACCTTCGAGGCGCACCCGATCCTGATCGCTCGCACCGGCTATACGGGCGAGGACGGCTTCGAGATCTACGTCGCCCCCGACACCGCCCCCGCGCTCTGGGAGGCGCTCGCCGAGACGGGCGCGGGCGCGGGCCTCGTCCCCGCCGGGCTCGCCGCGCGCGACACCCTGCGCCTCGAGGCGGGCATGCCGCTCTACGGCCACGAGCTCTCCCGCGACGTCTTCCCCGCGCAGGCCGGCCTCGGCCGCGTCGTCGCCCTCGGCAAGCCGATCGACTTCGTCGGCCGCGCGGCCAGCGAGGAGGGCCCGTCCGGCGACGCCCCCGTGCTGGTCGGCCTGATCGGCGAGGGCCGCCGCGCCGCCCGCGCCGACTACAGCGTGCACGGCCCCGATGACGACGTGATCGGCGTCGTCACCAGCGGCATCCTCTCGCCCACCCTCGGCGTGCCGATCGCGATGGCCTACGTCGCGCCGGCCTCCGCGCAGCCCGGCAGTGTCGTCTCCGTCGACATCCGCGGCAGCCGGCTCCCGATGACCGTCACCGAGCTCCCCTTCTACTCCAGAAAGAAGAACTGACCATGGCCGTTCCCACCGAGCTCCAGTACACCTCCGACCACGAGTGGATCCTGGTCGAGGGCGAGACCGCGACCGTCGGCATCACCGCCTACGCCGCCGACAAGCTCGGCGACGTCGTCTTCGTCGAGCTGCCCGAGGCGGGCACGCGGGTCGAGGGCGGCTCCGTCGTCGGCGAGATCGAGTCGACCAAGTCGGTCGGCGAGCTGTTCGCGCCGGTCGACGGCGAGGTCCTCGAGACCAACACCGCGGTCGTCGACAGCCCCGAGCTGGTCAACGCCGACCCGTTCGGCGACGGCTGGCTGATCAAGGTGCGCTTCGATGCGCTGCCGGACGGCCTGCTCGACGCCGCCGCCTACGACGAGCTGGTGGGCGAGTAGATGGCGGCCCGCACCCCCGGTGAGTTCGAGTCCCGCCACATCGGGACCGACGCCGACGCCCAGCGCACCATGCTCGCCGCCCTCGGCTACGACTCCGTCGACGCGCTGGTCGAGGCCGCCGTCCCCGAGTCGATCCACGTCCGCGACCTCGCACCGGTGCTCCCCGCGCCGGCCACCGAGGCCGAGGCGCTGGCCGAGCTGCGCGCCCTCGCCGCGCGCAACACCCTCCGCCGCCCGCTGATCGGCCTGGGCTACCACGGCACGCTCACCCCGGCCGTGATCAAGCGCAACGTCCTCGAGAACCCGAGCTGGTACACGGCCTACACGCCGTACCAGCCCGAGATCTCCCAGGGCCGGCTCGAGGCGCTGATCAACTTCCAGACGATGGTCGCCGACCTCACCGGTCTCGACACCGCCGGCGCCTCGATGCTCGACGAGGGCACCGCCGTCGTCGAGGCGATGCTGCTGGCGCGCCGCGCCTCCAAGGCGAAGACCGACGTCTTCGTCGTCGACTCCGACGCGCTGCCGCAGACCCTCGCGCTGCTGCGCGGCCGGGCGGAGGCGGTCGGCATCCGCATCGTCGAGCTGCCGCTCTCGCGGACCGACGCGGACGAGCTGCCCGAGTCCTTCGGCGCCCTCGTCCAGTACCCCGGTGCCTCCGGTCACCTCTGGGACCCGTCCGCCGTCCTCGGCGCCGTCAAGGCGCACGGCGGTCTCGCGATCGTCGCGGCCGACCTCCTCGCGCTCACCCTCGTCCGCTCGCCGGGCGAGCTCGGTGCCGACGTCGCCGTGGGCACCACCCAGCGCTTCGGCGTCCCGATGGGCTTCGGCGGACCGCACGCCGGCTACCTCGCCGTCCGCAAGGGCCTCGAGCGCCAGCTCCCCGGCCGCCTCGTCGGCGTCAGCCAGGACGCGGCCGGCAACCCCGCCTACCGGCTCTCGCTGCAGGCGCGCGAGCAGCACATCCGCCGCGAGAAGGCGACGTCGAACATCTGCACCGCGCAGGTCCTGCTCGCCGTGATGGCCGCGATGTACGCGGTCTACCACGGGCCGGACGGCCTCGCCCGGATCGCCGAGCAGGTGCACTCCCGTGCCGCGCTGCTGGCGCGGCTCCTGCTCGACCGCGGCCACGCGCTCCGGCACGCCGATTTCTTCGACACCGTCGCGGTCGTCGTGCCGCAGGGCGCGGAGGCGGCCGTCGCCCGCGCCCGCGAGGCCGGCTTCGACCTGCGCCTCGTCGACGCGGACACCGTCGCGGTCGCCCTCGACGAGACGGTGACCCCGGAGGAGGTCGTGGCGGTCGCCGTCGCGATCGGCGACCTCGACGCCCGGCACGGCGTCCTCGCCGGCGCCGCGCGCAGCATCCCCGGCGCGCTGGAGCGGACCACTCCGTTCCTGGTGCACCCCGTCTTCAACACGCACCGCAGCGAGACCTCGATGATGCGCTACCTCAAGCGCCTCGCCGACGCCGACTACGCGCTGGACCGCGGCATGATCCCCCTGGGCTCCTGCACGATGAAGCTCAACGCCGCCGCCGAGATGGAGGCGGTCAGCTGGCCTGAGTTCGCCGGCCTGCATCCCTTCGCCCCCGAGGCCGACGTCGAGGGCTCCCTCGCCCTGATCGACCAGCTCGAGCGCTGGCTGGCGCACCTCACCGGCTACGACTCCGTCTCGCTGCAGCCCAACGCCGGCTCGCAGGGCGAGCTCGCCGGGCTCCTCGCCATCCGCGGCTACCACCGCTCGCGCGGCGACGAGGCGCGCACCGTCTGCCTCATCCCCTCGAGCGCCCACGGGACGAACGCGGCCAGCGCCGTCCTCGCCGGGATGTGCGTCGTGGTCGTCGCCTGCGACGAGCTCGGCAACGTCGACCTCGACGACCTCCGCGCGAAGATCGCCGAGCACGCCGAGGGCCTCGCCGCCCTGATGATCACCTATCCGTCCACCCACGGGGTCTACGAGCACGAGGTCGCGGAGATCTGCCGGCTCGTGCACGAGGCCGGCGGCCAGGTCTACGTCGACGGCGCGAACCTCAACGCGCTGCTCGGCTTCGCCCGCTTCGGCGACTTCGGCGGTGACGTCTCGCACCTCAACCTGCACAAGACGTTCTGCATCCCGCACGGCGGCGGCGGCCCCGGCGTCGGCCCCGTCGCCGCGAAGGCGCACCTCGCGCCGTTCCTGCCGGGCCACCCGCTCGCGCAGCGGCTCGAGCACTCCGTCGGGCAGCACGGCGAGACCGTCGTCCACGGCGGCGCACCCGTCTCCGCGGCCCCGTACGGCAGCCCGGGCATCCTGCCGATCTCCTGGGCCTACGCCCGGATGATGGGCGAGGAGGGACTGCGCGCCGCCACCGGCGCGGCCGTCCTCTCGGCCAACTACGTCGCCGCCCGCCTGCGCGAGCACTACCCGGTGCTCTACACCGGCGGCAGCGGCCTCGTCGCGCACGAGTGCATCCTCGACATCCGCCCGCTCACCGCGGCGACCGGAGTGACCGTGGACGACGTCGCCAAGCGCCTCGTCGACTACGGCTTCCACGCGCCGACGATGAGCTTCCCCGTGGCGGGCACGCTGATGGTCGAGCCGACCGAGAGCGAGGACCTCGCCGAGATCGACCGCTTCATCGACGCGATGATCGGCATCAAGGCAGAGGCCGACCGCGTCGGCGCGGGGGAGTGGCCGGTGGACGACAACCCGCTGCGGGGCGCCCCGCACACCGCGGAGTGCCTCGTCGACGCGGAGTGGTCGCACCCGTACAGCCGCGAGGAGGCCGTCTACCCGGTCCGCTCGCTGGTCCGCGGCAAGTACTGGCCGCCGGTCCGCCGCGTCGACCAGGCCTACGGCGACCGCAACCTCGTCTGCGCCTGCCCGCCGATCGAGGCCTTCGCCTGATCAGACTGCTCAGCGGTGCACAACTAAGGCTGGATGGCCCGAAACGCTCGAAAAAGTCGAGTTTCGGGCCATTCAGCCTTAGTTGTGTACGCGGCGCCGCTCCACCTCCATCACCTGCCCGCGCGCGTTCTCCACATCTTTCGCGAGAGTGCCGCACCAGGAGTGTCCGCCGCGCCACCCTCGACGCATGGATCGCCTTCTCACCGCCCTCGCCGAGCAGGGAGGCGTGGCGTCCGCCGCGCAGCTCGCCGCCGCGGGGTGTAGTCGACGCGACCTCGACCGGTCGCTGAGGGACGGGCTGGTTCTCCGCCTGCGGCGGGGCTGGTTCGCGCTTCCGTCCGTTGCGCCCGAGGAACGCGCCGCGGTCGCGGCGGGCGGAGTCCTCTCGTGTGTCTCCGCGCTGGCCGCTCGCGACCTGTGGGTCCTCTCGGAGGGCGCGCTTCACGTAGCTGTTCCGTCGAACGCCGTTCGAACGATTCGACGCGGTGTCGTTCTGCATTGGCGGCAGTGGCCGGGGTGCGGACCCGAGTCCAACTCCCGCGACGGCGTCCGTTCCGCGATCCTGCACGCTGTCCTCTGCCTGCCGGAGGAGGAGGCGGTCATGGCCTTGGACTCTGCTGCGTACAACGGAGTGCTGCCGTACGACGACCTGATGGATCTCCGAGCGATGGTCCCTGTCGAGAAGCGTCGAGTCTTCGATCTGGTCGAGCCTCTCTGCCAATCGGGTCTCGAGACGCGCATCAGACTCGCGGCCGTCCGGCTCGGAGCTCGAGTGCGTGCGCAGGTCCCCGTCGAGGGGGTGGGGCACGTGGACAACGTCCTCGGAGACTGCCTCGCCGTCGAGACCGACGGGCGGAGGTTCCACACCGGTTCGACTCAGTTGGAAGAGGACTACCGGAGGAGCCTGGCGTTGCAGGCGCTCGGGTTCGTCGTCGTGCGGCTCTCTTCGAGGCAGGTGCTGCACTCCTGGCCGCAGACGGAGGCCGTTCTGAGACTTCTCGTGCAACGGCGGAAGCATCTGTGGACCAGCACCGAGCGCAATCGGCTCGCCGAGGAGCGCTGATCGTCGACTGCGGTGGCGCGCTCGACAGCAGTGTCGGGGCGTCAGCAGAGTCAGGGCGTCGGAGTGACCGTCGGCGTCGCGGTCGGCGTCGGCGCCGCGAACAGCTCCGGCCAGAGGGCGACCGCCAGCGGGTAGCCCACGAACGACACGATGTCGATGATCGAGTGCGCGATCACCAGCGGAAGCGTGCGCCCGAAGCGCTGGTAGAACAGGCCGAAGACCACGCCCATGATCACGTTGCCGATGAACGGCCCGATGCCCTGGTAGAGGTGGTAGCTGCCCCGGAGCAGGGCGCTCGCGAACAGGATCCTCCACCGCCCCCAGCCGAGGTCGCCGAGGCGCGCGAAGAGGTAGCCGATCATGATCACCTCCTCCTGCACCCCCGCCCGGATCGCCGAGAGCACCAGCACGGGCACCGTCCACCAGTAGGCGTCCAGCGGCGACGCGACCACAGCGACCGTGATCCCGAGCGCCCGCCCGAGCGCGTACAGACCGATGCCGGGTGCGCCGATCGCCACCGCGAGCACGACTCCCGTGCCGAGGTCGGGGAGCGGACGGCGCAGGTCGAGCCCGAGCCGACCGAGCGGACGCCGGCCGCCCTGCCAGAGCAGGAAGACGCAGAGCAGCACCGGCACGAGGTCGAAGAACAGCGCGAGCAGCTGGTAGATCAGGTCGAAGGCGGGCCGGTCGCTGAGCGCCCCGTTGATCGTCGTCGACTGCTGCCCGAGCGAGACCGAGCGGGTGAGCTTGTTGGCGATCGAGACGACGGAGTAGACCGCCGACGCCCCGAGGGAGAGCCCGAGGACCAGGAGGATCTCCGCCCCGATCCGGCCCCGGGACTGTGCGGACGCTGGGGGAGCGGTGGACACGCGGGCCCCTTCCTCGGATTCGCTGGTGTGCGCGGAACGACGCGCAGACGCACGTTTCGTGCGAATCCGCGCAAGGATTCCACCTCCTGGTTACCGCTGTGTAACGGTTTCCTCATCGTTTTGTGGCGATAGGCAGTCGATACATAGTCTCGACAGAGGCATTCGCGCGGTGGCCACCAGTCTCGCGCGCCGACGTCGTCGCCACGCGCACGGCACTCCACGCGTCAGGGAAACCACTTCTCGCGCGCCCCCACACCACTGGAGGAATTGTGAAAATCAGACGTTACGGCCTCGGAGCTCTGGCGCTCGTCGCCGCGAGCACGCTGGTCCTGGCCGGCTGCAGCAGCTCGAACGACTCGGGCGGCGGAGACGCGAGCGGTGACACCGCCGCGATCATCTCCACCAACGGCTCGGAGCCGCAGAACCCGCTGGTCCCGACCAACACCAACGAGGTGGGCGGCGGCAAGATCCTCGACGAGATCTTCGCGGGCCTGGTCTACTACGACGCCGAGGGGGCGCCGAACAACGACGTCGCCGAGTCGATCGAGTCGGACGACGCGCAGAACTACACCATCACCATCAAGGACGGCCTGACGTTCACGAACGGCGACCCGGTGACCTCGAGCTCCTTCATCGACGCCTGGAACTACGGCGCGAAGCTCTCGAACAACCAGCTCAGCTCGTCGTTCTTCGCGAACTTCGAGGGCTACAGCGACACCGAGGACAGCGAGCTCACCGGCCTCAAGGCCGTGGACGACACCACCTTCACCGTGGCGCTCAAGTCCCCGCAGTCGGACTTCCCGATCAGCCTCGGCTACTCGGCGTACTACCCGCTGCCCGCCGTCGCGTTCGACGACATGGCCGCGTTCGGCGAGAACCCGATCGGCAACGGCCCGTACAAGCTGGCCGGCGACGACGCGTGGCAGCACGACGTCCAGATCGACCTGGTCAAGAACGAGGACTACTCCGGACCCCGCGAGGCGCAGAACGGCGGCCTGAAGATCGTCTTCTACGCCACCCAGGACGCGTCCTACGCCGACCTCCTCGGCGGCAACGTCGACGTGGTCGACCAGATCCCGGACTCCGCCTTCGGCACCTTCGAGAGCGACCTCGGCGACCGCGCCGTGAACCAGCCCGCCGCGATCTTCCAGTCCTTCACCATCCCGGAGCGCCTCGCGCACTTCGGCGGTGAGGAGGGCCAGCTGCGCCGTCAGGCCATCTCGATGGCCTTCGACCGCAAGGAGATCACCGACGTGATCTTCGAGGGCACCCGCACCCCCGCCTCCGACTTCACCTCCCCGGTGATCGACGGCTACAGCGACTCCCTCGAGGGCGCCGACGTGCTCGAGTACAACCCCGACGAGGCCAAGGCGCTGTGGGCTCAGGCCGACGCGATCAGCCCCTGGGACGGCACCTTCAAGATCGCCTACAACGCGGACGGCGGCCACCAGGGCTGGGTCGACGCGGTGACCAACTCGATCAAGAACACGCTGGGCATCGAGGCCGAGGGCGACGCCTACCCGACCTTCGCCGAGGCGCGCACCAAGATCGTCGACCGCTCGATCGAGACGGCGTTCCGCACCGGTTGGCAGGCCGACTACCCGAGCCTCTACAACTTCCTCGGACCGCTCTACGTGACCGGCGCCTCGTCGAACGACGGCGACTACACGAACCCCGAGTTCGACGCTCTCGTCGCCTCGGGCCTCTCCGACGCCGACACCGACGCTGCGAACACCACGTTCCAGCAGGCGCAGGAGACCCTCCTCACCGACCTCCCGGCGCTGCCGCTCTGGTACGCGAACGTGACCGGCGGCTACGGCGAGGGCGTGTCGAACGTCGAGTTCGGCTGGAACTCGGTGCCGCTCTACTACGAGATCACCAAGAACTAAGCTCGAACCACTGGGGCGCTTCGCCCGTGCCGCCGGCCACCAGGTCACGGCACGGGCGGAGCGCCCTGTTTCGGTCACAATCGAATGAGGTCCCCATCCATGCGACTCCGGAACCGGCTGGGCTGACATGCTCGCCTACATCGTCCGACGCATCCTGCAAGCCGTCCCCGTGCTCATCGGCACCACGTTCCTCATCTACTTCATGGTCTTCTCCATGCCGGGGAACCCGCTCCTGTCGCTCTTCGGCGACAAGACGCCGAGCCCCGCGCTCCTCGCCCGCCTCGAGGAGCAGTACCACCTGAACGAGCCGTTCATCGTCCAGTACCTGTACTACCTGGGAGGCGTCGTCCGCGGCGACTTCGGCATCTCGTTCTCGGGCCAGTCGGTCAACGAGATCCTCGCCCGCACCTTCCCGGTGACCCTGACCCTCGCGATGATGGCGATCATCATCGAGATCGTCGTGGCGCTGACCATCGGCCTCATCAGCGGACTGCGCAAGGGCAGCTTCTTCGACGCGAGCGCCCTGGTCGTCAGCCTCCTGCTCGTCTCGGTGCCGATCTTCGTGCTCTGCTTCATCGCGCAGTCGTTCTTCGCGATCCAGCTGGGCTGGTTCCCTCCGACGGTCGGTGCCGACGCGTCGTTCCAGAGGCTCCTGCTCCCGGCGATCGTGCTCGCGCTGTTCGTGGTCGCCTCGGCGATCCGCCTGACCCGCGGCTCGGTCATCGAGACCGCGGGCTCGGACTTCGTGCGCACCGCGTACAGCAAGGGACTCTCGCGTCGTCGCGTCATCCCGGTGCACGTCCTGCGCAACTCGCTGATCCCGGTCACCACGCAGTTCGGAGCCGACTTCGGCCTCCTGATCGTCGGTGCCACCGTGACCGAGGGCATCTTCAACGTTCCCGGCGTCGGGAACACGCTCTACCAGGCGATCATCCGAGGGGAGCGACCGACCGTCGTCTCCTTCGTCACGGTCATGGTGCTGTTCTACCTCGTGGTGAACATCCTCGTCGACCTGCTCTACGCCGTACTCGACCCGAGGATCCGCTATGCCAAATGAGTTCTCCGGCGGCGCGCAGAAGGCCCGCCGCATCGACCACTTCGTCGCCCCGCTCGAGGAGACGCCGATCGCGTCCGTCGACGCGGTCAGCCTCGACGAGAAGCCCAGCAACCTCTGGACCGACGCCTGGCGCGACCTGCGCAAGCGCCCGATGTTCTGGATCTCCGGCGTGATGATCGTCGTGATCATCGCGGTCGCCCTGCTCCCCGGCCTGTTCACCTCGGTGGACCCGCGGCAGTGCGCGCTCTCGTTCAGCAACCAGGGCCCGGGCGGCGGCAGCCTGCTCGGCTACACCAAGCAGGGCTGCGACGTCTTCTCACGCATCATCCACGGCACGTCCACGTCGCTGACCGTCGGTCTGATCGTGATCGTCATCACGACCGTCTCCGGCGTCATCGGCGGCGCGCTGGCCGGCTTCTTCGGCGGCTGGGTCGACACCGTGATCATGCGCCTCGGCGACATCTTCTTCTCGATCCCCTACATCCTCGCCGCGGTCGTCATCATGTCGGTCTTCTCGGCCTACCGGAACGTCTTCGTCATCGCCCTGGCGATCGGAGCGTTCGCCTGGCCCACGACGGCGCGCGTGCTGCGCTCCGAGGTCCTCCGCGTCAAGCAGTCCGACTTCGTCGGCGCCGCCACCGCGACGGGCCTGTCCAAGATGGCGATCCTGTTCCGGCACGTGCTGCCGAACTCGATCGCCCCCGTCATCGTCGTCACGACCATCTCGCTCGGCGCGGCCATCACCGCGGAGGCGACGCTGTCGTTCCTCGGCGTCGGCCTGCCCGGCTCGGTGATGTCCTGGGGCAACGACATCAGCCAGGCGCAGCGCGACCTGCGCACCAACCCGCAGACGCTGATCTACCCGTCGATCGCGCTGACGGTGACGGTGCTGAGCTTCATCCTCCTGGGCGAGTCGCTCCGCGACGCGCTCGACCCGAAGGCGAGGGCCCTCCGATGACGTCCACGACACCGAGCACCCCGCAGGGGCCGCTGCTCCAGGTCACCGACCTCGAGGTCGGCTTCCAGACCGGCAGCGGACTGGTCCCCGCACTCCGCGGCGTCAGCCTGACGATCGAGCACGGCCAGACCGTCGCGATCGTCGGCGAGTCCGGCTCCGGCAAGTCGACGACCGCCGCGGCGATCATCGGCCTGCTCCCCGGCACCGGCACGGTCACCGGTGGCTCCGTCCTGTTCGACGGCAAGGACCTCGCGAAGGCGACCAGGACCGAGCTCGAGGACATCCGCGGCCGCCGGATCGGCTACGTGCCGCAGGACCCGATGTCCAACCTCAACCCGGTCTGGTCGGTCGGCTTCCAGGTCGAGGAGACGATCAAGGCCAACGGCCTCGCCTCCGGCCGCAAGGAGGTCCGCGCCAAGGCGATCGAGGTCCTGCAGAACGCCGGGCTCGCGGACGCCGAGAAGCGGCTCAAGCAGTTCCCGCACCAGTTCTCCGGCGGCATGCGCCAGCGGGTGCTGATCGGCATCGGCCTGGCCGCGTCGCCGCAGCTGCTGATCGCGGACGAGCCCACCTCGGCGCTCGACGTGACCGTGCAGCGGCGCATCCTCGACCACCTCGAGACCCTGACGAGGACCGACGGCACCGCGCTGCTCTTCATCACGCACGACCTGGGCCTCGCCGCCGAGCGCGCCGAGAAGCTCATCGTGATGTACAAGGGCCGGATCGTGGAGTCGGGCGCCTCGGTGGAGGTGCTGCAGAACCCGCAGCACCCCTACACGCAGCGCCTGATCGCCGCGGCGCCGAGCCTCGCCTCGCGCCGCATCCAGTCGACCGCCGGCAAGGCCACCGAGGCGGTGCCCGGCGAGTCCGAGGCCGTCCGCGAGGTCGACCTGGTCGGCGCGGCCGGCGCCCATCACGGCGCAGCGACCACCACCGCGCGGCCGATGATCGAGCTCGACGGGCTCACCAAGGTCTTCAAGATCCGCCGCGGCGGGCTGAAGGCCGAGGACTTCACGGCCGTCGACGACGTGTCGTTCTCGATCCCCAAGGGCACCACCACGGCGCTCGTGGGGGAGTCGGGCTCGGGCAAGTCGACGATCGCCCGCCTCGTGCTCGGCCTCGAGACGGCGACGTCCGGCGCGATCTCGATCGACGGCCGTCGCACCGAGAAGCTCCGCGGCAAGGAGATGCTGGCGCTGCGGCGCTCGATGCAGCCGGTGTTCCAGGACCCGTACGGCTCGCTCGACCCGCTGCACAACATCGGCAACACCATCTCGGAGCCGCTGCGGGTGCACAAGGTCGGCGACCGCACCTCGCAGCGCGAGCGCGTGCTCGAGCTGCTCGACCAGGTGTCCCTCCCGCGGGTCATCGCGAGCCGCTACCCGAACGAGCTCTCCGGCGGCCAGCGCCAGCGCGTGGCGATCGCCCGCGCGCTCGCGCTCAAGCCCGAGATCGTGGTGCTCGACGAGGCGGTGTCGGCCCTGGACGTGCTCGTCCAGGCGCAGATCCTCCGCCTCCTGGCCGACCTGCAGGCCGAGCTCGGGCTGACCTACCTGTTCATCACGCACGACCTCGCCGTGGTCCGCGTGATAGCCGACGACGTCTGCGTGATGCAGAAGGGCCGGATCGTCGAGCACGCCTCGACCGACACCGTGTTCGAGTCGCCGCAGCAGGAGTACACCCGCGAGCTGCTCGCCGCCATCCCCGGCGCCGGGATCGAGTTCGCGGTCTAGTCCGCCGGATCCACTCCACGAGGGCCCCGTTCCGGGCCGGCGACACCCGATGTTCATCGGGTCGGCGGCCCGGAACGGGGCCCTCCGCCGTCTCGGCGCGAGCCTGCGGTACGATGGAGGGTCCCCCTTACTGCACGAGAACACGAGACGAGTCCGTTCACATGGCAAGTGCCACCCGCTCCGACCTGCGCAACGTCGCGATCGTCGCCCACGTCGACCATGGCAAGACCACCCTGGTGGACGCCATGCTCAAGCAGACGAACTCCTTCGACGCGCACGCCCACGTGGACGAGCGCGCGATGGACTCGAACGAGCTCGAGCGCGAGAAGGGCATCACGATCCTCGCGAAGAACACCGCTGTGTCCTACAGCGGCAAGCACGCGGTCGACGGCCCCATCACCATCAACGTGATCGACACCCCCGGCCACGCCGACTTCGGCGGCGAGGTCGAGCGCGGCCTGTCGATGGTCGACGGCGTCTGCCTCCTCGTCGACGCGTCGGAGGGTCCCCTCCCGCAGACCCGCTTCGTGCTGCGCAAGGCGCTCGAGGCGAAGCTCCCCGTCATCCTGCTGGTCAACAAGACCGACCGCCCCGATGCTCGCATCGACGAGGTCGTCGCCGAGAGCCAGGACCTCCTCCTCGGCCTCGCCTCCGACATGGCGGACGACGTCCCCGACCTCGACCTCGACGCCATCCTCGACGTCCCCGTCGTCTACGCGTCCGGCAAGGCCGGCCGCGCCTCCGCGAACAAGCCGGAGGACGGCACGCTGCCCGACGCCGAGGACCTCGAGCCGCTGTTCGAGGCGATCCTCAAGCACATCCCCGCGCCGACCTTCGACGACGAGGCGCCCCTCCAGGCCCACGTCACCAACCTCGACGCGTCGCCGTTCCTCGGCCGCCTCGCCCTCCTCCGCGTCTTCAACGGCACGATCAAGAAGGGCCAGACCGTCGCCTGGGTCCACCACGACGGCTCGCACACCAACGCGCGCATCACCGAGCTGCTGATCACCAAGGCGCTCGACCGCTACCCGGCCGAGACCGCGGGCCCCGGCGACATCGTCGCGATCGCGGGCTTCCCCGAGATCACCATCGGCGAGACCATCGCCGACCCGGAGGACATCCGCCCGCTGCCGGCCATCACGGTCGACGACCCGGCGATCTCGATGACCATCGGCACCAACACCTCGCCGCTGGTCGGCAAGGTCAAGGGCCACAAGCTCACCGCGCGCATGGTCAAGGACCGCCTCGACCGCGAGCTCATCGGAAACGTGTCGCTCAAGGTCCTCGACATCGGCCGCCCCGACTCGTGGGAGGTCCAGGGCCGCGGCGAGCTCGCGCTGGCCATCCTCGTCGAGCAGATGCGCCGCGAGGGCTTCGAGCTCACGGTCGGCAAGCCCCAGGTGGTCACCCGTCAGGTCGACGGCAAGGTGCACGAGCCCTTCGAGCACCTCACCATCGATGCTCCGGAGGAGTACCTCGGCGCGATCACCCAGCTCCTCGCCGCCCGCAAGGGCCGCATGGAGAACATGGCGAACCACGGCACCGGCTGGGTCCGCATGGAGTTCATCGTCCCCTCGCGCGGCCTGATCGGCTTCCGCACCGAGTTCCTCACCACGACCCGCGGCACCGGCATCGCGAACGCGATCCTGCACGGCTACGAGCCGTGGGCCGGCGCCATCGTCACCCGCAACAACGGTTCGATCGTCGCCGACCGCACCGGCGTCGTGACGCCGTTCGCGATCATCGCGCTCCAGGAGCGGATGACCTTCTTCGTGAACCCCACCGAGGAGGTCTACGAGGGCATGGTCATCGGCGAGAACTCGCGCAACGACGACATGGACGTGAACATCACCAAGGAGAAGAAGCTGACCAACATGCGTCAGTCCACCTCCGACACGTTCGAGTCGATGACGCCCTCGCGCCAGCTGACGCTCGAGGAGTGCCTCGAGTTCGCCCGCGAGGACGAGTGCGTCGAGGTCACCCCCGAGATCGTGCGCATCCGCAAGGTCGAGCTGGACGCGAACGCCCGCGCCCGCGCGACCAGCCGCCTCAAGAAGCAGGCCTGATCCCCGGGCGCCCCTGAGGCGCCCGCCACGACGAACGACCGGCCGGAGCCCGCTCCGCCGGTCGTTCGTCGTTCCGGCCCTTCATGCTGGTCGAGTAGCCGCGGAACGCGGCGTATCGAGACCCGGGTCCTGCAGAGCGTTGGTCTCGATACGCCCTCTCCGAGGGCTACTCGACCAGCATGGAGCGCAGCGCCGTCGCAGACGGCTCGGCCGGCGTGGAGTGCACCGCCGTCGTCTGCTGCTCGGCCGGCCTCCCGCGGGGCCCGCTTCATGCTGGTCGAGTAGCCGCGCAGCGGCGTATCGAGACCGAGGTCCGGCAGAGGGTGGGTCTCGATACGCCCTCTGCGAGGGCTGCTCGACCAGCATGGGCTGCAGCATGCTGGTCGAGTAGCCGCGCAGCGGCGTATCGAGACCCGGCCGTCAGCCCGCCGGCGTCGGCGTCGGAGTCGCGCCCTCGGCCTCGAGCGTGGCCGTGATGAAGGCGACGAACGCGTCGGCGTCGTCCGGCTTCCCGGTGTACTGCTCGCCGTTGACGAGCACGGTCGGCGTCGAGCTCAGCTTCGCGACCGAGGAGTTCGCCAGGGTCCCGCTCGTCGCCCGCTTCGTGGCCGCCGCCACCCACGGCCGGAACTCGCCGCTCGTGATGCAGGCCAGCACGTCGTCGTCCGTCACGCCCGCCCCGGTCACCAGCGCCCGCAGCTCGTCGTCGCTCAGCCCGGTCGTCCCCTCCGCCGGCTGCTTCGCGAACAGCGCCTCGTGCACGGCAAGGAAGCGGTCCGGATCCTCGTCCGCCACGCAGGCCGCGGCGTTCGCCGCGCGGCTCGAGTACTCCGACCCCGCCGAGGAGGAGTCGAGGATCGCGACCGGATGGATCTCGAGCGTGATCGCCCCCTGCGTCAGCCACGACTGCAGGTTCGCCATGTTGGCGGTCTCGAACTGCCCGCAGTACGGGCAGAGGTAGTCCACGTAGAGGTCGACGGTGACGACGCCGCCCGCGCGCGTGGCGGCCTCGTCGGTCGGCACCGGCTCCTCGCCCGCCTCGAGGGGGGCGGTCATCACCGGAGTGACCGCCGACTCCGCCCCCGCGAGCACGATCCCGTCGCTCAGCATGTTCGCCGGCCCGGTGCTGGCGATCTCCTGCTGCGACCAGACGTTCCACGCGACGAGCGCCACGACGGCGAGCACTCCGACGGCCGCTCCGCTCTGCCCGAGCACCCGGTTCCGCCGCTTCCGGCGCCGCTCCTGCTCGCGCCGCTCCTTCGCCTCGAGGCGGGCGAGCTCCTGGCGCTCGCGCTTGGTCGGCTGGTTCTTCGCACTGTTCCCGGACATCGCCGTCGAGGCTAGGGAGCCGACCTTGCCGCACTCGGAGAGGCAGCCGCCGACGAGCTGTGCCGGCATGGAGATTCCCTCAGGAACGCTGCCGGATCAGGCGAACAGCCCCGAGCCCACGAAGTCGCCCTCGTCGCGCACCCCCGGCGGGACGGCGAAGACCGCCGAACCCACGTGCTTGATGTACTCGTTGAGCGCATCGGTCGCGAGGTTCCTCTGCACGGTGATGAACTGCTCCGGCGACCGCTGGAACGAGAGGAAGAACAGCCCCGCGTTCAGTCGTCCGAGCTCGTCGTTGCCGTCGACGAAGTTGTAGCCGCGGCGCAGCAGCCGGACGCCGTTGTTCACGGTCGGGTGCGCGAGCCGCACGTGCGATTCCTTGTCGACCAGCGGCACGCCGGTCGCCCCCGCCGCCTCGAAGTCGGGCTCAGTGAACTCGCCGCCGCCCGAGAGCGGGGCGCCGGAGCCCTTGCTCCGGCCGATCACGCGCTCCTGCTCGCCGAGCTGGCTGCGGTCCCAGGTCTCGATGATCATCCGGATCTTGCGCGCCACGAGGTAGCTGCCGCCCGCGAGCCAGGCCGGGCCGTCGGCGTCCTGCACCCAGACGTGCTCCTGCACGGCGTCCGGCTCCTCGGACTTGATGTTGGCCGTGCCGTCCTTGAAGCCGAAGAGGTTCCGCGGAGTCGCCTGCGCGGTCGAGGTGGAGGAGGTGCGGCCGAAGCCGAGCTGCGACCAGCGCAGCGACGCGCGACCGAAGGCGATGCGGCTGAGGTTGCGGATCGCGTGCACCGCGACCTGCGGGTCATCGGCGCACGCTTGGATGCAGAGGTCCCCGCCGCCCGCGGTCGGCACCAGCGCGTCGCCGCGGAACCGGGGGAGCGCCGCGAGCTCGGCCGGCCGGCGGTCGGCGAGGCCGAAGCGGTCGGCACCCGACTCGTCGGTGAAGAGCGTCGGCCCGAAGCCGAAGGTCAGCGTGAGCGAGGACGCGTCGAGGCCGAGCGCCTCGCCGGTGTCGTCCGGCGGCGCCGTGTCCGGGCCGCCGACGGCGCCCTCCTCGCTGACATCGAGGCCCCGGGTGAGGCGGGCGGCCGCGAGGGTCCAGTCCTGCAGCAGCTCGATCAGGTCGTCGCGGGTCGCGGTGGAGGACAGGTCGAACGCCGCGAAGTGCAGCCGGTCCTGCGCGGCCGTGGTGATGCCGGCCTGGTTCGCGCCGTGGAACGGCACGACGCGCGTCGCGGCGGAGGAGGCGCTCGCGCTGGTCGCCGAGGTGACGGCGACGGTGCCGCCGATCCCCGCCGCGAGGCCCGCGGTCCCCGCCGAGACGAGGCCGAGCAGCCCGCGCCGCGAGAGGCGGCGGGGCTGCTCGTCGGGTCGGCCCGACTCGTCGGCGGGGCCGGCGGCGTTCTGCTCGGGCTCCACTACTCCGCGGGCTCCTCGACGCCGAGCACCGTGTGGGTCAGCTGCGAGAGCGGCTCGGACAGGGCGTTCACCTGGTCCGAGAGCTCCTTCTTCTGCTCGTCGGTGACGCTCGAGTAGGCGACGAAGCCCGAGTCGATCGAGCCGTACTGGGCGAGCATCGCGTCGAGCTCGGCGAAGCGCTGGCCGATCTCGGCGGTGAGCGCGGCGCCGTCGTCACCGGTGGCGGTCGCGATCGGCTCGACGTTGCCGAAGGCCACCTCCGCGCCCTGCACGTTCGCGGCGAAGTCGGTCAGGTCGGTGCCCGACCACCAGTCCTCCTCGCCGGTGATCTTGCCCGCGGCGACCTCGTCCAGCAGGCCGATCGCGCCGTTCGAGATGTCGCCGACCGAGACGGTGAAATCGGGCGCGGCGACGAGGTCGTAGAGGTCCTGCACGTCGGAGACGAGCCCGTCGGCGAAGGCCGTCCGCTGCTCGGGAGTAGAGGGCGCCCAGTCGAGCCAGGCGCTCGTCCCGTCGGAGTTCAGCGCGTCGGCGGCGGGGACCCAGAGGTCCTTCTCGATCCGGTGGAAGCCGGTCCAGTCCAGGCCCTCGGCGACGGCGTCGACCTCGCGGTAGTCGATCTTCGGGTCGAGGTCGCCGAAGGCCTCGGCGGTCGGCTCGATGCGCTCGTAGAAGACGCGGGTCGCGGCGAAGAGGCTGCGCGCCTTCTCGTCGTCGCCCGCCGCGTACGCCTCGGCGAAGGACGTCACGGCGGGCAGCAGCTCGCCGGACTGCGACTGCACGTAGGAGACGTAGTTGGTGACGGCGGCCTCGGTCGCGGCCTGCTCGTCGGCCGACTGCTCGGTCGCCTCGCCGGTCACGGTGAACTCGGCGAGCCCGACGGGAGCGCCGACCTGCTGGAACTTGCAGGCCGTGTAGTAGGTGCCGGGCTCGAGCTGGGCGACGTAGGAGACGCTCTGACCGGGGGTGACGTTCTCCTTCTCGCCCACGATGCGCAGCTTGTCCTCGGCGAGGATCTCGAACTCGTTGACGTCCGATCCGGTGTTCTCGAGCGCGAAGGTGACCGCACCCGCCTCGGCCGTGGCGGCGGACACCGCGCAGGCGCCGTCGTCGATCGCGACGTCGAGGGCCGCGGCGGAGGAGGCGGCCGGGGTGTTCGGCACGCAGCCGGTGAGGAGCAGGGCGAGAGCGCCGGCGCCGGCGAGGCCGGTGGCGACGCGGGGGAGGCGGGGTCGAGTGCGCGGGGGCATGGTTCTCCTGGTGGTGGGAGGTCGTCCCGGCGGTGCCGGGGCGGGATCAGACGGAGGTGGCGACGGGAGCGGCGACCGGGGCCGCGCTGCCCCGTCGCGGCCGGCGGGAGCGGACCTGGCGGACGAAGAGGGACCCGACGACCACGAGGTAGAGCAGCCAGGCGGAGAACTGCAGTGCCGTCGGCTCGGGCGTGTAGTTGAAGAGTCCGCCGAGGACCGCGGCGACCGTGGCCGGCAGGATCGGGCCGAGGTCGAACAGCGGAGTGCCCCAGCCGGGCAGCAGCGCCGCCTCCTGCAGGTCGCCGACGCCGTAGAGCAGCACCCCGGCCGCGACGACGATGAGGAAGCCGCCGGTCCAGGTGAAGAAGCGGCCGAGGTCGATCCGGACGAAGCCGCGGAAGATCAGGTAGGAGGCGACGACCGCGCTGAGGATGCCGAGGAAGGCGCCGATCGTGCCGACCCAGGCGTTGGAGGCGGAGGAGGCGCTGCTCGAGGAGACGCTCGCCCAGACGAACAGGGCGGTCTCGATCCCCTCGCGGCCGACGCTGACGAAGCCGAGCACGACGATCCCGAGGGCGGAGCCGCTGACCGCGGCGTCCAGCTTGGACTCGAGCTCGCCCTTCAGGCTGCGGGCGTTCGCGCCCATCCAGAAGATCATCCAGGTGACGAGGCCGACGGCGAGCAGCGAGAGGCCGCCGCCGAGGAGCTCCTGCGCGGTGAAGCTGAGCCCGTAGGGGCCCCAGGTGAGGATCGCGCCGGTGACGAGGGAGAGGACGACCGCGGCGGCGATGCCCGTCCAGAGCCGGGGGAGCACGTCGCGCCGCTGCAGCTTGGTCAGGTAGGCGACGAGGATGCCGACGACGAGCCCGGCTTCGAGGCCTTCACGGAGGCCGATGAGGTAGTTTGCGAGCACGTGTGTTCTCTTCGTCGTCTGCACGGGAGGACGGTGCGAAGCCCACCCCCGGGCCGCATCCTCAGGTAAGCCTTGCCTAACCCGTGGACGACTGTAGTGGCCATCCGGTCGCGTGTCCACACAGGACGCCGGGCGCGCGATGTGCGGCGCCGAGCGGCCGGTCGGACGCGCTTCGAGCGGGGCACCGCGGCGGAACGAGAGCACAGGACGGACGAGAGGCGGAGAGTGGACGCGAGTCGAGACGGCGCAGGCGAGCGGGTCGTGGCGGTGCACGCCCATCCCGACGACGAGACCATCACGATGGGCGGGACCCTCGCGCGACTCGTCGCGGACGGCGCCGCGGTCACCGTCGTCACCGCGACGCGCGGCGAGTGCGGCGAGGTCATCCCGGCCGATCTCGCGCACCTCGAGGGCTCGGACGAGCTCGCCGCGCACCGCACCACCGAGCTGGTCGTCGCCCTGACCGCCCTCGGCGTGGCCGATCACCGCTTCCTCGGCGACCCGGCCGCCCGCGCCGCCGGCCTCGCCCCGCGGGTCTACCGCGACTCCGGCATGCAGTGGGGCCCGGGTCGCGTGCCCGTCCCGCTCGAGCCCGTCGACCCGCGCTCCTTCACCTCCGCGCCGGAGGAGGAGGCGATCGCCGACCTCGTCGCCGTCCTCCTGCAGACCGGCGCGACCCTCGTGCTCTCCTACGACGTCGGCGGCGGCTACGGCCATCCCGACCACATCCGCGCCGCCCTGATCGCCTCGACGGCCGCCGAGCGGCTCGGACTGCGCTACCTGGCGGTCCTGCCCGACGCCGTCCCCGAGCAGCCCGGCGACGTCGCGATCGAGCTCGACGACACCGATTACGCCCGCAAGCGCGCGGCGCTCGAGGCGCACCGCACGCAGCTCGTCGTCGACGGCGACGAGCTGCGGCTCTCGAGCGGCCCGCCGTTCCCGATCTGCCGCCTCGAGCGCTTCCGCCCCGAGGGTGCGCCGAGGCCGCCGGAGCCGGTCGCCGAGGAGCGGCCCGATCTCGGCACCCGCATCGTCTCGGGTCTGCTCTCGGTGCTGACCGGCGCGGTGGTCGGCGCGATCACGACCGTCGCGCACCAGAGCACCGTGACCGTCGGCGACGCGGAGCTCCCGGTCGGCCTCGCCGTGTCGCTGGCCGCCGTGCTGCTCCTGCTGCTCGGACTCCGTCTCGTGATGGTGGACCGCTTCGTCGCCTTCTGCACCGCGATGGGCCTGCTCGGTGCGATCGGGCTGCTGGCGCTGCGCAGCACCGGCGGCTCGGTCCTCGTGCCGGCCAACGGCCTCGGCGTGGTCTGGACCTTCGCCCCCGCGCTGATCGCCCTCGTGGTGATCGCCTGGCCGCGGGTCCGTCCGCCGTCCCGCCCCGCTCCGGCGGAACCGGCGGCCGACAGCACCGCCCCGCCGCTCCCCGTACGATAGAGAACACTGTTCGAAGGGACGTCCACGACCGTGACCTACGTGATCGCACTTCCGTGCGTCGATGTCAAAGACCGCGCCTGCATCGACGAATGCCCGGTCGACTGCATCTACGAAGGCGAGCGCTCGCTCTACATCCACCCCGACGAGTGCGTCGACTGCGGGGCGTGCGAGCCGGTGTGCCCCGTCGAGGCCATCTACTACGAGGACGACCTCCCCGAGGAGTGGTCCGACTACTACAAGGCCAACGTCGAGTTCTTCGACGAGATCGGCTCGCCCGGCGGCGCCGCGAAGGTCGGAGTGATCGCGAAGGACCACCCGGTCATCGCCGTCCTCCCGCCGCAGAGCCACTGAGCGCGCGTCCGTGGCACTCGGATCGCTGCCGGACTACCCCTGGGACCTGATGGGTCCCGCCACCCGGGTCGCCTCCGCGCACCCCGGCGGCCTCGTCGACCTCTCGATCGGCTCGCCGGTCGACCCGACGCCCGAGCCGATCCGCGCGGCGCTCGCCCGGGCGACGGACGCG
Source organism: Rathayibacter sp. VKM Ac-2926 (assembly GCF_022815565.1). NCBI lineage: Bacteria > Bacillati > Actinomycetota > Actinomycetes > Micrococcales > Microbacteriaceae > Rathayibacter > Rathayibacter sp. VKM Ac-2926. The sequence goes on along the minus strand of NZ_JALGRS010000013.1, from coordinate 93,788 downwards.
CACGCCTACCCGACCACGGTCGGCACTCCCGCCCTGCGCGAGGCGATCGCCGCCTGGTACGCCCGGCGCCGGGGCGTCCCGGGGCTCGGCCTCGACGAGGTGCTGCCGACGATCGGCTCGAAGGAGCTCGTCGCCTGGCTGCCGTTCCTCCTCGGTCTCGGCGAGGGCGACGTCGTCGTCCACCCGCGCGCCGCGTACCCCACCTATGCGATGGGCGCCGCGATCGCCGGAGCCTCGGTGCTCGCCTCCGACGACCCCGACGAGTGGCCGGCCGAGACGCGCCTCGTCTGGCTGAACTCGCCCGGCAATCCCGACGGCGCCGTGCTCGACGTCGACGCGCTGAGGCGCGCGGTCGACCGGGCGCGCGAGCTGGGAGCGGTCGTCGCGGGCGACGAGTGCTACGCCGAGCTCGGCTGGGACCGCCGCTGGGCCGACGAGCCGATCCCGAGCGTCCTCGATCCTCGCGTGGCGGGCGAGGAACGCCGCGGCGTGCTCGGCGTCTACTCCCTCAGCAAGCAGTCCAACCTGGCCGGCTACCGGGCCGCCTTCGTCGCGGGCGACCGCGAGCTGATCGCGCGGCTCGTCACCGTCCGCAAGCACGCCGGGATGATCGTCCCCGCCCCGCTGCAGGAGGCGATGGTCGTCGCGCTCGGCGACGACGGGCACGTGGCGGAGCAGAAGGAGCGCTACCGGTCCCGGCGCGACCTCCTGCGCCCGGCGCTCGAAGCCGCGGGCTTCCGCGTCGACCGCAGCGAGGCCGGCCTCTACCTCTGGGCGACCGAGGGGCGACCCGCCTGGGAGTCGATCGACCGGCTCGCGCGCCTGGGGATCCTCGCCGGCCCCGGCGTCTTCTACGGCGACCACTTCACCGAGCACGTCCGCCTCTCGCTGACGGCCACCGACGAGCGGATCGCGGCCGCCGCCGAGCGGCTGGCGGGCGGTCTCTGACCCTCGGCTCGCCGTGATCCTGAAGGATCCCCACAACGGACGGGGGCGAGCACTGGGCGGTGTCACAGTGCCGCCGCTTTGCCCATAGGCTGTATGGGGTACGGTCAGCGTCGCCACAAACGGCCCTGGTTCCGGACAGTTCCAGCCCCCGGCGCCGCCCGCTCCGCGCGAGCGCACCCGGGTGCGACCGATGACCTGGGAGGCGTTGTGACCGAATCCGGCACGCAGAGCGACGGAACCGCGACGGTGGAGACACCTGAGCCCGCCACGGAGAGTGCGCCGGCCGCGGCCGAGGTCCTGCCCGAGAAGGTGACGCTCACGTTCGGTGATCGCACCGCGGAGTTCCCGGTCCTGCGCAGCGTCGACGGCTCCTCGAGCATCGACTTCTCGACCCTGTCGAAGCAGACCGGTCTGATGTCGCTCGACTACGGCTTCGTCAACACGGCCGCCACCAAGTCGAGCATCACCTACATCGACGGCGACGAGGGGATCCTGCGCTACCGCGGCTACCCGATCGAGGAGGTCGCGACGAACGCGACGTACCTCGAGGTGGCCTGGCTGCTGATCTACGGCGAGCTGCCCACCGCGGACGAGCTCGCCGGCTTCGACGACCGCATCCGCCGGCACACGCTGCTGCACGAGGACCTCAAGCGCTTCTTCGACGCGCTGCCGCACAGCGCGCACCCGATGTCGGTCCTCTCGGCCGGTGTCTCGGCGCTGTCGACCTACTACGAGGACAGCTCGAACCCGAAGGACCCGGAGGCGGTCGAGCTGACCACCATCCGCCTGCTCGCGAAGCTGCCGGTGATGGCGGCGTACGCGCACAAGAAGGCGATCGGCCAGGCGTTCCTCTACCCGGACAACTCGCTGAGCTTCGTCGACAACTTCCTCCGCCTGAACTTCGGCACCATGGCCGAGCCGTTCGAGGTGGATCCGGTGCTCTCGAAGGCGCTCGACCGGCTGCTGATCCTGCACGAGGACCACGAGCAGAACGCGTCGACCTCCACCGTCCGCCTGGTCGGCTCGACCGAGGCGAACCTCTACGCGTCGGTCTCGGCCGGCATCAACGCCCTGTTCGGCCCGCTGCACGGCGGCGCGAACGAGGCCGTGCTGACGATGCTCGGCCGCATCCGCGAGTCCGGCGAGAGCGTCCAGACTTTCGTCGAGCGGGTGAAGAACAAGGAGGAGGGCGTCCGCCTGATGGGCTTCGGCCACCGGGTCTACAAGAACTACGACCCGCGCGCGAAGCTCGTCAAGGAGAGCGCGTCCGAGGTGCTGCAGGCGCTCGGCGTCAAGGACCCGCTGCTCGACATCGCGATGGAGCTCGAGGCCCTCGCCCTGGAGGACGACTACTTCAAGGAGCGCCGCCTCTACCCGAACGTCGACTTCTACACCGGCGTCATCTACAAGGCGATGGGCTTCCCGACCCGGATGTTCACCGTCCTGTTCGCCATCGGCCGCCTGCCCGGCTGGATCGCGCACTGGCGCGAGATGAACACCGACAAGCAGACCAAGATCGGCCGCCCCCAGCAGCTCTACACGGGAGCCCCCGAGCGCCACTGGCCCACCGGCCGCTGACCCGGCCCGAGGAGCCCGTCGGCGGGTGGGTCTCGATACGCCGCGTGCCGCGGCTACTCGACCAGCATGTTTCGCCCTGCTGGTCGAGCAGGCTGCGCAGCTGGCCCACCATGCTGGTCGAGTGGCCCGCGCGCGGGCCGCTCATGCTGGTCGAGTAGCCCGCGCAGCGGGCGTATCGAGACCCCGCGTCCGCCTAGGGGTGGGTTTCGATACGCCGCGTTCCGCGGCTACTCGACCAGCATGGACCGATCGCGGCGCATCGAAGCCTTGCGTCAGGCGTGCAGGGCCGTGTTCAGCTCGATGCCGGCGCCGGTGCGGGGGAGCACCTCGACCGCGCCGGTGAGCGAGTTGCGGCGGAAGAGCAGGTTCGGCACCCCTGAGAGCTCGACGGCCTTCACCGTCTGCGGCCGCCCGTCGGCGCGCGGGGCGCCGCCGACGACGACGACCTTCGTGCCCGCCGTGACGTAGAGCCCGGCCTCGACGACGGTGTCGTCGCCGATCGAGATGCCGATGCCGGAGTTCGCGCCGAGCAGCGCCCGCGCGCCGATCGACACGCGCTGCACGCCACCGCCGGAGAGCGTCCCCATGATCGAGGCGCCGCCGCCGATGTCCGAGCCGTCGCCGACGACGACGCCCTGCGAGATGCGGCCCTCGACCATCGAGCTGCCGAGCGTCCCGGCGTTGAAGTTGACGAACCCCTCGTGCATGACCGTCGTCCCGGGAGCGAGGTGCGCGCCCAGGCGCACCCGCGACGTGTCCGCGATGCGCACCTTCGCCGGCGTGACGTAGTCCGTCAGTCGCGGGAACTTGTCGATCCCTGCGGCCTGGATCCCGTGGCGCCGCAGCGACGGACGCAGCCGGGTGAACGAGTCCGGCGCGACCGGCCCGGCGTTCGTCCACACGACGTTCGGCAGGTGCGCGAAGATCCCGTCGAGGTTCACTGTGTTCGGCTGGACGAGCAGGTGCGAGAGCAGGTGCAGCCGGAGGTACGCGTCCGACGTCGACGCCGGCGCGCTCTGCAGGTCGATCTGCAGCGTCACCACGTCGATCCGCACCTCGCGCCGCGGGTCCTCACCGGCGAGGGCCTCGAACTCCGCCGGCACGATCCACGGGTCGCGGCCCGCGGGGATCGTGCCCAGCCGCGGCTCCGGGAACCAGGTGTCGAGGACGGTGCCGTCCGAGGCGATCGTCGCCAGCCCGTAGCCCCAGGCGGAGGCGGGCGCGGGCACGGCGGAGTCAGCGGTGTTCTGGAGGCTCATGTCGCCCAGGGTAGCGCGCACGATCCGGCCGGTACCCTGGGGCGCATGGCCGTACCGACCTCCGCCCCGGCGCCCGTCGCGCCCCTCGATCTGGGCTCCGATCCGATCGCGCTGACCCGCGTGCTCTGCGACATCCCCTCCGTCTCCGGCGATGAGCTGGCGCTGGCCGATGCGGTGCAGCTGGCCCTCGAGCAGTACCCGCACCTCGAGGTGCTCCGCGACGGCCACACCGTGGTCGCCCGGACGAACCTCGGGCGCGAGCAGCGCGTCGTCATCGCCGGCCACCTCGACACGGTCCCGATCAACGACAACCTCCCGGTGCGCGCCGAGACGATCGATGGCGTCGAGCACCTCGTCGGCCGTGGCACCACCGACATGAAGGCCGGCGTCGCCGTCCAGCTGGTCCTCGCCGCCGAGCTGACCGATCCGGTCGTCGACGTCACCTGGATCTGGTACGACAACGAGGAGGTCGCCTCCGACCTCAACGGCCTCGGCCGCCTCTCCCGCCACCGCCCGGACGTCTTCGCCGCCGACTTCGCCGTGCTCGGCGAGCCGACCAGGGGCGAGGTCGAGGGCGGCTGCAACGGCACGCTCCGCGTCGACGTGACGACGCACGGCCGCCGCGCGCACTCCGCCCGGAGCTGGGTCGGCGAGAACGCGATCCACGCCGCCGCCCCGATCCTGGACCGCCTCGCCGCCTACCAGCCGCGCGAGGTCGAGGTCGAGGGCCTCGTCTACCGCGAGGGCGTCAACGCGGTCCGCATCAGCGGGGGAGTGGCGGGCAACGTGATCCCCGACCTCTGCACGGTGCACGTCAACTACCGCTTCGCGCCGAACCGCACCGGCGAGGAGGCGGTCGCCCACCTCCGGGAGCTGTTCGAGGGCTTCGAGGTCGATGTCGTCGATCTGGCCGAGGGCGCGCGCCCCGGGCTCGACGCTCCGCTCGCGCAGGCCTTCATCGCCGCGGTCGGCGCCGAGGCGAAGCCCAAGTACGGCTGGACCGACGTCGCCCGCTTCTCCGCGATGGGCATCCCCGCCGTCAACTACGGCCCCGGCGACCCGCTCAAGGCGCACGCCGACGACGAGCACGTCGCCGTGCACGAGATCACCGCCTGCACCGAGGGCCTCCGCCGCTGGCTGCGCGGCTGCGCGTGAGCGCCGTCCTCACCGGGCTCCCGGTCCGCCGTCGCGCGCAGCTGCGCCTCGTCCCCTGGTGGGCGCGCGTCCTCGCGGTCTTCGTCCTCACCCGCATCGTGACGACCGTGATCATGCTGCAGTTCGCCGCGAATCAGCAGGCGAACTCGTGGACCGGCCCGTCGCCGGCCTACGTCGACTTCGCGACGATGTGGGACGGCCGCTGGTACGAGATCATCGCGACCGCCGGCTATCCGACCGAGCTGCCCGTGACCGACGCGGGTGAGATCGGCGAGAACGCGTGGGCGTTCATGCCGCTCTACCCGGTCGTCGTGCGACTGCTGATGGTGCTGACCGGCCTCGGCTGGGCCACCGCCGGTGTCGCCGTCTCGGTGATCTGCGCGGCCGTCACCTGCCTGGTGCTCTACCGGCTGATGCGGCACTCGCTGAGCGAGTCGCAGTCCCTCGTCGCCGTGCTGTTCTTCTGCGTCGCGCCGACCTCGCCGATGCTGCAGATCGCCTACGCCGAGTCGATGGCGATGATGCTGACCGCGATCGTGCTGCTGCTGCTCGTCCGGCGCCGGTACGCCTGGGTCTTCCCGGTCGTGCTCGCGCTCGGGCTGACGCGCCCGAGCGGGCTGGCCTTCGCCGCGGCGATGGGCCTCTACGTCGTCTACCGGTTCGTCCGGCGCTCGAAGGAGCCGTTCCCGCGGGCCGACGCCGTGCCCGCCGTCGCGCTGACGGTGTGGGGCCTCGTCGTCGGCTTCCTCTGGCCCGCGGTGGCCTGGGCGGTCACCGGCTCGCCGACGGCCTACACCGACACCGAGCTGGCCTGGCGAGCCTCCTACATCGGCTACCAGGAGCTGTTCCCCTTCACCTCCTGGTTCCAGGGCGGCGCGTGGTGGGGCGGCTGGTGGTTCGGCGCGCCGATGGTCGGCATCGCGCTGGTCGTCGTCCTCGTGCTGCTGTTCGTCGGCATCCTCGCGTCGCCCTGGACGCGGCGGCTGGACCTCTTCAGCCGCGCGTGGATCGCGGGCTACGGCGTCTACCTCTTCGCCTTCTTCTTCCCGCAGTCGAGCACGTTCCGCCTGCTGGGCCCGATGTTCCCGCTGGTCGGAGCGCTCGCGGTGCCGCGCTCGCCCCTGTTCCGGAGCGCGCTGGTGCTCGTCTCGATCGCCGGCCAGATCGGCTGGATCACCATCGGCTGGGCCGTCGACGGCTACGACTGGACACCGCCGTGATCGACGCCGCGTTTCCGCGGAAGGCCGCCGATTTCGTCCCTGGCGCGGATGCACGATAATAGACGGATACGTCACGAAAGGGGAACTCTATGGCGGCCATGAAGCCGAGGACCGGAGACGGACCGATGGAGGCTGTTAAGGAGGGGCGACTCATCGTCGTGCGCGTTCCGCTCGAAGGCGGCGGACGCCTCGTCGTCTCAGTCAACGATGCAGAGGCGAAAGAACTCCACGACGCTCTCGCGTCGGTGGTGACTCCAGCCTGACCCACCAGCACCGTCGAGAACGCCCGCCGCATCCGATGCGACGGGCGTTCCCTCGTTCCCGGGGTCGGGCCCGTGCTACGCGCGGCGCTTGTTTGCCTGCAGCAGCCCGTCGCCGATCGGCGACAGCACGCTGACCACGGCCGGCGAGCCGCAGACCTCGGCGACCAGCGTCCGGAAGGCGGAGGCGATCTCGTCGCGCTGCGCGGGGTTGGAGACCCGGCCGCGCCAGAGAGCGTGCGGCACGAGCACGGTGCCGCCGACGCGGACGAGGCGCAGCGCGTGCTCGACGTTCTCGATGACCTGCAGCGGATCGCCGTCGACGAAGACGATGTCGTAGGAGTTCTCGTTCATCCGGGGGAGCACCTCGAGGGCGCGGCCCGGGATCAGGCGCAGGCGGTTCGGCGAGATGCCGGCCTCGTGGAACTGCGCGCGGGCGTGCTGCTGGTGCACCGCCTCCGAGTCGATCGAGGTCAGCATGGCCTCCGGGGCGCCGTCGAGCAGCCAGAGTCCGCTCACGCCGGTGCCGGTTCCGATCTCGATGATCGACGTCGCCCGGGCTGCCGCCGCGACGAGCGCGGACTGCGCGCCGATCGAGGGCGCGATCGCGTCGATGCCCAGCTCGACGGCGAGCCGGCGGGCGGAGGCGATCGCCTCGGGCTCGACGACGGCGTCCTCGGCGTACTTCCAGTTGGCATCCTTGTCGGACACGGGCGGGCTCCTCTGGTGGTGGTCGCGGCGGGCGGATCGCGCCTGCGCATCGCCAGGGTACGGGGGTCCGTGCGGTCGTCGGCGCAGGCGCGGCGGACTAGGGTGGTCCCGTGTTCGGTTTGACGTTCGACAAGCTCCTCATCATCGGAGTCATCGCCGTCTTCGTGCTGGGCCCTGACCGCCTCCCCTACTACGCCTCGCAGCTCGCTGCGCTGGTGCGGAAGGTCCGCGGATTCGCCACGCAGGCGCGCGAGCGCGTGAAGGACGAGATGGGCGACGAGTTCGACGAGGTCGACTGGCGCAAGCTCGATCCGCGGCAGTACGACCCGCGGCGCATCATCCGCGACGCCCTGCTCGAGGACGAGCCGGCCCCCACGGTCAAGCCGCCCTCCGCGGTCTCCGCGCCCGTCACCGCGGGCGGCGGCGCCTCGACGGCGGACAGCTACTACACGACGATGAAGCGGTCGGCCGGAGCCGGCGAGCTCTCGACGGTGGCGCCCCCGCCCATCGACCTCGAAGCCACCTGACGCGCGCCGTCGGCCGAAGTGCTGACGACGGTGGGTCTCGATACGCCCCTGCGGGGCTACTCGACCAGCATGGTTGCGGCACTTCCCTCGGTTGCGGCCGGTCGAGCAGCCCGCAGTGCGGCCCTTGCCTGCTGGTCGAGCAGCCCGCAGTGCGGCCCTTGCATGCTGGTCGAGTAGGCCGCGCAGCGGCCGTATCGAGACCCGCTCAGGCCGGGGCCTGCGGCGAAGGCCTCAGCCGACCGACATCGGGAGGCGGCGGCCCGTCAGACCGCGCGGACGCGAGGCGAGGGTCCGGGCCAGCTCCGTGATCGCGACGGCGGCCGGGTCCTCCGGGTCTCCGATGACGACCGGCAGGCCGTCGTCGCCGCCTGCGCGCAGCGCCACGCTGATCGGCAGCGAGGCGAGCAGCGGCACGTCCTCACCGCTCGCGCTGAGCCGGCGGGCCACCTCGGCGCCGCCGCCGCTGCCGAAGAGCTCGAGCACCGACCCGTCGGGCTGCGGCAGCCCGGACATGTTCTCGACCACGCCGACGATGCGCTGCCCCGACTGCCGGGCGAGCGCACCGCTGCGCTCCGCCACGTCGGCGGCGGCCGGCTGCGGAGTCGTCACGATCAGCACCTCCGCGTGCGGCAGGAGCTGCCCGATCGAGATGGCGACATCGCCCGTGCCCGGCGGCAGGTCGAGCAGCAGCACGTCCAGGTCGCCGAAGTACACGTCGGTGAGGAACTGCGAGATGGTGCGGTGCAGCATCGGTCCCCGCCAGGAGACGGCCGCGCCGCGGGTGTCGCCCTCGAGGAACATCCCGATCGAGATCACCTTCACGCCGTGCGCGACCGGGGGGAGCATCAGCTCGCCGACGCGCGTCGGCCCCGCGACGCGGCCGTCGTGCATCAGTCCGAGCAGCCCCGGGATGGAGAAGCCGTGCACGTCGGCGTCGACCAGCCCGACCGCGAGCCCGCGCCGGGCCAGGGCCACCGCCAGATTCGCGGTGACGGTCGACTTGCCGACCCCGCCCTTGCCGCTGGTCACCGCGTAGACCCGCGTCAGCGAGTCCGGGCCGAACGGCATCTCGCGCCGCCCGCCGCGCAGCCGCTCGGTCAGAGCCGTGCGCTGCGCCGGCGTCATCACGCCGACCTCGACCCGCACCGCGGCGGAGCCCGCCGCAGACTCCGCCGCCGCGCGGACATCGCGCTCGATCGCGGTCGCGGCCGGGCAGCCGACGATCGTCAGCCGGATGGCGACGGTCACCGCGCCGTCCTCGCCGACCGTCACCGCGTCGACCATGTCGAGCTCGGTGATGGGCTTCCGGATCTCGGGATCGATGACCCGCGCGAGCGCCGCGAGCACCGCGCTCTCGAGAGCGGCGGGATCCGCCGGACCCGTCACGGCGACGTCAGGCATCGCGCCGCTCGCTCGCGATCGACTCCGCCCGGTCCTTCTCGAGCTCCTCGACGAGGCTGCGCAGCTCGGAGCGGATGAAGTCCTTGCTCGCCATGTCGCGGATCGCCAGGCGGAGCGCGACGACCTCGCGGGCCAGGTACTCCGTGTCGGCGAGGTTGCGCTCGGCGCGCTGGCGGTCCTGCTCGATCTGCACGCGGTCGCGGTCGTCCTGGCGGTTCTGCGCGAGCAGCAGCAGGGGCGCCGCGTAGGAGGCCTGCAGGGACAGGATCAGCGTGAGCACCGTGAAGCCCAGGGCCTGGGAGTCGAAGCGCGACTCCTCGGGGCCGTAGGTGTTGAACAGCAGCCAGAACACGCAGAAGATCGTCATGCCGACGAGGAACCACGGCGTGCCCATGCCGCGGGCGAAGGATTCGGTCAGGCGGCCGAAGCGGTCGCTGCTCTGCCGGTTGCGCCGGGGGAGCACCCGCGTGCGCAGGCCCTTCGGGGCGTCGAGCCGTCGATCCTGCTTGGTGTCCCTAGCCACGCGCACCCCTCCGTCCTCGTCGTCCTGCCCTGAACCTGCTGGTCGCCGCCGCGGGCGGCGCGATCGGTATGCCCTGGGTCGTCGTGCTCACCGGCACGCGCGGTTCGTCGTCGCCGTCGTGGCTGCGCCAGTCGTCGGGGAGGAGGTAGTCGAGCACGTCGTCGATCGTGACGACGCCGACCAGGCGGTGCGACTCGTCCACCACGGGCACCGAGACGAGGTTGTAGCTCGCGAGGATGCGGGCGACCTCGGCCGCGGAGGTGTCGGGCGTGATCGGGTCCAGGCTCTGGTCGAGCAGGGTGCCGAGGCGCTCGTGCGGCGGGTAGCGGAGCATCCGCTGGAAGTGCACCATGCCGAGGAAGCGGCCGGTCGGCGGCTCGTACGGCGGCAGGGTGACGCAGACCGCGGCGCCGAGCGCCGGGGCCAGCTCGTGTCGGCGGATCATCGCGAGGCCCTCGGCGACGGTCGCCTCGGACGAGACGATGATCGGCTCGGTCGTCATCAGTCCACCGGCCGACTCGGGAGCGTAGGAGAGGAGCATGCGGACGTCGTCCGCCTCCTCCGGCTCCATCAGCTCGAGGAGCGCCTCGCCGCGCTCGTCCGAGAGCTGCGCGATCAGGTCGGCCGCGTCATCCGGCTGCATCTGGTCGAGGACGTCGGCCGCGCGGTCGTCGTCGAGCCGGCCGAGGATCTCGACCTGCTCGCTCTCGGGCATCTCCTCGAGGACGTCGGCGAGCCGGTCGTCGGAGAGCTCGCCGGCGACCTCGAGCATCCGCTGCTGCGGCAGGTCGAGGAGCGTGCTGGCGAGGTCGGCGGGCTTGAGCTCGGAGAGGCTCGCCACGTACTGCTCGGCCGACTGCGCCTCGGTGGACACGCTCTCGCGGACCTCGCGCCAGCCGGCGAAGGTCGTCGCGCCCTTGGCGAAGGGGGAGGGGCTGGTCTTGGGGCGGCGGACGAAGAGCTGGGCGAGCTCCCACTCGCCCGGCCCGACCTCCTCGATCGCGACGTCCTCGACGATCGCGTCGCCCGAGCCGTCGACAAACGTCATCCTCCGGCCGAGCAGCTCGGCGATGACGCGGACCTCGCCGCCGCGCTGCTCGAAGCGGCGCACGTTGATCAGACCGGTCGTGATGATCTGCCCGCTGCCGATGCTGGTGACCCGTCCGATCGAGACGAACACCCGGCGGCGGCCGGGGATCTCGACGACGAGGCCGACCACGCGCGGCGCGTCGTTCTGACGGTGCACGAGCAGCACGTCTCGGACCTTGCCGACGCGATCGCCCGCCGGGTCGAAGACGCTGCAGCCGGCCAAGCGCGCTACGAAGACTCTGGCGGAACTCACGGCTACCAACCTAGACCCGGGCGCCCCTGCGGAAGCCGAGCGCGGGGTCCCGCCGCTCCCACCGCGCGCTCGGGAAGCTCCCGATCCGTGTCCAGAATGCTCCAAGTCCTCTGTGACAGTCTGAGCAGGTGACTCAGCAGATGCCCATGAACAACCGCCGGGGCGCCGCCTCCCCGACGATCCCGCGCGGCGAGATCCTCGCCACCTTCGATACCTACGAGAAGGCGCAGCAGGCCGTCGACGTCCTCGCGCGGGCCGACTTCCCGGTCAAGCAGCTGGCCATCCTCGGCAACGACCTCAAGAGCGTGGAGCGCGTCACCGGCAAGCTCGCCTGGGGCCGCGTCGCCCTGGCCGGCGCCGCCTCGGGCGCCTGGCTCGGTGTCTTCCTCGGCCTGCTGCTGATCATCTTCTCGCCGGCCACCGAGTTCTCCTTCCTCATCGCGGCCGTGCTGCTCGGTGCCGGATTCGGCATGCTCTTCGGCCTGGCCTCCTACGCGGTCAACCGCCGCCGCCGCGACTTCACCTCGACGATGCAGGTCATCGCCACCAGCTACTCGGTGATCGTCGACCCCGAGGTGGTGAACCGCGCGCGCAACCTGCTCGACGGCACCCCCGCCGAGTCGGAGGCGCCGGTCTGGTCGCCGCCGCCCGCGGATGCGGAGCCGGTGCCGATCCGTCCGGAGGACGAACGGCGCTGACCCCCCTCGAAGGCCCCCGGAGCGATCCGGGGGCCTTCGTCGCGTCCGTGCCGTAGCGACCGGGCGGGTCCGTCTGCCGGGCCGTCGCGTCAGCGGGCGGCGGACCCCACGGGTGGCAGCACGATGTCGACCGCGAGACCGTGCGGCTCCCGGTTGGAGAGCGCCACGGTCCCGCCGCCGGAGAGCACCGTCGTGTGCACGAGGGCGAGACCCAGGCCGCTGCCGCCGGAGGCGATCGTGCGCGAGTCGTCGGGTCGGGAGAAGCGGTCGAAGGCGACCGGGATGAACTCGGCCGGCATGCCCGGTCCGTCGTCGGAGACCGTCAGCAGCAGTCGGCCGTCCTTCTGCGCGAGCGCCGCGACGATCGTCCCGCCGTGGCCGATCGCCTGGATCGCGTTGCGGACGAGATTGTCGATCACCCGGCCGAAGTCCTGGGTGGCGACGGCGTAGAGCCGAGCGGGCTCGCGCTCGTCGATCTCGTAGTCGATCTCGACGTCCGATTCGGCCGCGAGCAGCCGCGTGCGGTCGACCGCGCCGACCAGTTCGTCGACCAGCTCGGCGAAGGGCGAGGCGGGCCGGGCCGACCTGCTCTCGATCCGGGAGATGTCCAGCAGTGCGGAGGCGAGGCGGACCAGACGGTCGACGCTCTTCTGCGCGTCGAGGATCACGCGGTCGACGGCGACCGGGTCCTCCACGCGGTGGTGCGCGATCTCGAGCTGGGCCGAGAGCGCGGCGAGCGGCGTCCGCAGCTCGTGGCTGGCGTCCGAGACCATCTGCTTCTCCCGCGCCAGGGAGGCCGTCTGCTTGGCGAGGAACGCGTTGAGCGTCTCGGCGAGCTCGTCGATCTCGTCGCGAGTGCCGACGACCGGCAGCTGATCGCCGGGAGTGGGGTCGGCGGCGATCTGGTCGGCGCGCGCACGCATCCGGCGCACCGGGGCCAGAGCCGCTCCGGTGAGGATCCAGGAGGCGAGCCCGAAGGTGACGACGAGGAAGATCGCCGCGTAGACCAGCACGTGCGCGAAGTCGTCGAGCACCAGCTGCGAGGCGGCCTGGTCGCGGGCGGTGGCGACGCTCCAGGTGCCGTCCTCGCCCTCCACCGCGGTGATGCGCACCAGGTAGCGCGTGGTGGCGGTGGCGACCTCGGTGTAGCGCGGCACCGCGTCGGCCGCGCGGTCGCGCAGCTCCGCCTGCACCGAGCGGCGCACCTCGGTCGGCATGGTGGTCGCGTCGATCGCGCCGTCCGGGGTGATCGCGAGGTAGAGCTGCCCCGTGGAGGAGTCCCGGACCCGGGGGACGTCGCCGGCCGCGATGTCGCGCCGGATCTCGTCCTCGATCGAGACGAGGATCGTCCGCTCGCTGCGCTCGACGATGCCGGTGACGACCTGGTAGAAGAGCATCGCGGCGAGGGCGAAGAGCACGGTCGCGACGGCGACGGAGCCGACGGTGATCCTGGCGCGGATCGACAGGGCTCCCGAGCGCCGCCTCGCGGCACGCGCCGCGGCGAGCGGGCTCGGGGCGGCCATGCGTTTACTCGACCGGGCGGAGGAAGTAGCCCTTGCCGCGCACCGTCACGATGCTGACCCCGGTGTCCTCGGCGGGCAGCTTCTTGCGCAGGTAGCTGACGTACTGGTCGACAATGTTGTTGTCGACGATCTCGCCGCCGCCCCAGATCTCGGAGAGGATGCGCTGGCGGGTGACGACCGAGCCGACCGGCGAGATCAGCAGCTTCAGCAGCTCGAGCTCCTTCGGGCTGACGTGGATGCGCGTGTTGTCCGCGGTGCGGCGGATGCTCGATCCGTCCACGGTGATGCGGCCGACCTCGATCGAGGTGGACATCAGCGACGGGCTGCGCCGCAGCAGCGCCCGCAGCCGCGCGTTCAGCTCGGTGAACGCGAACGGCTTCGTCAGGTAGTCGTCGGCGCCGGCGTCCAGGCCGAACACGCGGTCCTCGACGGAGTCGCGGGCGGTGAGCAGCAGGATCGGGGTGGAGCGGCCCAGCTCGCGGATGCGCCGGCAGATCTCGAAGCCCGACATCGCGGGGAGCATCACGTCGACGATGGCGGCCGAGAACTCGGCGTTGCTGAACGCGACGAGCGCGTCGATGCCGTTCGTCGTCAGCTCCGCTTCGTAGCCGGCGTCTTCTAGGCCGCCCACGAGTGCTTCGCCCATGGCTGGATCGTCTTCGACGACAAGGATCTTCACGGGCTCACCCTACGACGCCGCTCTCAGGAACGGCGTGTACGCCGAGCGTGTCTCGGCGGCGCCGCCACTCCGTCTTGCTGTGTCTCGCTGCCGATTGCGCGTGTCGAAGATGAGACAGAGTGTTCCTCGATGTTCCGATTCGACGCTCCGACGTACTGATATTGCCGCTTTTCCCGCGCACCACGTACCAATCCGCGCTCGACGGGGGTACGAATGAAGTACGACGTCTCCCGGCGAGCGTCCGCGTACCCGAAGCGCGGTCCGGCTCCCCCTCGGCAGCTCGCGACGTCACCGAAAAGGTGGTTCTCGTGACCCCGAAACGCTTCGCTGAGCGACTCCGCTCGCTGATACCCGGACTGCGCCCATCTCTCCCCTGCGCCGCATGCGGTCTCGCGCCACGGCGCCCACTCGACCCCTACTGCTCAACACGCTGCGCTAACGACGACGACTGAAGGCCCCCGCGACCCGCCCGCCTGGCGCTAGTCAGGATTGCACTCCATCGCAGACCGCTCCCGCCAGGTCTCGCTCCCTATGGCCTCAGCGGATTCAACTTGGTGGCAGGTGCTCGCCAATACGCTGCTGGCAGTCCTTGTCGTCGGTGCGATGGTCGATCTGGGCGAGGTTTCTCCTGCCGAGGCTCCTGAGCAACCTGCTTGCCGCTACCTGGGCTCGGATCGATGCCGTCTCGCAACGGGTGCTGACCTCGGGTCCGACGGACGTCCTCGGCTGGTCGCTGTTGGTTGTCGCGTTGCTGTTCCCCACTCTCAGGTGGTCCCTTCTGCCGCTCGGGCGGCCGTCGTACCCCCTTCAGCTGCCCAGGGCCTATCCATCACGGGATCCCGATCGTCTTCGTCCTCTCCGTCGACTGGGATCCAGTTCGGGCGTTCTTAAGTCGTAGGACGCCGCAATGTCTCGGAGTAATCTCTTACAGTCCATATCTCGTCCACGAACCGATTGTCGTGACCGTGGGCTCGGCGCTCGAGCCCAATAGGTCACCCCTGGAGATCTTTCTGGCTCTGCCTTTATCGCTTCTCACCGGCTGGGTATCTTCACCGGATCATCGAACCGCCCTCTCGTCGCCTCGCCCGTCGGGTCGGGACGATGGTCGCGACTCGCCGCAGGGTCGTACCCCAGCTGAGGCCAGTCGGTAAGTGAGATGACTAATGGACCCGGTGGCCAGGAGTCCGCGCCCGCCAACCGCGTAAGAGGAATCATGCCGCTTACGCCGGCCAAAGAGCCGTCCGATTGCGACGCCACGCGGGCGATCTCCGCCGTACTGCGGAACTCGGCGCGACGTGGAATGCCCGCCTCAGCGCGGATAGCGCGGAGGACATGGCTGGTACAGCCGAACTCGACGGTCCCCAGCGTGGCGCACCCCTCCGCTATCGTCTCGCTCACTCGATCGAAGGGATCATAGTGAGTCGTCCGCGCGCGCTGTCGCAGCTCCTGGGGAGCAAGGCGATGCGGATCGCGACCATCGTGACGGCGCTCGCTGTCGCCGGGACGGCGGTCGTATTCCTCTTGCCCGACGACCGCCCGGCCGTTGAGATTCCCGCAGGAGCAACCTTCTCGCCTTCCGCTACCGCGCCGGGAGTCGAGCCCCCAGATCCGATTGTGCTGCCTGCGCAGCCTCGTGTGCTTGTGTTCGGTGACTCCTACACCGCGGGCTATGGCTCCGTCGATCCGGTAAACGATGGTTTCGCACGAGTTCTGCCCCGCTACCTCCCGGGCTGGGACTTCGCGGTCGAGGGAGTTGGCTCGACGGGATACCTCAACTCGGGGAACGATGGGCAGGGCACCTTCTTGCAGCGCATCGAGCGCCTGAGCTACGGGGATGAATTTCAGCTCGTCCTTCTTCAAGGTGGCTCGAATGACCAGAACGTGGAAAACGCTGGCCTCGCAGAGGCGGTCGATGTGACGGTGAACGCTCTAAAAGACCGGTTTCCTTCGGCGCAGCTCGTAATGCTCGGCCCGGTCTCGGTCTCGACAAATTCGAATGCCAACAAGCGCTACGTCAACGGCGTTCTTGAGAAGTACGCACGCGATCATCGCATCGCTTTCATCAGCCCGCTGTATGAGCGCTGGTTCCCGACGAAGTCACAGTCCGAGTGGGTCAACATCGAGGTCGGTCATCCGAATACGGCAGGCTACGACCACATGGCTCAGGAGCTGGCGACTGATTTAGGAAAAATCGTCATCGGTCGGTAATCCGATCCCGCGCTTAGGTGGCGCGGAGGTGAGGTGTGGCCGGGAACTTCGTCGGGCTTCTTGATCGAGGCGCAGACGGAACGTATGATCCGGTGAAGACACCTCCCGAGCGACCTGTGGAACCCGAATCCCGCAGCCTCACGGCGGTCGCGGTGTCGTACCCGAAGGCTCACGATGACGACCCTGATCAGCTCCTTCTGGCGCGCCCGACGCTGCGACGCCTGCCATCGTCGCTTGTCGCGGATTGCCGATCCGTACTGCTCCCGGTACTGCGCGAACGACGACGACTGATCCACGTACGTCGCGTGCGAGCGACGCTTTCGGATCCATCCCGGTTCTGCTTCTCGGAGGTGCTTCGATCTCGATGGTGGTCCAGCTCGCGATGCGGCCTCGCGGCTCGATCTAAGGTCGGACCGCAGTTGACGTTGTTTCGTCCGGTTCGGAGCGCATCAAGATTTCTCGCCCCTACTCGGTCCTCGCCCGCTCCGTCGGGGCTCTCATCCGACGTCCCGCGAGTACTGCAGGAAGACGAACCCCGCGGCGGAGCCGTACTGCTCCTCCATGTGCGCTCGCCGAGCGCAGAGGTTCGACCTGAACCCCTGACGCCGGCGTCGCGCAGAGCGTCGGACGCGCGTCCCGCGCCAGTTCCGCCGCCGGCTGCGACTTGCGGACGAGGGCTGCCGCCGATACGGCAGCCTGCTGACGTCCCCCGCCTTCATCGCTGCGAGTTCCGCCGCGTGCGGGTGACCGGTCGGAGTGGCAGCGATGACCTACCGAGCCCTCGACTCCGTCCGGGCCTGCGCCGCGCTGCTCGTTCTCGTCGCCCACGTGCGGCAGGCCTTCCTGATCCCGGCCGGTGAGACGCGGCTCGGTCCCGTCGACAGCGCGCTCTATGCGCTGACCTCCCTCGGTCACGGCGCTGTCATCGTCTTCTTCGTCCTGAGCGGCTTCTTCGTCGGTGGCTCCGTCCTCAGCTCCCTCTCCCGCGACGCCTTCAGCTGGACCAGGTACCTCACGTCCCGACTGACCCGGCTCTGGCTCGTCCTGATCCCGGCCCTCGTGCTCACCGCCGTCCTCGACGCCGTCGGCGTCGCCTTCCTCGCGGACCGGCCGCAGTACGCGCCGGGCGGTTCCGCGCAGGTGAACGGCGGCGTCCTCGGGGCGCTGGGCAACGTGATCTTCCTCCAGCCGCACCTGGTCCGGCCCTTCGGCACCGACCAGCCGCTCTGGTCGATCGGATACGAGGCCGGCTACTACCTGCTGTTCCCGCTGCTCCTCGTCGGGCTCACGCGCGGCTCCCGGCAGCGGAGAGTGCTCTGCGCCGCGGCCGCCGTCGTGATCGGCTGCGTTCTCGGGCCGGCGGGCACCGGCCTCTTCCTCGCCTGGCTCGCCGGCGCGGCGGTCGCCTGGAAGGGATCGGCGGCCACGCGGTTCCTCTCCCGACTCGGACCGAAGGGCACCGCCGCCTCGATCCTCGCGGTGCTGCTGCTCCTGATCGCGGCGATGTCGGTCGATCGCCTCGCGAGAGCAGGGACGGACGATCTCGGCTGGACGACGTGGGCGACGACGGTCGCGGCGGCGGCCCTCGTCGTCGTGCTGTGCCACTCCGAGGGGACCCCCGGCACGGGTCTCGACCGCCTGCTGCGCGGCGGCACCTGGGTCTCGAGGTTCTCGTTCTCGCTCTACGCGACGCACGTGCCCGTGCTGATGCTGCTCCACGCGCTGCTGTTCCCGCCGCCGTCGGCCTGGTGGCAGCCCTCGGCGGCGAGCTGGGCGGCCGTCCTCGCTCTCGCGCTCCTCGCCTGCGCCGTGGGCTGGGCCTTCGGCGCGCTCACGGAGCGGAGGACCGAGGCCGTGCGCGCCCGGGTGCTCGGCGTCGTCGAGAGTCTCCGGCGACCGCGGCGCGCGGCCACAGGCGGCGGCTGATCAGCCGAGGACCCTGACCTGGTCGGGACGGTCGTCGGAGAAGGCGAGCGGGAGCGAGGAAGGCCCGGCTCGCGCTGCTTACCGCGTGATTCCGGGCCTTCAAGAGTGGTGCCCCCAGTAGGATTCGAACCTACGCCCCTGCCTCCGGAGGGCAGTGCTCTATCCCCTGAGCTATGGGGGCCAGGAGTGCCTGTCAACATTAGCACCCGGGGTGGGTGCCGCCGGACGCCGTGGCGGGCCGTGCGGTCGTGCCACGATGGGGGCATGCTGCGCACCGTCTCCGCCTCGCTGGGCCTGCGACTGAACGGGCCGACCGACCTGATCTTCCTGATGGCGGCGACGCCGACCGGAGACGGGTTCGAGGACTCGTTCACCGTCACTCTGGACGGCGAGCCCGTCCCGGTGCGGGAGTTCCCGGCGCGGCACGGCGCGCGGGTCCACCGTGTCGCGGCGAACGCCGGGGCGATGCACGTGGAGTACCGCGGTCGCGTCTCCGGGCGCGGCGTGCCGGACGAGCCGAGCGAGCTCGAGCTGGTCGAGTACCTGCGCCCGAGCCGCTACGCCGAGACGGACGCACTCGGCGGCATCGCCCGGCGCGAGTTCGGCCGGGCGCGGGGCTTCGAGGCGCTCGCCGCGGTCGAGGAGTGGGTGCACGCGCACCTCTCCTACGTCTACGGCTCGACGGTCGCGACCGGGGGAGCCGCGCAGGTGATCGAGAGCGGGCAGGGCGTCTGCCGCGACTTCGCGCACACCGTCGTGGGGTTGCTCCGCGCGCTCGACATCCCGGCGCGGGTGACCGCCGTCTACGCTCCCGGCCTCGAGCCGCGCGACTTCCACGCGGTGTCGGAGGCCTGGGTCGACGGGGCCTGGCACGTGGTCGACGCGACCCGGCTCGCTCCGCGGCCGTCGATGCTCCGGATCTCCTCCGGCCGCGATACCGCCGACACGGCCTTCCTCAGCAGCTACCTCACCGACCTGCGGCTCGAGACGATGAACGTCGAGGCGACTTGCGACGAGGTCGTCGAGGACGACCACGTCTCCCCGGTGCGCCTGGGCTGAGCGGCCCTACCGACCGGGGCGGTCAGCCGGCGAGGGCGTCCAGCGCCGCGCGCACGAGCGGCTCCGGATCGCCCGGCTCGACGAACGATGCGCTCGACGCCTCGAGCCAGTAGTCGCCGATGAAGGCGTCCGCGATGCCGCGGCTGTCGGCGACCTCGTAGTAGCCCTCGATCTCCGGGGGCCGGCCGTAGGTGGGGACGGCCTCGCTCGTAGTGAAGAACTCGTTCTTGAGGGCCTCGATGACGGCCGGGTCGAGCCGGGCGACCGCGAGCTGGAAGTCGGCGCCCTCGGAGTCGGCCCAGCCGCAGACCAGGCCGTCGTAGCCGGCGATCTCGGCGGAGACCGCGGTCGGCTCCACCGCGTCGCTGGGGGAGAAGCCCGCCCAGAGGCCGGTCAGGGCGGAGGCGGGCACGAGCTGCTCGCAGGTGACGGGAACCGGAGTGCCGGTGACCGCGTCGCTCGCGCTCGGCGCCGGATCCGCGGCCGGCGCGCAGCCGGCGAGGGCCGCGACGGCGACGATCAGGGCGAGGGCGGCGGGTCGGCGCATGCGCTGCACCCTAGCAATCGCGGCGGGCCGGGCGCCGGGGCGCGGGCGGGTGGAGTGCTGGCGGCAGTGGATCTCGATACGCCGGCTGCGCCGGCTACTCGATCAGCAGAAGGAGAGGGGCTGCTCGATCCGGAGGAAGAAGGCGCGTGGGGACCGGCCGGTAGAATCTTGCCCCGTGACTCCCGAACAGCTCGCCGCCTCCCTGCACGCCCTCGTCCTCGACGCCGTGCAGCGACGAGGGAGCGACGCCGAGGTCGCGCTCGGCGACGTCGTGCTCGAGCGGCCGAAGAACCGCGACCACGGCGACTGGGCCTCGAACATCGCGATGAAGATCGCGAAGAAGGCCGGGGCGAACCCGCGCGAGCTCGCGACCGAGCTCGCCGAGGGCCTCGGCGCGATCGACGAAGTCGCCTCGGTCGAGGTCGCCGGCCCCGGGTTCCTCAACGTGCGGCTCGACGCCGCCGCGGCGGGCGCGCTCGCCGGCGCGATCGTCGACGCGGGCGAGGCCTACGGCACCGGCTCCGCCTACTCCGGTCTGAAGATGAACCTCGAGTTCGTCTCGGCCAACCCCACCGGCCCCATCCACATCGGCGGGACCCGCTGGGCGGCCGTCGGCGACAGCCTGGCCCGCGTGCTGATCGCGCAGGGCGCCGAGGTGACCCGCGAGTACTACTTCAACGACCACGGCGCGCAGATCGACCGCTTCACCCGGAGCGTCCTCGCCGCCTACCGCGGCGAGCCGACGCCCGAGGACGGCTACGGCGGCGCGTACATCGCCGACATCGCCGATCGCGTCGTCGCCGCCTACCCGGGAGACCTCTCGGTCCTGCCCGAGGCCGAGCTGAACGAGACCTTCCGCTCGATCGGCGTCGACCTGATGTTCGGCGAGATCAAGCAGAGCCTGCACGAGTTCGGCGTCGACTTCGACGTCTACTTCCACGAGAACTCGCTGCACGAGTCGCGCGCCGTCGAGCGGGCGATCGAGCGCCTCCGCGAGCTCGGCCACATCTTCGAGGCCGACGGAGCGACCTGGCTGCGCACCACCGACTTCGGCGACGACCGCGACCGCGTCATCATCAAGAGCGACGGCGAGGCGGCCTACATCGCCGGCGACCTCGCCTACTACCTCGACAAGCGCGAGCGCGGCTTCGACCGGGCGATCATCATGCTCGGCGCCGACCACCACGGCTACATCGGCCGGATGATGGCGATGTGCGCGGCTTTCGGCGACACCCCGGGCGTCAACCTCGAGATCCTGATCGGCCAGCTCGTCAACCTGCTCCGGGACGGGCAGGCGGTCCGGATGTCCAAGCGCGCGGGCACCGTGGTGACGATGGAGGACCTGGTCGAGGCCGTGGGCGTCGACGCCGCGCGCTACTCGCTGGTGCGATCGTCGGCCGACTCCTCGCTCGACATCGACCTCGACCTGCTCACCAAGCGCAGCAACGACAACCCCGTCTACTACGTGCAGTACGCGCACGCCCGCACCCGCCAGGTGGCGGCCAAGGCGGAGGCGTCGGGCGTGCCGCGCGAGCCGTTCGCCCCCGAGACGCTGGTGCACCCGAGCGAGTCGGCGCTGCTGGGCGGACTGCAGGAGTTCCCGCGCATCGTCGCCCTGGCCGCCGAGCTGCGCGAGCCGCACCGTGTGGCCCGCTACCTCGAGGAGATCGCCGGTCTCTACCACCGCTGGTACGACAACTGCCGCGTGGTCCCGCAGGGCGACGACCCGATCGAGGCCGTGCACTCGACCCGCCTGCGCCTGAACGACGCGACCGCGCAGGTCCTGCGCAACGGGCTCTCGCTGCTCGGCGTGACCGCTCCGGACCGGATGTGACCGCCGCCGACGCCGGTGCGCCGCGCCGCGGCCGCCGGATCGCGATCGTCGCCGTGATCGTGATCGTGCTGCTGGCGGTGGCCGCCGTCGTCGGCGACGTGCTCGCCCGCCGCGCCGTCGCCGACACCGCGGCGTCGAGCATCCGGGACGCGCTCTCGCTCCCCGCGGACCACCCCGTCGAAGTCGAGGTCGCCGGCTGGGCGGTGCTGCCGCAGCTGATCGCCGGCTCGCTCGACCGGCTCGACATCCGCAGCGAGGACGTCGCGTTCGGTGACCTGAACGGCGATGTCGAGGCGACTCTCGAGGGCGTCCCCGCTAGTGGCGACGGTCCGCTCGAGGCGGGACGCGCGACCGTGGCCCTCGACCCCGACTCGGTGAGCACGCTCGTCGCCGCGCGGAGCCAGGTGCCGATCGACGGAGTGACGCTCGATCCGCCGCTGGTGCGCGTGAACACCTCGGTCGACGTGCTCGGGCTCACCCTCGCCGCGGGCGTCGGCATCGAGCTCGGCGCGGCCGACGGCGCGATCGAGCTGACGCCGTCCGAAGTGACGGCGGGCGGCACCACGATCAGTGCCGCCGACGTCGAGGACCGCTTCGGCGCCGTGGCCGAGGGGCTGCTCGCCGCGCGCTCCGTCTGCATCGCCGACGCCGTGCCGCAGGGGCTCGCGCTCACCGACGTCACCGTGACGGCCGACTCGCTGGACGCCTCCTTCGACCTCTCTCCGACGTTCCTCAGCGACCCGGCGCAGCAGGAGACCGGCGTCTGCTCCTGACCCGGGACGGACGCGCAGCGCCCGACCGGTAGGATCGGAGCCCTGTGCCCGCGTGTCCCGCGGGCCGAACGCCGGCAGTGCGCGCACCGAGAGCACTGCCACCGACAGCACTCTCAAGGATCTTGCTGGCTTCAGGGGTCAATCCGGACTCGCTCGCCACGCAGTGACGCTCCCACTCTCTCCTGTGAGGTCTCACCCGTGGCACACGCCGACGCACCCGTCCGCGCCCCCCGTCATCCCCTCGCTCCGGACTGGCTGCACCGCCCCGAGGACGCGAACGCGCTCGCCGACGGCGTCTGGTCCGGCGGCACGCTCCGCTCGGCGGACGGCGTTCTCGAGATCGCCGGCGTCGCGGCCACCGAGCTGGCCGCCCGCTTCGGCACCCCGCTCTACGTCGTGGACGAGGACGACGCCCGCCGCCGCGCCGTCGCGACGCGGGAGGCCTTCGAGCGCGAGCTCGGCCGGATCGGCACCGGCGTCACCGTCTACTACGCCGGCAAGGCCTTCCTCTCCACCGAGGTCGCGCGCTGGATGCGCGCCGAGGGCCTGAACATCGACACCTGCAGCGGGGGAGAGCTCGCGGTCGCGCTCGCCGCCGGCGTCGAGCCCGAGCACATGGGCCTGCACGGCAACAACAAGTCGCTCGCCGAGATCGACCGGGCGGTCGAGGCCGGTGTCGGCGCGATCGTCCTGGACAGCGTGCTCGAGATCGAGCGGGTCGCCGCGGCGGCCGAGCGCCACGGCCGCGTCCAGCCGGTGCGGCTGCGGGTGAACAGCGGCGTGCACGCGCACACCCACAGCTTCCTGGCCACCGCGCACGAGGACCAGAAGTTCGGCATCACCCTCGAGGACTGCCCGGACGCCGTCGCCCGGATCCGCTCGCACGGGAGCCTGCGCTTCCTCGGCCTGCACTGCCACATCGGCTCGCAGATCTTCGGCTCGGCCGGCTTCGCCGAGTCGGCCTCGCGCCTGCTCGCGGTGCACGCGGGGCTGCTCGCCGACGGCCCGGTCCCGCAGCTCAACCTCGGCGGCGGCTTCGGCATCGCCTACACGAGCGCCGACGACCCGACCCCGATCGGCGAGATCGCCGCGGCGATCGCGGACGCGGTCGGCGAGCAGTGCGCGACCCGCGGGATCCCGGTGCCGCACATCGCCATCGAGCCGGGCCGCTCGCTGATCGGGCCCGCCGGGCTGACCCTCTACGAGGTCGGCACCATCAAGGACGTCGCGGTCGGCACGGACGGCGTGCGCCGCTACGTCAGCGTGGACGGCGGGATGAGCGACAACGCGCGGCCCGCCCTCTACGGCGCGGACTACACGGCGCGGATCGCCGACCGCGTCTCCGACGCCGAGCCGGCCCTCGTGCGCGTGGCCGGGAAGCACTGCGAGTCGGGCGACATCGTCGTCCACGACGACTTCCTCCCCGCCGACGTGCAGCCGGGCGACCTGCTCGCCGTCGCCGCGACCGGCGCCTACTGCTGGTCGCTGTCGAGCAACTACAACCACCTCGGCCGCCCCCCGGTCGTCGCCGTCCGGGACGGAGTCGCGCGCGTCATCGTGCACGGCGAGACCGAGGACGACCTCCTCCGCCGCGATGCCGGCATCGAACGAAAGGCCATCCTCCGATGATCGAGTACCGCAGCCTCCGCGTCGCCCTGCTGGGCGCCGGGTCCGTCGGTGCCCAGGTGGCGCGCCTCCTGCTCGACCACGGCGACGAGCTCGCCCAGCGCGTGGGGGCGCCGCTGGAGCTCGCCGGCGTGGCCGTCCGGGACCTCGACGCACCGCGCACCGCGGACATCCCGAGGGAGTACCTCACCACGGACGCCGAGGCGCTGATCCTCGGCGCCGACATCGTCGTCGAGCTGATCGGCGGCCTCGAGCCGGCGCGCAGCTACATCCTCAAGGCGATCTCCTCGGGCGCCGACGTGATCACCGCCAACAAGGCGCTGCTCGCCGCGCACGGCAACGAGCTGTTCGAGGCCGCCGACCAGGTGGGCGCGCAGCTCAACTACGAGGCCGCGGTGGCCGGGGCGATCCCGATCATCCGCCCGCTGCGCGACAGCCTCGCCGGCGACCGGGTGCACCGGATCCTCGGCATCGTGAACGGCACCACCAACTTCATCCTCGACCGGATGGACACCGAGCACGCCACGCTCGAGGAGGCGCTCGCGCTCGCCACCGAGCTCGGCTACGCCGAGGCCGACCCGACCGCCGACATCGAGGGCTACGACGCCGCGCAGAAGGCGGCGATCCTCGCCCGGCTCGCCTTCCACACCGACGTCCCGGTCTCGCTGGTGCACCGCGAGGGCATCACCGGCGTCACCCAGCAGCAGGTCGAGCAGGCCCGCGCCTCGGGCTACGTGATCAAGCTGCTCGCGATTTGCGAGCGCCTCGTCGACGCGAAGACGGGGGAGGAGGGCGTCTCGGCGCGGGTCTACCCCGCGCTCGTGCACCGCACGCACCCGCTCGCCGCCGTGCACGGCGCGAACAACGCCGTCTTCGTCGAGGCGGAGGCCGCCGGCAGCCTGATGTTCTACGGCGCCGGCGCCGGCGGCGTCGAGACCGCCTCGGCCGTGCTCGGTGACGTCGTCTCGGCCGCCCGCCGCCACGTCGTCGGCGGTCCGGGCCTCGTCACCAGCGCCAGCTCCGGGCTCCCGGTGCTGCCGATCGGGCACGTCACCACCCGCTACCAGGTGACGCTCGAGGTGCTCGACCGCCCCGGCGTGCTCGCCCAGATCGCCGGCGTCTTCGCCGAGCACGGGGTCTCCGTCGAGACGCTCGTGCAGACGCCGCCCGTGCTCGACCCCCTCGCCGACACCGGTGCGGAGCGGCGCGAGCCGACCGCTACCCTGGTCATCGGCACGCACGCCGCGGCAGAGTCCGATCTGGCGGCCACCGTCACCGCTCTCCAATCCCACGGGTTCGTCGGCGCCGTGACGTCCGTTCTACGAGTTGAAGGAGCCTGAGATGGCCAAGCAGTGGCGCGGAGTCCTGCACGAGTACGCGGACCGCCTCGATGTCACCGAGGCGACCCCCGTCATCACGCTCGGCGAGGGCGGCACCCCGCTCATCCCGGCGGCGGCTCTCTCGGCCCGCACGGGCGCGAAGGTCTGGGTCAAGTACGAGGGCATGAACCCCACCGGCTCCTTCAAGGACCGCGGCATGACCATGGCGATCTCGAAGGCCGTCGAGCACGGCGCGAAGGCCGTCATCTGCGCCTCGACCGGCAACACCTCCGCTTCGGCCGCGGCCTACGCGACGCACGCCGGCATCACCGCCGCGGTGCTCGTCCCCGAGGGCAAGATCGCGCTCGGCAAGCTGAGCCAGGCGATCGCGCACAACGCGCAGCTGCTGCAGGTCCAGGGCAACTTCGACGACTGCCTCGACATCGCCCGCGACCTCGCGAAGAACTACCCGGTGCACCTGGTCAACTCGGTGAACCCGGACCGCATCGCCGGTCAGAAGACGGCCGCCTTCGAGGTCGTCGAGGTCCTGGGCGACGCGCCGGACCTCCACATCGTCCCGGTCGGCAACGCCGGCAACTACACCGCCTACTTCCGCGGCTACTCCGAGGAGCTCGAGCGCGGCGGGTCGACGAAGCTGCCCCGGATGTTCGGCTTCCAGGCCGAGGGCTCCGCGCCGATCGTGCACGGCGCGGTCGTCCGCCACCCCGAGACCATCGCCAGCGCGATCCGGATCGGAAACCCCGCGTCGTGGGAGCTCGCGCTCAACGCGCGCAGCGTCAGCGACGGCTACTTCGGCGCGATCAGCGACGAGAAGATCCTCGAGGCGTACCGCATCCTCGCGGGCGAGGTCGGCGTCTTCGTCGAGCCCGCCTCCGCGATCAGCGTCGCCGGCCTGCTCGAGCGCGCCGAGGCGGGGGCGATCCCCAAGGACGCCACCGTCGTGCTGACCGTCACCGGCCACGGCCTGAAGGACCCGCAGTGGGCGCTGCGCACCGCGGACGGCGAGGACATCACGCCGACCGTCGTGCCCGTGGACACCGCGGCGATCGCCGACGTGCTGGGGCTGGCCGGCGCATGACCTCGGCGGTTCCCGTCGGCCGCTCCGTGCACGTCAAGGTCCCCGCGACCTCGGCGAACCTCGGCCCCGGGTTCGACACGCTCGGCCTCGCGCTCTCGGCGTACGACGAGCTCGAGGTCACGGCCGTCACGGCGACGGGCGCCCGGGTCTCGGTGCACGGCGTGGGCGAGGGCGAGGTGCCGACCGACGAGACGAACCTCGTCGTCCAGGCCATCGCCTACACCTTCGCCGACCAGCGGCAGGAGATGCCCGGCATCGACGTGACCGCGCGCAACATCATCCCGCACGGCCGCGGCATGGGCTCCTCGGGGGCGGCGATCGTCTCCGGGATCATGGCGGCGAAGGGTCTGCTCGACGGCATCGTCGAGCTCGACTCCGACGACCTGCTCCGGATCGCGACCGAGATGGAGGGGCACCCCGACAACGTCGCGCCGGCGCTCTTCGGCGGTCTCACCATCGCCTGGGTCGAGCCCGGCGCCGAGGGCGGACCGGAGGCGCCGCTGCGGCCGCGCTCCAAGAAGCTGATGGTGCACCGCGGCGTCTCGCCGGTCGTCTTCGTGCCCGAGCACACCATGTCGACCCGGCTGGCGCGCTCGCTGCAGCCGATCAGCGTGCCGCACGAGGACGCCGTCTTCAACGTCTCGCGCTCGTCGCTGCTGATCGCGGCCCTCATCCAGAGCCCCGAGCTGCTGTTCGCGGCGACCGAGGACAAGCTGCACCAGAACTACCGCGCGGCCGCGATGCCGCAGACCTCCGAGCTGATCGCCCTGCTGCGCTCGCACGGCT
The DNA here is from genome assembly GCF_022815565.1 of Rathayibacter sp. VKM Ac-2926. Classification (NCBI taxonomy): domain Bacteria; kingdom Bacillati; phylum Actinomycetota; class Actinomycetes; order Micrococcales; family Microbacteriaceae; genus Rathayibacter; species Rathayibacter sp. VKM Ac-2926. Next base: position 66,787 of record NZ_JALGRS010000013.1, on the reverse strand, counting down.
ACGCGGCCGTCGTCTCCGGCGCCGGACCGAGCGTCCTCGTGCTCTGCAGCGACCCCGCGCAGCGCCTCGCCGCTGCGGATCTGGTGGCGAAGCAGGCGCACACGCCGTGGCGGGCGCACATGCTGGCCGTCGACTTCAAGGGTGCTACAGTGGGGATCGCATCCCGAGGAGCCGCGTAACGAGCGGAATCTGTCCGACGGATCGTCCCGATAATCACGGCCATCACATCGTGTGAAGGGCGCCCCTGCTTCTCGTGCAGATCAGCGCCTGGTCGCTCGTGCCCTCTCTGCGCTTCCCGAGGCAGGTCGAGCCGGCGACCGAGAGCATCGCGTGGATCAGAACTCGCGATGGACCCGCACGGCTGATGTGCTCTCCCGGTGAGCGATCGCTCCCGGGGGGAAGGAACCCCTCTCCAGTGACAGATGTCAACACCCGCGGTACCGCCGCGGACACCAACGCCGATCTCATCGGCCTCCGCGTCGCGGAGCTCCAGGCCCTCGCGACGAGCCTCGGTATCGGCGGAGCCTCCAAGCTCCGCAAGGGCGAGCTCGTCTCGGCCATCTCGGACCTCCGCGCCGGTGCGGACTCCGAGGGCGCCGAGCCCGCCGCTCCCGCCGAGGAGCAGGCGCCCGCCGAGCCCTCGGTCGCCGAGCAGTCCTTCGTCGAGCCGGCCGAGGCCGAGCCCGTCGTCGACGGCACGAGCGTCGAGGCCGAGCCCGCCGACGTGGCGGAGCAGAGCGCCCCGGTGCCCGAGGCCCCCGCCGAGGTGCCCGCGCACGCCGAGAGCACGGAGGCGGACACCGCCGACGTCCTCGAGCAGGCCGCCACCACGGTCGAGGAGCCGGCGCCCGCCGCCGCCGAGGCCGCTCCGGTCGAGCTCGAGCTCCCCGTCGCCGCCGAGCCGGTGGCCGAGCCCGCCGCCGAGCGCGCACCCCGTCGCCGCGGCTCGCGTCGCGCCTCCAGCGGCACCGTCGCCGCCGGCGAGCACCTGAACGTGCCGGCCGGCAGCGGTGTCGAGTCGCTCATCCCCGAGCTTCCGCCCGTCCTCGAGCAGGTCCCCGACGCCGAGCAGGCGCCGCGACCGGTCATCGAGATCGAGCTTCCCAACGGGCCGGAGTCGGACGACTCCTCCCGCGAGGGCGGCCAGCGCGAGCGTCGCGGACGCCGTCGCAGTCGCGGCGGCAGCGCCGAGCAGAGCGAGCAGCCCGAGACCACCGACGCCGTCGAGTCCTCCGCGCAGGACGCCGGCGACGAGCCTGACTCCGGCGACCGCCAGGACGACCAGCAGAACTCCGGCGAGCAGCAGGGCAACGGCGACCAGCAGAACGGCGGCGACCAGCAGGGCACCGGCCGCGGCCGCAACCGCCGCAACCGCAACCGCCGCGGCGAGGACCGTCAGGCGAACGACGGCCAGCAGAACGGCCAGGGCGGCAGCGCCCAGAACAACGGCGGCCAGAGCAACGGCGGCCAGAGCAACGGTCAGAACGGCGGCGGCCAGAACGGCGCCGCGCAGAACGGCAACGGCCAGGCGCTGTCGAACCAGGGCGGCAACCAGGGCAACCAGGGTGGCCAGCCGCAGGGCGGCAACGGCCAGAACGCCCAGGGCTCCGCGCAGAACGGCCAGCAGGCCGACGGCGAGGACGGCCGCCGCAGCCGCTACCGCGACCGCAAGCGCCGCGGGGGAGCGGTCGGCGACGACTTCGAGCCCGAGATCAGCGAGGACGACGTCCTCATCCCGGTCGCCGGCATCCTCGACGTCCTCGACAACTACGCCTTCGTGCGCACCACGGGCTACCTGCCCGGTGTCAGCGACGTCTACGTCTCGCTCGGCCAGGTCAAGAAGTACAACCTGCGCAAGGGCGACGCCGTCGTCGGCGCCATCCGCCAGCCCCGCGAGGGCGAGGGCGGCGGACGCCAGAAGTACAACGCCATCGTCCGCGTCGACTCGATCAACGGCCAGACCGTCGAGGAGGCCGCCGCGCGCGTCGAGTTCCACGACCTCACGCCGCTCTACCCGACCGAGCGACTGCGCCTCGAGACGGAGCCGGGCAAGCTGACCCAGCGGATCATCGACCTGGTCGCCCCGATCGGCAAGGGCCAGCGCGGCCTCATCGTCGCGCCGCCCAAGGCCGGCAAGACGATCGTCCTGCAGCAGATCGCCAACGCGATCGTGCAGAACAACCCCGAGGTCCACCTCATGGTCGTGCTCGTCGACGAGCGTCCCGAGGAGGTCACCGACATGCAGCGCACCGTGCGCGGCGAGGTCGTCGCCTCCACGTTCGACCGCCCGGCCGAGGACCACACCACGGTCGCCGAGCTGGCCATCGAGCGCGCCAAGCGCCTCGTCGAGCTGGGCCACGACGTCGTCGTGCTGCTCGACTCGATCACCCGCCTCGGCCGCGCCTACAACGTGACCGCCGCCCCCTCGGGCCGCGTGCTCTCCGGTGGCGTCGACGCGTCGGCGCTGTACCCGCCGAAGAAGTTCTTCGGAGCGGCGCGCAACATCGAGAACGGCGGCTCGCTCACCATCCTCGCGACGGCGCTCATCGAGACCGGCTCGAAGATGGACGAGGTGATCTTCGAGGAGTTCAAGGGCACCGGCAACATGGAGCTCCGCCTCTCGCGCCACCTCGCCGACAAGCGGATCTTCCCCGCGGTCGACGTCAACGCGTCGGGCACCCGCCGCGAGGAGATGCTCCTCAGCTCGGACGAGGTCAAGATCACCTGGAAGCTGCGCCGCGCCCTCGCCGGGCTCGACCAGCAGCAGGCGCTCGAGATCATCCTGTCCCGCCTGAAGGAGACGTCCTCGAACGTCGAGTTCCTGATGCAGGTCTCGAAGTCCGCCGTCGGCCCGACCACCGCGAACCACGGCAACGGCCACCACTAGCTGCCCCGACGTCCGCGGTCGCCCCTCCGGGGGCGGCCGCGGGCGTTTTCGCGTCCGTCGGCACCTTCGGTGCGATCATGCTGGTCGGCCAGCCCGCGCAGCGGGTCGCCCCTGCTGGTCGAGCAGCCCGCGCAGCGGACGTATCGAGGCCCACCCCGTTAAGCACGTCGGTCTCGATACGGCGCCTGCGGCACCTACTCGACCAGCATGTGCTGCCGGTCGAGCAGCCCATCAAGCGGGCCGCTCATGCTGGTCGAGTAGCCCGCGCAGCGGGCGTATCGAGACCCACCCCTCCACCACCACCGGAAACCAGGAACCCCATGTTCGAATCCGTCAGCGTCCTCCTCGCCGAGCACGAGGACCTCCAGACGCAGCTGTCCGACCCCGCCCTGCACGCGGACGCCGCGCGCGCCAAGAAGGTCAACCGCCGCTACGCCGAGCTGAACCAGATCAAGTCGGCGCACGCCGCCTGGATCCAGGCCGGCGAGGACCTCGAGGCCGCGCGCGAGCTCGCCCGCGAGGACGACGCCTTCGCCGAGGAGGTGCCGGAGCTGGAGGAGTCCCTGCGCGTCGCGCAGGAGAAGCTGCGCCGCCTGCTCATCCCGCGCGACCCGGACGACGGCCGCGACGTGATCATGGAGATCAAGGGCGGCGAGGGCGGCGCCGAGAGCGCGCTGTTCGCCGCGGACCTGCTCCGCATGTACCTGCACTACGCCGAGGCGAAGGGCTGGAAGACCGAGATCCTCGACCGCGACGAGTCCGACCTCGGCGGCTACAAGAACGTCCAGGTCGCCATCAAGAGCAACGCGACCGACCCGTCGCAGGGCGTCTGGGCGCACCTGAAGTACGAGGGCGGCGTGCACCGCGTGCAGCGCGTCCCCGTGACGGAGTCGCAGGGCCGCATCCACACCTCGACGACCGGCGTGCTGGTCTTCCCCGAGGTGGACGCCCCGGAGGAGGTCGCGATCAACCAGAACGACCTCAAGATCGACGTCTACCGCTCCTCGGGCCCCGGCGGCCAGTCGGTCAACACCACCGACTCCGCGGTGCGGATCACCCACCTCCCGACCGGCATCGTCGTCTCGATGCAGAACGAGAAGAGCCAGCTGCAGAACCGCGAGGCCGGCATGCGCGTCCTGCGCGCCCGCATCCTCGCCCGTCAGCAGGAGGAGATCGCCGCCGCCGCCTCGGACGCGCGCAAGACGCAGATCCGCACGATGGACCGCTCCGAGCGGATCCGCACCTACAACTTCCCCGAGAACCGCATCGCGGACCACCGCACCGGCTATAAGGCCTACAACCTCGACGGCGTGATGAACGGAGCGCTCGACCCCGTGGTCGAGAGCGCGATCCAGTTCGACGAGGAGGCCCGCCTGGCCGACATCGGCTCCGACGAGTCGTGAGCGCGGTGACGATGGACCTCGACGCGCGTGCGCTCCTCGCCGACGCCGTCGCCCGGCTGACCGCGGCGCGCGTGCCCACCCCGGACGTCGACGCCGAGCTGCTGCTCGGCCACCTGCTCGGCCTCGGCCGCGGGTCGCTCCAGGCGCGGCTGATCACCGGTCTCGCGCTCGACGAGACGACCCGCGACGCCTACGATCACGCGATCGGGCGCCGGGCCTCGCGGGAGCCGCTCCAGCACATCACCGGCGTCGCGCCGTTCCGCTCGCTCGAGCTCGCGGTCGGTCCCGGCGTCTTCGTGCCGCGTCCCGAGACGGAGGGAGTGGCGCAGCTCGCCATCGACGCCCTCCGCGCCGTCGCGGACGAGTCACCGATCGCCGTCGACCTCGGCACCGGCAGTGGAGCGCTGGCGCTCGCGCTCGCCCACGAGGTCCCGCACGCGCGGGTGATCGGCGTCGAGAACTCCGTCGACGCCTTCCTCTGGGCGCGCGGCAACCGCGACCGCCTGGGCCTGGAGAACGCCCGCATCGTCTTCGTCGACCTCGCGGACGCGCTGCCCGAGCTCGACGGCACGGTCTCCGTCGTCGTCTCCAACCCGCCGTACATCCCGTCGGCCGCCATCCCGCGCGACATCGAGGTGCAGCGCTACGACCCGCCGGCCGCGCTCTACGGTGGCGAGGACGGGCTCGACGTCGTGCGCTCGCTCTCGCGGACGGCGCTCCGGCTGCTGCGGGCCGGGGGAGTGCTCGTCATCGAGCACGGCGAGCTGCAGGGGGCGGAGATCCGCGCGCTGCTGACGGCCGACGGCTGGCGCGGGGCGACGACGCAGCGGGATCTGACCGGGCGCGATCGGTCGACGGTGGCGGTGCGCTGAGGCAGAAGGGGCCCCGTACCTTCCGGTCCGTGGGCGTTGTGAGGCCGTCACACCGCGTGATCCTCTCCGTCAGCGGCGGGAGCGGCGGACCTCGGTGATCAGCTGCGCGACCGCCCGTGACGCGGCCGGCGCCCCCCGGAGGAGGCGCTGGAGCCGTACCCGCGTGCGCCCTGCCGCTGTGTCCGTCGTCGAGGGGCGCATGCGCAGCAGATCTGCGCGCTGGGGCCAGACCGCGTGGCGGATCGTGACGATCCGGCGCCAGCCTCGCTGCCGCCGGATGATGCTGGTCCACATGTAGCCGGTGCTCGCTCCTGCCGCCACGCGCCGGGTCCACTCCATCAGTGCGGCGGCCTCCGCCGGGTCCGCGACGGGAGGCGCCGGTGTCGCCGAGATCGCGTCGAGCGCGCGGAGCACCTCGGCGAGCGTGTGCTCAGCCCCCGTACGGCGGGCGAGCGCTGCCAGATCGGCGCGCTGCTCAGCGTCGAGTGCGGCGTGCTCGAGGAGGTACGCCAGCTCGCGTGCGTGCCGGGCGTTGTCCGAGCGGCTCCTGAGCGCGTGCAGGCCCAGGACGAGCAGGCTCCCGGCCCGGTCGGGGATGCTGCAGTCGCGCCCGGCGGCGGGCATCGTCACCCGTCGGCGCCACAGCTCGTCGAAGACGACGTCGCCCGGCGCGATGAAGCCGGGGAAGAAGCGGTGAACGTCGATGTCGCAGGGCCAGCGGGGATGGATGAGGGTGCGCGAGTGCTCGGTGTAGCGCGCACCGGCGAAGGTGCTGCGGCGTTGACTCCAGCCGTTCGTTTCGAGGAGGGCGCAGAACGACTCGAAGGCCGCCGGGTCGACCATGACGTCGACGTCGGAGGAGACGTGCCCATCCCGCAGCCCGAGGAACTGCAGCCCCGGCCCCTTGATGAAGAGGGCGCGCTGCGAGTGCTCCTCCGCGACCCAGGAGAGCCAGCCGTGCAGCAGGAGGACGGCGCTGGGCAGGTCGAGACTTCGAGCGCCGGTCATTCTCCGTCACCTGCACTCTGATCCGCGGCGAGGACGAGACCGCGATCGCGGAGGGAGAGAACGAATTCCTCGACCGGGAGGGCTATCTCTGAGACGTCTGTCGAATAGAGTGCCGCCATCTTCTCGATGAGCGCCGCTAATGTGATCCCCTGAGAGGAGGCACAGATCTCGTCCCAGATGTCCAGTCCCGAGCCGGAGATCTCCACGGCATCCTCGAGCGGTTCGCGAAGTGGCACGAGAAAAGCCCTTTCGGCTCTTTCGACGCTCACCGCGGCTAAAGCTGTCCACTTACCATTCACGGAGAACTCGGTCTTCCCTTCACCCCTCGAAGGAGCCGATACGGATGAGAGCGGCCATCGACTGGCGAAGCTCTCGCGCGGGCCTCGGACGGCGGGCGGGGAGAGCGGCGGCGGCGCTCGACCCCGAACTTAGCAGGATCACGCGGCTTGACCACCTGTCGGGGGGTGCCGAAGGAATGCAAACGGCTCCGTTCGGCCGGGCGACGATCCCTCCATTTGAGCGCCTCCGAACGGGGGACACGAACTGAGAGAGTATCACTTCAAAACGCCGTAAGGGCCTTCTCCGGAAGGTAGAGTTCGAAACTCCGCGGGCAATGCCGACCGCTTCTCATACATCTATCCGAGTATCGATCTGGCCTTTCTAAGGTCTTATCGCGAAGGGATCCATGAAAGCGCTCGTCACTGGTGCGGCCGGCTTCATCGGCTCGACGATCAGCCGCCGCCTCCTGGCCGACGGCTGGGATGTCGTCGGTGTGGACGCGTTCACCGACTATTACGACGTCTCATTGAAGCGAGCCAATGCCGCGAAGAACGTCGCGGCCGGACTGAAGCTCGTGGAGGCAGATCTGACGACGGTCGAGCTCGGTCCGTTGCTCGACGGCGTCGACGTCGTCTTCCATCAGGCAGGCCAGCCGGGCGTGCGCGGCTCCTGGAAGGAGGGCTTCGCTCCCTATCTCTCCCGGAACATCGGCGCGACGCAGCGGCTTCTCGAAGCGCTCCGCGACCACGATCGCCTGCAGCGCTTCGTCTACGCCTCCTCCTCGTCGATCTACGGCGACGCGGAATGCTTCCCTACCTCCGAGGCGACGCCCCCCTCGCCGGTCAGCCCCTACGGCGTGACCAAGCTCGCCGCCGAGCACCTCACCAGCCTCTACGGCACCAATTTCGGTCTGCCGACCACGTCGTTGCGCTACTTCACCGTGTACGGACCGCGCCAGCGTCCCGATATGGCGTTCACCCGCTTCGTCCGCTCCGCCGTGCTCGGCGACCCGATCGAGATCTACGGGACCGGCGAGCAGATCCGCGATTTCACCTTCGTCGAGGACATCGTCGAGGCCAACGTACTGGCGGCGACGACCCCGACAGCTCCCGGCTCGGTCTACAACGTCGCGGGCGGGACGAGCGCCTCGGTGAACGAGGTGCTGCACTTCCTCGGCGAGCTGCACGGGGCGCCGCTGAACGTGTCCTACACCGACAAGGCGCTCGGCGACGTCGTGCGCACGGGCGGCGGGACCGACCGCATCGCTACCGAGCTCGGCTGGGCCCCGAAGGTCGACCTGAAGGAGGGACTCGCGCGCCACCTCGACTGGGCGTGCGAGACCTTCGGAGGGCGCGCGTGACGCTCACCGAAGACGAGCTGCGCACGCTGCCCCGGACGATCCGCACTCGCGCGGATCTCCGGGCGTTCGTGCTGGCCGACCAGATGGCGCACGGGGTGGCCGCCTGGCGGTTCGACTCGCGGTGGCGCCACCCGGTCGTGCACTACCAGCGGCTGCTCCGCCAGGTCGAGTTCCTCCGCGCGCAGAAGGGCGCCGCCGCTCGCGTCGCCCGCTTCGTCGCACGGTTCCGCCTGCAGCGCGCCGGGCTGCGCACCGGGATCTCGATCGGCCCCGGCGTCTTCGGCCCGGGCCTCTCGATCGCGCACTACGGCACGCTCGTCGTGAACTCGCGGGCGCGAGTCGGGGCGTTCTGCCGGATCCACCCCACTGTCACTATCGGCATCGCGCAGGGCGGCGTGCCGACTATTGGCGACTTCGTCTACATCGGCCCGGGCGCGGTGATCTACGGGGCTGTCACGATCGGCGACGGCGCCGTGGTCGGCGCGAACGCGGTGGTCAACCGCGACGTCGCGGCCGGCGTCACGGTCGCCGGCGCCCCCGCACGGGTGGTCGCGTCCCGCGACTCCACCTCGCTGATGCCGGCGGCCTTCGCCCGCGTCGAGAGCGCGAAGCGATGAAGGTCGTCCTCCTCGTCCCCCGGTTCTCCGGCGGCGGGGCCGAGTTCGTCGCCCGGCAGTGGGCGCTGCACCTCGCCGCGAGCGGGGACACGGTTGTGGTCGCCGCGACGAAGCTCACCGGCGACGACGACATCCCGGCCGAGCTGCGGCTCGTCGCTCTCGACGGTCGCGGGACCGTGAGGAAGCTGCTGCAGCTGCGCCGGCTGCTCCGCACCGAGAAGCCGGACGCCGTGCTCGCGCTGATGCCGTACTGGAACCTTCTCGCGCTCTTCGCGACGCGACTGCTGCCCGGCCGCCCGCGCGTGCTGATCAGCGGCCGCAACATGGCCGTCCACCTCCGCCGCACCTTCGGCCCCGCCTACGCGGCGAAGCAGCTGCTGGCGCGTCTGGCGTACCGGTGGGCCGACGAGTTCGTCGCTATCTCGCATCCGGTCGCCGCCGAGGCGATCGCGCTCTACGGCCTGCCGCCCGCCTCCGTCTCCGTCGTGCTCAATCCGTCGCTGAAGACGGAGTCGGCCGCGGCCGTCGCGCCGCGGCACGACGACGGTCCCCTCGCGCTGGTCGCACCGGCGCGGCTGGTCGCGCAGAAGCGCCCGCAGCTGGTCGTCGAGACCGCGGTGGCCTGCCGCGAGCTGCACGGCCGCGAGGTGGTCGCGCACTTCTACGGCGTCGGGCCGCTGACGGAGCAGGTGCGCGCGCTCGCCGCGAAGCGCGGGGTCCCCGCCGTCTTCCATGGCTGGGTCTCCTCCTGGTCCGCCGACCTGCCCGCGAACGCCGTCGTCCTCCTCCCGTCGCTGTCCGAGGGCTTCGGCAACGTGCTCGTCGAGGCGGCACGCGTGGGTGTGCCGAGCGTCGCCTCCTCGCAGGCGCTCGGCGTGGCCGACGCCATCGTCCCGCGGCTGACCGGAGTCCTCGTCGCCGGCGAGTCGGCCGCCGACTTCGCCGCCGGCGTGATCGAGGCCGCCGGCATGACCGTCGCCGGACACGAGTCCTGGCTGAGCTCGTTCACTCGCGCGTCGAGCGGCGCGGCTCTCCGCAGCCGCCTGGAGGCCGTGGTGATGCAGAAGTGAGCGAGCGAGGTGCCGGACGCACCGTCCTGAGCGCGTCGACCGGCACGCTCGTCGCACGCGTGCTCGGGTTCCTCCGCAACATCGCTCTGGCCGCGGCGCTCGGGACGGGCCTGGTCTCGGACTCCTACAACCTGGCCAACCAGGTACCGAACCAGATCTTTCTGCTGCTGGGCGGGGGAGTGATCGCCGCGGTGTTCCTGCCGCAGCTCGCCACGCTGCGGGTGCGGTCCGAGCACGACGCGGACCGCTACGGCACGGTGCTGCTGGTCTGCTCGGCGGCGTTCGGCGTGGTCGTCAGCGGACTGCTGCTGGCGTTCTCCGGCCCGCTGATCTCTGTCCTCGGCGGCGGCAGCTGGGGATTCTCGCAGCGCGAGCTCACCCTCGCCTTCTTCCTCTGGTGCACCCCGCAGGTCGCTGCTGCGTCGGTCTTCACGGTCGCGTCGCAGCTGATGAACGCCCGAGGCCGCTTCACCTCGGTCAGCTGGCTGCCGGCGGTCTCGAGCGTGGGAGTGATCGCCGGGGCGATCATCGTGATCGCCGCCGGCGACGTGAGCGCCGATTCTCCCGGCTCGGTCTCGCTCGTCGCCATCACCGTGCTGGGCGCGGCGACACTCGGCGGGACCGTCCTGCAGAGCGTCGTGCTCTGCGTCCTCCTCGGCCGCGCCGGCTTCCGGCCGAGCTGGGGGACGAGCGGGCTGCGTGGACTCGGACTCCGCCTCGCCGCTCGCACCGGTCTGCTCGCCGTCGCCTCGGCGGTCTGCTACCAGATCTCGAATCTGCTCACGGCGGCCTGGGCGGCTCAGGCCGGCGCGACAGCGGCTGACGCCGGTGCGGTCGGCTTCGGCTACTCGGCGCTCTTCTACGCGCAGGCGATCGTCTCGGTGGTGCAGGGCGTGGCTGTGTCGAGCCTCGCCTCGGTCCTGCTCCAGCGCCTGTCCCGGCACTTCGCCGCGTCGAACGACGAGGAGGCCTTCAGCGAGCTGAGCGAGGCGCTGCTGCGGCTGGCCTCGTTCATCCTGCCGGTCGCCGGTCTGCTCGTCGCCGTCGGCCCCGGTCTGAGCGAGCTGATGTTCGCCCGCGGCGAGACGTCGACCGATTCTGCGCGGATCATCGGCGTGGTCCTGGCGGTCTTCGCCTCCAGCCTGCTGCCGTTCGCCTGGCACGTCCTGCTCATCCGCCCCTTCTACGCGAAGCACGACGGGATCCGCCCGCTCTACAGCGCCTTCGTCATCAACACGATCTGGGCCGGGACCGGTCTGGTGGGGCTCCTGGTCCTGCCTCCGCAGGGAGTGATCCTGGGCCTCGCCACCGGCTTCGCCCTGTCCTACTGGATCGACTTGCCGATCAAGCTGCGCTGGCTGCGGCTGCGCCTCGGCTTCCGTGTCGAGCCGGCCGTCAGCCGCGGCGTCGGACGCGGTGCGGCCGTCTCCTCGTCGCTGGCGGTCGTGATCGGAGCGCCGGGCTGGGTGCTGCTGTTCGTGCTCGACCCGCCGACCCTCGCCGTGCTCGGCGTCGTGGCCCTCCAGAGCCTCGTCTTCGTCGGCGCCTACGTGCTCCTGACCCGTCGCTCGTCGATCTCCCCCGTCGACCTCGTGCGCTGGTTGAAGAAATGACACCCCAGAGAAGGAAATCCCAGATGAGCACTCGCCTGATCGTCGAGCAGTTCGACCCGGTGCGCCCCAAGCCCGGCGGTATCGACACCTGCATCCGCGGCCTCGTCAAGTTCGCTCCCGACACCGAGATCATCCGCATCGCGGGCGTCGATGCGATCGGCGACAAGGTGCTCGGCGAGTGGAAGGAGTACGAGATCGGCGGGCGCCGCTTCGACTTCATGCCGGTGGTCCGCCTCGACCACGCGGACCTGACCCGGCGCATCCCGCACTCGGTCCGCCTGGCCCGCGGGCTGAAGAAGTTCCTGCCGACCGCGGACGTCGACACCGTCCAGACCCACCGCGTGAACGTCGGTGCCGTCGCGCTCCGCCACTTCCGCGGAACCCCGCACGTGCAGTTCATGCACAGCAGCGGCGACGCGAATCTCAAGCAGGGCAGCGTCTCGTTCTTCCGGCGGGCGCGCGGGCTCTACCGCTTCCTCGAGCGGCGGGTCGTCCGGCAGTCGCGCGCCGTCGTCATCTTCAGCAGCGGCGGCGCCGAGCGGCTGCGCCGGCAGTCCGCCTCCGTGCACTTCTCGCCGACCTGGTTCGACCCGACCGAGTTCTACCCGAGCACGAGCGAGCGCAGCGAGAAGGTGAACGTGCTCTGGGCTTGCCGGATCGAGCCGGCGAAGAATCCCGAGCTCGCGATCGCCGCTTTCGCTCTGCTCGACGAGCGCTTCCGCCTCACGGTGGCCGGCAGCGGCACGCTCGAGGGCCGCATGCGCGAGGCCGCCGCGGCCGCCGGGATCGCGCACCGCGTCGACTTCCGGGGCGCCGTGCCCAAGGGCGAGGTCGGCGCGCTGATGCGCGAGCACGACCTGCTGCTGATGAGCTCCCGGTTCGAGGGCTTCTCGCGCTCGATCGTCGAAGCGCTGGCCACCGGTCTCCCGGTGGCGACCACTCCCGGTGGCGACCCGAACGCGCTCATCGTCGAGGGAGTGAACGGCGCTCGCGCCTCTCGCGACGATCCTGCGGAGCTCGCCGCGGCGGTGGAGCGCGCCAGCGCTGCGTCCGCGGCGGTCGCCCGCGCTTCCGTGGAGGAGCTCAACGCCCCCCTCATCGTCGACACGATTCTGAGCAAGTAGAAGAGGTGAGTATGAAGATCTTCGTTCCCGTGGTCGGGCAGTACGAGAACATCGGCGACATCGTCCTGCGGCGTGAGCTCGTCGAGTGGCTGAGCGGCATGGGGGAGATGCACGCCTACGTCGGTGCCTCGCCCGCCTCCTACGACGAGGCGCTCGACCTCCCCGCCGACGTGATCACCTACCGGAGCGTCGGCGGCTGGGCGCGCGAGCTCGGCGCCTGCCTCCGCCGCGGCGAGTGCGTCGCCTACATCTACAAGCCGGGTGAGATCCAGCTCACCTGGCGCGGTCTGAAGGAGCACATTGGCCTGCTCCCGCTGGTCGTCGCCACTCGGCTGCGCGGCGGCCTGGTCATCCGGGTCGGAGCGGGGTCCCGCAATTTCGATCGCTGGCCGACGGCCGTGTTCCGCTCGACCCTCGGACTCAGCCACTACACGATGTGGCGCGACGTCCGCACGGCGGACCGGCTGGGCCACGGCGGCGTCATGCCGGACCTCGGCTTCGGCCAAGTGGGATCCGAGCACGCCGCGTCGACCGAGCGCACCCGCCTGACGGTGACGATGCGCGGCGACCGGGTGCCGCCCTCCCGGCAGTGGCGGCAGGCGATCGCCCGCATCGCGGAGGAGCGCGGACTCCGTCTCACTGTGGTGACCCAGGTGGAGCGGGACGAACCGCTGATGGCGGAGCTCGCCGGAGAGTGGGACGCCGACTACGTCGCGTGGGGCTCCCGCTCGCACAAGGTGCAGGAGGCGGAGGTCCGCCGCGCGTTCGCGGAGTCGGCTCTCGTCGTCAGCGATCGCCTGCACGCCCTGATCGTCGCCGTGGCCGAAGGTGCCGCCGTCGCCTCTATCGCCGATACGCCGACAGACAAGATCGAGCGCCACTTCGCCGCAGCGGGTATCCCGATCGTCGTCTTCGATGCCAAGAGCCGCTCGACGGACGCCATCGCGGAAGCTCTCCGCAGCGTCGACACCGACGCCTCGCAGCAGAGCGCTTTGCAGGGTGCGGTCGAAAAGCTCGCTGTCGTTCGATCCGCGGTCCGCACTCTCCTGGAGGCCCGAGCATGATAGATCTCGCCGATGCGTTCCACATGGATCGACCCCCGCGCCTCCTCCTTGCGGCCTCGACCGGCGGTCACCTCGAACAGCTGTGGAGACTCTCTCGGGGTTCGTCGATCGACAGCGCATCCGAGTGGGTGACCTTCGATTCGCCTCAGGCCGACGGGCTACTCGCGGGAGAGCCGCACCACTACATCCCGGAGATCGTCCAGCGCGACTTCCGAGGGGTGCTCGGCGCCCTTCCGCGTTTTCGCCGGATCCTCGCCTGCGGTGGTTTCGACGGCGTAGTGAGCACCGGGGCGGCGATCGCAGCGCCGGCGTTCCTCGCTGCGCGCAGCCTTCGGATCCCCACCCACTACATCGAGAGCGTGTCGCGCGTCGACGGTCCGTCGATGACCGGCCGCCTGGTCTCTCGGAGTCGCCTGGCACGCACCGTGTGGACGCAGCACGAGCACTGGTCCGATGCGAGGTGGGCGTACCACGGTTCGGTTCTCGACTCCTTCGAGTCGTACACCGCGCGCGAGAGAGTCGCGGACCCGAGCGTCTTCGTGACCCTCGGGACGATCAAGAAGTATCCTTTTCCGAGGCCGGTCGCGGCGCTGTCTCCTCTCGTCGGTGAGCGCTCGATCTGGCAGCTCGGTGTCACGCCGCCCGTACCGGGTCTCTCGGGCGAGGTGGTCGATTTCTTCTCGAGTGCACGCTTCGACCGGTCGGCGAGAGACGCCGACGTGGTCGTCAGTCATGCGGGCGTCGGCAGCGTCCTGCGATTACTCGAGCTTGGCATCTACCCGGTTCTGGTCATCCGACGGTCCCGGAACGGTGAACACATCGACGACCACCAGGCGCAGATCGCACGGCTCCTCGCCGAACGCGACCTGGCGCTGGTTCGGGAGGCCGATGAAGTGAGCCTCACCGACCTCGTGCTGGCGAGTTCGCGCAGGGTGCGTCCATTCAGCAGCAATCTCGGCGTCGAGTCGAACGACGTGCTGGCATGACCCTCGTCGCACTCGGATTCGTCGGCATCGTCGGCGCGATCGTCCTGATGTTCATGCCGCGTCGACTCATGCCCGCCCTCGCTCTCGCGGTGCTCGTCGTCCTGCCCGTCGGCTACATGGATCTACCCAGGCTCGTCGGCCGCTACTTCTCGCCCGCAGTGATCATCCTCGCTGTCTGGATGATCAGGACCGCGCTCGGCAAGCGAGATGCTCTTGCTCGACCAGTGCGCGTCGGCACGCTGCTCTGGATCCCGGTCCTCGGGGCCCTCGCCGTCTCGGTGGGTCTCGGCCTGGACCCGTTCCTGTCGGTCGCATGGGTGCTCGTGGCTCTTGTCTGCGTGATTCTGCCCTACCTCTACGGACGAACACGTCGCGACGAGACCTGGGCTTCGACGCAGAAGGCATATCTCTGGATCGGCGTGTTCGTCGGTGCACTTGCCGTGCTCGACTTCGTCGCAGGCTTCAATCCGTGGTCGTCGCTCTTCTCCTACGACGTCACCGAGAAGGTCTGGTCGGTGTTCCGCACTCGCACGAGCCTGGGCCATCCGCTCGTGACGTCCACTGTTGCGACCGTCTGCGCGATGATCGCTCTCTTCGGCTCGGACAAGAACCGGTGGCTCCGCATCGCCGCCCTTGCCGGATCCGGTGCCGCGGTCATTCTCGCCGTCTCGCGAACCGGAGTTCTCGCCATCGCCATCGGTCTCGCGCTGGGCTGCCTCGTCCTCCTCTTCGGCGCCTCTCCCTCCAAGCGCACCCGGAGAATCACAGCGATCTTCCTCATGATCTCCGCGCTCGGCTTCCTCGGCGTCGTGACGAATTCTCCTTTGCTCGACCAGCGAAATGAGTCGTCGGGTGGGGTGAAGTCCACTGATTACCGGGAGCAGTCGACCGAAGTGGCCCTCGGCTTGATCGACGACAACTGGTTGCTAGGGCTGGGTCCGAGTAATTCTGCAGCGGAGTTCTCCTCGATCTTCGACGGCCCGCTCGAGAACTCCGTCTTCCAGCTTCTGCTCTCACTCGGTGTGCCGCTCGCGGCCCTCGGGCTGGCGGCGATCGTGGTCATTGTGCTCCGGGTCTCGAAGCGCGGGGATGCTGGAGTCGCGGCTGGGATAGTCGCGTTCTCGGTCAGTCTCTCGGGCTTCAGTGCCATCGACGTCAACCCCGCCCTCCTCGCATTCCTGGCGCCGCTGATGTTCCGAGCAGGTCAGATCATCGGCGATCCATGGCGGGGCGCGGCGTCCGAGTCACCTGACGAGTCGTCGGCCACTCCCGCAGGGCCTTCTCGCGGAACGCGTGTGTCTCGCCGATGATCCTGGCGGGTTTCCGCCGACGATGGCGCCGGAGGGGACCGACTTCGTGACCACAGCGCCTGCGGCGACGATGCAGTCCGCCCCGATGGAGACACCCGGCATCACGATGGACCTGGCGCCGATGAAGGAGTCGTCGCCGATGGTGATGGGGGAGACGCGGTACCTCCGCCCCCGCTCATCGTTGGCGAGCCAGCCGGCGCCGTCGTGGGTGATGAAGAGGACCTCGCTGCTGACGGTCACGCGGTCACCGATGCTCAGCAGGTCGTACTCCGACCGGACCTGGCAAGAGATGATCCGGCAGCCGTCGCCGACCTGGACACCGAGCGCACGTGCGGCGGCCGAGCGGCCCAGGGTGCGGGAGAGGATGCGCCACCGCCACTGCGGCGGGAGGCGCTTCGTGAGGTTGGAGAGAAGAGGCATCGACGGTCCTTATCGGTCGGGAGAAGTAGCTGAATTCTAGTCGATAAGGGTGGTCGGAAGAAGTCGTCACGGTCTCTCGAGGAGAGGCGGAGTGGCGTCATCGGCGTTCTCGAAAAGAATTCCTGATCTTTCGGCGAATGATTCTTCTCGACTGTCTCACGAGAGATCAGCCGACCTTTCTTCGGCGTTCTCCGGCTGTGCGGGCGAGTCGTCCGGTCGTCCGCCGCTAACGTGGAGATCGTTCGCGGCCCTCCGGAGTGGAGTGCGATCACCGCGCTCGATCTGCAACGCATCGGGAGGGGAGGGCGTGTGCCCGGCATCAGAAGAACGAACAGCTTCCGGCGCCTCCTGACGGTCGTCGCCCTCGGCACGGTGCTCGCGATCCTCGCAGCGTGCACGCCGCGGCCGGAGCCGACCCCCTCGGGCGGCCCGGCTCCGGTGCCGCTGCCGTCGGCGGACACCGGCCTCTCGACCTACCTCGACGGTTCCTCCTACCTGCGCGGTGTGAATCTGTACACGCTCCAGCAGCAGCGGGCGATCGCGACCTCGCGGGTGGAGCCCGACAACCAGGCGACGTACGACTACCTCGCCGGCCGGGGAGTCTCGATCATCCGCCTCGCCGTGCCGTGGCAGCGACTGCAGCCCTGGAAGCCGGGCGACGACGTCCGCGCAGCCCTGGACGCCCCCGTCGATCCCGCGTACCTGGATCTCCTCGAGGAGCAGGTCGAGCGCGCAGGTACGGCCGGGATCCGCCTCGTCCTGGACCTGCACAACAGCTGCGCCTTCCCCTGGGGCACCGGTCCGGTGCCGAAGGGAACGATCTACTGCGGCGGCGACCTGACGACCGATGACGTGATCAAGGTCTGGAGGGCGATCTCGGACCGCTTCAAGGACGATGAGCGCGTCGCCGCCTACAACCTCTTCAACGAGCCGCGCGGGAGCCTGACCGGGTCCTCCACGTACTTCGGGTACATGCAGGCGGTCGTCGACGACCTACGGAAGCGGGGCGACGCGCACGCGATCTGGATCGACTCCATCCTCCTGTCGAGCTTCGCCGAGGATGCGCCGGACGGTCCGCCGATCAGCGACCCGCAGAACGCGATCGTCTACTCCCAGCACTTCTACCTGCACGACGGCACACGCAAGAGCCTCCTCACGCGGATCACGTCCTTCGCGAAGTGGTGCTCCGGATTCGGCGTCCACTGCACGATCGGCGAGCTCGGCTGGCAGTCAGAGTCCGGCGACGAGGACCGCGAGAGCTTCGAGCTCGCCTATCGCATCGCGGATCGCTATCGTCTCGACGTCACCTACTTCGCCGCGACGAGCGTCGAGGATCCGAAGGGGCTCATCGCCTACTCCGCGAAGCCGGGGAGCTCGACGATCTCGGTCCGGCATTCTCAGGCGTCGGTCATCGAGGCGCACCCCTCCGGTTGAGGGGCGCGCCCCTCCTCGGTGCTCCGCCGGCCGACGCCGCCCTCAGTTCTGGCAGGCCAGGTTCGACACCCCTGCCGCGCCCGGATCATTGTCGCAGCCGACGATGTTGCCGTGCACGTCAACGGTCATCCGCGCGAAGTACCCGCTCGGTGCCGTCCCGAAGCTGTTGCCGAACACCTCGTTGTCCCAGCCGAAGGCGTTCTCGGAGGCGTAGACCTGGATCCCGTCGCGGTGCGCGGTGACCACGGTGTTGCCGGTCACGACCCAGGAGTTGCCGAGGATCACGAGCGGCGAGAGGTGGTCGGCGCCCATCCCGGTGCTATCGACCGAGTTGTCCACGATCCAGCCGTCGAAGGTGCCGGCCTTCGCCTCGATGGCCTCGGAGGTCGTGTTGGTGATCGTGTTCCCGGCGATCATGTTGCGGTTCGACGCGTCGGGGAGGCACTCGCTGTAGGTGCAGCGGTTCTCCTCGGCCGTCCCCACGTAGATCCCCTCGCCGAAGAGCGGGCGGACCCGCCCCGTCCGGTCGATCGTGTTCCCGGAGACCACGCTGTCGATCGTCGTCGAGCGGAGGTGGATGCCCTCGTCGCCGATGTTCTGGATCTTCAGGTGCGAGACGACGACGTGGTCGCTGCCGACCACCATCACGCCCTTCGTCGAGTTGCGGACGGTGAAGCCGACCAGCTTCACGTGGCTGACCGACGAGACGAGCAGCGCGCGCGCCTCGGAGGTCGAGCCCGCGTCGAGCACCGCGTCGCGACCGCCGCAGATCCAGACCGGCGCTGCTGCCGTCCCCGACTTCGAGACGGTGAAGGAGTCTGTGTAGACGCCCGCCGCCAGCCGGATCACGGTGCCGGGCTTCGCCGCGCTCAGCGCCGCCTTGAGCTGGGCGCTGGTAGAGACCGTCACCGTCGCCGCCGGGCAGTCGGCGAGCGCCGGGCTCTCGATCACCGGCATCGCCGGCGCCGTCAGCGACGCGGTCGGTGTGCCGGGAGACTCGTTCCCGCTGGTGTCCACCGCGATCACCTTGTACTTGAAGCGCCCGCTCGGAGTGAGCCCCGCGTCGTAGTAGTTGGTCGCTGTCACCAGGGCGCTCTGCACCGGCGTCCAGGTGCTGCTCGTCGTCGGCGTCCGCAGCAGGCGGTAGCCGGCGACGTCGGAGTCCCGGCTCGCGGTCCAGCTGATCCGCGCGCCGGTGCCCTCGGGACCGACGACGAGGCCGGTGGCCGCGGCCGGCGCCGTGACGTCGGGGACGACGAACGCGTCGAGGGTGATGTTGCGGCCGATCGCCTCGTCGCTCTTCGTCCCCGTGCGCACCACCCGGATCGTGTGCACGGCGTCGCGGAGCCCCGCCACCCGGTAGACGGTCTGCTGGTACAGCGTGGTCGAGGAGTAGAGGTCGACAGAGGCGACCTTCTTCCCGTCCAGGAAGACCTCGGCGATCCCCGAGGACGAGTTCTTCCGTGCGATCCAGGAGACGCCGGTGCCGGTGAAGGAGAGCTCGGCGTACCCCGCGGTCGTCAGCTGCGAGTAGCTGCCCGCGCTGTCCACGGGCGACGTGGCGACGCCCCAGGTCCCGGACAGCGTCACGGCGGAGGAGTCGTTCTCGTAAGTGCCCGGGGAGACCGCGTTCTGCGGCATGGTCACCGAGGCGCTCGCGCTGCGCGCGGACGTGTTCCCCGCCCAGTCGACGGCGACGATCTGGTAGCTGTAGCCGGCGCCGGGCTGCAGTCCGTCGTCGAGGTGGTCGGTCCCTGTGACGCCCGCGGTCGGGGTGAGCAGGGTCCAGGTCGACGAGCCGGAGGGGGCGCGGTAGACCCGGTATCCGGTCACGTCCTTCTCGGGGCTCGCGGTCCAGCTGATCCGGGCGCCCGTCCCCTCCACGGCGGCGGACACGCCCGTCGGGGTCGAGGGCGCGGTGACGTCGGCCACGACGAGGGAGTCGAGGGTGATGTTGCGGCCGATCGCGCCGGCGTTTTTGGTGCCGGTGCGGACGATCCGCAGCGTGTGCGCGGTGTCGGCGAGTCCGTCGATCCGGTAGACGGTCTGCCGGTACTGGGTGGAGGCGGAGTAGAGGTCGACGGTGTCGACGGAGCGGCCGTCGAGGAGTACCTCGGCGATGCCCGACGACGAGTTGCGCCGGGCCGTCCAGCTGATGCCGGTGCCCTCGAAGGACAGCTCGGCGTAGCCGGCGGTGGTCAGCTGCGCGTAGCTGCCGCCGCTGTCCATCGTCGAGGAGACGGTGGTCCAGGTGCCGGTCGTGGTGATCGCGGAGGATCCGTTCTCGTACAAGCCGGGTGGGACGGCGCGGAGCGCCATCGTCGTGCTCGTGGCGGCGGTGCGCGCGGAGGTGTTCCCCGACGCGTCGAACGCGGCCAGCTGGTACGAGTAGGTCACTCCCGGCTGCAGATCGCTGTCGACGTGACTGGTTCCGCTGACGCCTTCCGCGGGGCTGATCCGCGCGAAGGTCGAATCCGTGGCGCGGTAGACCTCGTAGCCCGCGACGTCCGGCTCCGGGCTCGCCGTCCAGCTGATCCGCGCACCGGTGCCCTCCTGCGTCGCGGTGACGTCCGTCGGCGGCGACGGCGCCGTGACGTCGGGCACGACGAATGCGTCGAGGGTGATGTTGCGCCCGCTCGCCGCCTCGCTCTTTGTCCCCGTGCGCACCACGCGGAGGGTGTGCGTCGTGTCGGTCAGTCCGTCGACCCGGTACGCGGTCTGCCGGTACTGCGTGGACGCCGAGTACAGGTCGACTGTCGCCACGGAGACGCCGTCGAGGAGCACCTCGGCGATGCCGGACGAGGCGTTCTTCCGAGCGAGCCAGGAGACGCCGGTCCCGGTGAAGGAGAGCTCCGCGTAGCCCGCGGCACCGAGCTGCGAGTAGGTGCCGCCGCTGTCCATCGATGAGGAGACCACGGTCCAGGGACCGGAGCGGGTGACGGCCGCGGAGTCGTTCTCCCAGGTGCCGGGGAGGACGGCGGCGATCGCGGTCGTCACCGCGGCGAAGGCGCTCCGCACCGAGGTGTTCCCCGAGCCGTCGAAGGCGACGACCTGATAGCGGTAGCCGGTGCCCGGCTGCAGCGACTCGTCGAGGAGGCCGAGCTCGGTCGTGCCGGAGGCGGGCGTGATCTCCGTCCAGGCGGCGTCGGCGCCGACCGCTCGGTAGACACGGTAGCCGATGGTGTCCGCGTCGGCGCTCGCGGACCAGGAGACGCGCGCTCCTGTCGACTCGGGGACCGCGGAGACGTCGGCGGGAGTCGCCGGCGCGGTGATGTCGGGGATCACGAAAGAGTCGAGGGTGATGTTCCGGCCGATGGCGCTGTCGTTCTTCGTGCCGGTGCGCACGACTCGGAGCGTGTGCACGCCGTCCGCGAGCCCGTCGACCCGGTAGGCCGCCTGCCGGTACGCGGTCGTCCCCGCGTAGAGGTCGACGGTGGCGACCGTCGTCCCATCGAGGAGCACGTCCGCGGTTCCGGAGGACTGGTTCTTCCGGGCGATCCAGGAGACGCCGGTGCCGGTGAAGGAGATCTCGGCGTAACCGGCGGCGCCCAACTGTGAGTAGGAGCCGCCGCTGTCCATCGACGACGCGACGGCGCTCCACCCGCCGGAGAGCGTGACGGCGGCGGAGTCGTTCTCGTACGTCCCCGGCGCGACGGCGTTCTGCGGCAGAACCACCGAGGCGGTAGCGCTGCGAGGCGACACGTTGCCGGCCGCGTCGACCGCCGCTACCTGATACGAGTAGCCGCCGCCGGGCGCCAGTCCCTCGTCGAGCAGATCGGTGCCGCTCACCCCGCGGTCGTCGGTCAGCCGTGCCCACTCAGTGCTGCCGCTCGCCGAACGGAACACCTGATAGCCGGCGACGTCGCTCTCGGGGGACGCCGTCCAGCCGACCCGCGCGCCCGTTCCCTCCGCGGTTGCAGTGACGCTCGTCGGCGCGGACGGGGGAGTGATGTCCGAGACGACGACGGAGTCGAGGGTGATGTTCCGGCCGATGGCGCTGTCGTTCTTGGTGCCCGTGCGCACGATGCGGAGGGTGTGCTCGCCGTCCGCGAGGCCGTCGACGCTGTAGACCGCCTGCCGGTACTGGGTGGCCGGCGAGTAGAGATCGACGGTGGTGACCTTTGATCCGTCGAGGTAGACGTCCGCGAAACCGGAGGACTGGTTCTTCCGCGCGGTCCAGGCGATGCCGGTCGCCGCGAAGGTGATCTCGGCCGCCCCGGCCGTCGAGAGCTGCGCATAGGTCCCGCCGCTGTCCATCGACGAGGCGACCGTGTTCCAGGTGCCGGTCAGCGTCAGGGCGGGGGAGTCGTTTTCGTACGTCCCCGGGGTCGAGGCGGAGCCGACCGCGGAGGCCGGAGCGGCACCGAACGGCACCAGCCCGACCGCGAGTGCCGCGGCGAGGACGAGGGCGAGCGGTGCACTGCGTCGGGCACGTCGGAGCATGGGCCTCTGCCTTCGGCGAGGGGCGGAGCCGCGGCTCCTCCGCGGTGCGGCGTGGAGGATCGGGAGGGCGGCCACCCGGGGGATGGGATGCGCTCACCGTAGAGAGGCGACTCACCGCCCCGGCCGAAGTGAACAAAGCCCCGCCACCGGGCCCCCCGAACGCGGCTCCCGGTCCGCGCTCGCGCGCCGTCCGTCCGCCTCGGAGCGACATCGCGTCGCGTCCGGGCACGCGGAAGCGGCCGCCGTCCGGAAACGACGGCCGCGGCCGTCTGCAAGGCCGGGCGCTACGGGGTGGTGCTGATCTGCGCCGAGTACTTCGCCTCTGTCGCCGCCTTCTGCGGACGCCACCAGTCCTCGTTCTCGCGGTACCACTGCACCGTAGCGGCGAGACCCGACTCGAAGTCGGTGTAGCGCGGCTCCCAGCCCAGCTCCGTGCGCAGGCGCGTGGAGTCGATTGCGTAGCGGAGGTCGTGGCCGGGCCGGTCGGTGACGTGGTCGAAGGCGTCGGCGCCCTGGCCGAACTCCTCCAGGATCAAGGTCACGACCTCGAGGTTGTTCTTCTCGCCGTCCGCGCCGATCAGGTACGTCTCGCCGATGGCGCCGCGCTCGATGATCGCCCAGACGCCGCTGTTGTGGTCGTCGACGTGGATCCAGTCGCGGACGTTCTCGCCGGCGCCGTAGAGCTTGGGCCGGACGCCGTCGATGACGTTCGTGATCTGCCGGGGGATGAACTTCTCGACGTGCTGGTACGGCCCGTAGTTGTTCGAGCAGTTCGAGATCGTCGCCTTCACGCCGAAGGAGCGGACCCACGCGCGCACGAGCAGGTCGCTGCCGGCCTTCGTCGAGGAGTAGGGGCTGGAGGGGTTGTACGGCGTCTGCTCGGTGAACTTCGCCGGGTCGTCGAGCTCGAGGTCGCCGTAGACCTCGTCGGTCGAGATGTGGTGGTAGCGGACGTCGTGCTTCCGCACGGCCTGCAGCAGGGTGAAGGTGCCGATGATGTTGGTCTCGAGGAACGGCGTCGGGTCGTTCAGCGAGTTGTCGTTGTGCGACTCCGCGGCGAAGTGCACGACCAGGTCCGCATCGGCGACCAGGCGGTCGACCAGCTCGGCGTCGGCGATGTCGCCCTCGACGAACGTGATCCGGTCGGCGACCGGGGCGAGGGAGGCGCGGTTGCCCGCGTAGGTGAGCTTGTCCAGCACGGTGATCCGCGCGTCGGGCCGCTCGCGGAGGGTCAGGTGGACGAAGTTGCTGCCGATGAAGCCGGCTCCGCCGGTGACGAGGATTCGCACGAGTGCTCCTGCTGTGAGTGGGAGGGACGGGGGCCGGGGCTTCCAGCAGGGACGTTACCGCACCACGAGCGGACGCCCGGACGGCACCGCGGCGCCCACCGGCCGGGAGAGGTCCACCCGGCGCGGGCGACGTCCCGCGCACGCGGACCCGTGATGCCGCGCCCCGGGGCCGTTCTCCGGGCGACGGCTCCTACGGTTCTCTGCGGCGCGGATCCGCGTCCCGGAGGACGGAGGACGGCAGCCATCATGCGACCCCTCGCCGACCTCCCGCTCGCCGCCGCCGTCGGCCTGGTCCACGCCCTCGTGGACGACCTCGCCCGCAGCGCGGGGATCCGCGCTCTCTTCCTCAAGGGCCCGATCGCCGATGCGCACCGGATCCGCCGTCCTCATCCCTCCAGCGACGCGGACGTCCTCGTCGCCCCGGGCGATGCGGACCGCCTCCTCACCCTGCTCGGCGAGCGCGGCTGGTCGGTCCGGCCGGGGTCCGCCGCGCACCGGGCGTTCGTGACCCACTCGATCACCCTCCTCCACGCTTCCTGGCCCTGCGATATCGACGTGCACACCAGCTGGCCCGGCTTCTTCGTCGATCCGCAGCTCGCCTTCGAGGTGCTCTGGCGGACCCGCTGCGAGGTGGTCGTCGCCGGAGTGCCGGTGCGGGCGATCGGCTTCGACACGTCCGTCGTCGTCTCCGCCCTGCACAGCCTGCGCTCGCCGTATCAGCAGCGGAGCGAGGAGGAGCTCGAGGAGCTCGTCGCGGTGGTGGCGGCCCGGCGCAGGGAGGAAGCGGTGGTCGCTCGAGCCGCGGAGCTCGGCTGCCTGGAGCCGATCGCCCCCTTCCTCGTGCGGATCGGCGCGACCGTCGCGCTGCCCGCCCGGCCGAGTCGGCAGTACGCGCTCTGGCGGCTGCGCACGCGGCGGCCGAGCAGGACGGCCGACTGGCTGCTGGCGATCGACCAGGCGCCGACGCTCGCGGAGCGTGTCGTCCTGCTCCGGCGAGCGCTCCACCCCGCCGGCCAGGACCTGGTGATCGACCACCCTCTGCTCCCGCCGACCGCCTCGGCCCGCCTGTCGATCCGTGCGCGGCGCTTCGCGGCCGCGGCTCGTGCGCTCCTGCCCGCGATCCGGGACCTCGTCGCCGTGCGCCGCGCCTTCCGGGCGGACGCCGACGCGGCCGCTGCTCCGCGGCTCGCGCCCGGAGGAACCGCTCCCGTCGGCGGAGCTCCCGTGCCGGCGCCCGGCACCGAGCGGACAGCTCCGGCGACAGGGCAGGTCGTCGACGGCGCGCGGACGTTTTGCGGGCGGTCCGTGACGGGGTCCCGCGTGGCGGCGATGGCGACGCCGCAGGGCCTCTACCTCCTGCCCCTCGGTGCGCCCGCGGGGGCGCAGCCGGTCGTGCTGCAGGGGGCGGCGCGGCTGCTCTGGGAGCGGTTCTCCGCTCAGGACGCGCGCTCGCGAGCAGGGGCCGACGCAGTCGTGCGCGCCACGGACGACCTCGGTGACGTGCTCGCCGACGGCCGGCGGGCGGAGATCGAGCAGCTCCTCGACGAGCTGGTCGAACTCGGCCTCCTGGCGTCCTGACCGCGGGGAGCCGGCGACACCACCCGGGGGATCGGCGACCAGACCGGGGGACCGGCGGCCCGACCCGGGGGAGGGCCGGCGGCGCGTCAGCGCACGGAGAGGAAGCGCCCCCGGCCGCCCGCGACGACGCCCCGGAGGATCGTGCCGGCCGTCGCAACCCGGCCCCATCGCAGGCCCCGGGCCGCCAGCGCGGCGCAGTAGATCCCGCGGTTCAGCGCGAAGACGGTGCTGCCGCGGCGCCCCTCCGTCCGGGCCAGCTCGAGGTCGAGCGCCGTCCGGTTCCGGACGGCGAGGTAGAGCTCGCGGGAGTTCGAGGAGTGCAGGAGCACGTCGGTCGCCGACGCGCGCTCGGCCGCGCTCCGGCACCGGTCGAGTTCATCGATCCGACTCAGGGGGTGCAGGTTGAGGGTGAAGCCGGCCCGCGTGATCCGCCGCGTCCAGTCCCGGTCGTCACCCCGGAGCACGAACTCCTGACGCGGCGGCTCCACCTCCACGAGCGCGGCCCGGGAGACCAGCAGGCCGCCGTAGGGCGCGATCGGAACCACGATCGGCTCCTGCGGGCGCGCCCCGCAGCGGCCGCAGGCCCCGCGCCGGAGGAGTCGGCGCACGTCGTTGTCCAGGAACCGGCCGGGGCTCGGGAACACCTCGGCGGCGGGCCGACCCGTGACGAGCTGGGACTGGTAGAAGTCGGTCTCGCGCAGACTCGCGTGGCAGGCCCTCGGATCGAGCGCCAGGGGAGAGGCCAGCAGCACGGCGAGTGCGTCCGGCCGCGGCGCGGTGTCGTCCTCGAGGAGCCAGGCGTAGTCCAGCTCCTGCGTGCGGCAGTGCTCGATCGCGGCCCGGAAGCCGCCGGCGGTGCCGAGGTCGTTCGGAAGGACCGTGGCGCTCACGCGGGCGTCGAGGCCCGCCGGGAGCAGTCCGCGCAGCACGCGCTCCTGGCCGCCGTTGCCGCTGAAGACGACGTGCACCGAGTCGGCGCCGGCCTGCAGAGCCGCCTCGACGACGCGGGCGAGTGTCGCCGTGCGCCTTCCGGTGGACACGGTCACGGCGATGACCCGGGGTTCGGTGCCGTCGAGGCGTCGGAGCATGGCGGTGGTCTCTTCTTCGGTGAGGGGCGGGAGCGCGGGGCGGACGCCGAGAGCGGCGCCGCCTCGAGCGAGGAGGACAGGAACAGCACCGTACACGAGAAAATGAGGTGTGCTCGCTATTGCGGGAGATTCTCTCAGTTCCGCCCGTGCCGCGCACCGCAGCCCGCCCGATCGCCCGTGACCCGTGACCCTCGTTCGGCGAGGACGACGTCGAGCACCCGCTCCGCGTAGGTGCTCCATTCGGTGATCGACGTCGCCGCGGTGCGCGCCGACTCCGCGATCGCCAGCCGGGTCGCGCGATCGAGCGGCCGCACCCTGCTGAGCGCTTCCCGGAGCGCCAGGACGTCTCCCGCGGGCAGGACCGTGCTGTGCCGCGGGTCGAGAAGGGCGGAGGCGCCGTTGGCGTCGGTCGTGATGACCGGGAGCCCGGAGGCCGCGGCTTCGGCGACGACCAGGGAGCAGGCGTCCTCCAGCGTCGGGAGGACGAAGGCGTCGGCGGCCCGGAACTCCCGCGCGAGCTCGTCCGCGGAGAGCGGGCCGGTGACGATCACGTTCGGCGGGGCACCGCGGAGCAGGCGCCGATCGAAGACTCCGCCGGCCAGGACGAGGTCCACCGGCAGTCCTCGAAGGGCTTCGAGGAGCTGGGGGATCCCCTTGCGGTGCGAGAGGTGGGCCGCGCAGACGACTCGTCGCCGCTCGGGGTCGCGATCGACGGACGGTCCGTCGGGGGTGAAGCCGGTCAGGCTCACGCCGTAGGGGATCTGCACGATCTTCGCGCGATCGACGCCGTACCGGGCCATCTGCTCCGAGACGATCGCCGAGGGGGTGAGGACGATGTCGGCGAGCCGCAGCTCCTTCTCGATCCGGCGCACGAGGCGCCCGGGGTAGCGCTCGTCCCAGGTCCGGCGGCGGGAGAAGTGCCGGAGGAGCTCGCCGTTGTGCGCGCGCGGATGCGCGTCGACGGCGTGGAGGACCCGCCGGGCGTCGGGGTGGGCGCGGAAGAGCGCGAGGCAGGCGCCCGGGAAGCCCAGCACGACCGCGCCTTCGGGGAGCTCGACAGCAGCCGCCGCCCGGTCGAAGAGGACCTTGGAGAGGTAGGACGCCCGCAGTGCGAGACCGGGACAGGGCAGCCGGAGACCCGCGCGGAGCACCGTCTCGGCCAGATGCGACACCTGCTCGACCCGGTGGGGACGGGACGCGGCGTAGCCGTCCCGGAGGACGCGCATCCGCCGCCCGAAGGTCGTGCGGGCTGCAGCGGACGGGAGGGGGAGCGACGCGGCGAGAGCGACGAGCCTCGTCCGCGGGAGGATCTCTGCGGCCAGAGCCCCACGGGACGCCGCGCCGGCGACCAGGGCCCTGGCCGCCCCCTCGGAGTACGGGCTCGCGACGACGAGTTCGCGTCTCGGCGGCGTCATCGCAGCATCGCCCGGAGCTCCTCGCCGATGCGGCGCACGAACTCGGTCCGCGAGAAGGCCGCCGTGGAGTGCTCGCGCGCGGCCCGTCCGAACGATTCGACGGCGGCGCGATCCACCCCCTCGAGGGCCGCGACCCACTCCTCCACCGCGCCGGGGGCGAGCGTGCGCCCGGTGACTCCGTCCAGGACGATCTCCGGCAGCCCGCCGGAGCGGCTGACGAGGGCTGCTCGTCCGGCTGCGGCGGCCTCCAGGGCGATCGTCGGCAGGGGATCGGGCGACGTGCTGGGCACGACGACGACGTGAGCCGCGTCCAGCACTCGCCGCACGTCCTCGCACTCGCCGCGCACCTCGACGGACTCGCCGTTCCGCATGCCCGCCACGATGCCGGGGACGTCCACTCCGGCCCCGCAGACCGGAGGCCCGCCGAGGACGATCAGCCGCACATCTCGGCGCTGGAGGCGACTCCACACCCGGAGGAAGTGCTCGTGGCCCTTCCACGCGTTCCACCTGCTCGCCAGGACGAAGACGAGTTCGTCTCCCTGCGGGAGCGGGACCGGCGGTGCGCTCTCGAATCCGTTGTGGACGACGGTCGACCGTCTCCGGTTCGAGGCGGTCAGCGTGTCCGCGACCGCTCGGCTCACGACGACGAGGCGGTCCGCCGAGCGGAACAGCAGGCAGAGAACCAGGCGCTCGATCCCTCGACTGTGCTCGTGCAGGTGCAGGAGGGTCGGTGCACCGAGGAGGCGAGCGATGGGCAGCACGAGCGCGAGCGCGGCGGTGTTCACGTAGACGAGTGCCGGATCGAGTTCGCGGATCGCCCGGCCGGTCGCTGCGGTCCGCCGCAGGAAGGAGAGGAGGTGGCGCGGGCGGAGGTAGGCGCGCCGGAGCACGGGGAGCGGCATGCGGCGCACGGTGACACCGCGTTCCTCGAGCAGGCGGGTGAGGGGGCGAGCGGGGTAGTCCAGGTCGTCCGGGAGCCAGACTTCGGCCGTCACGTCCTCGGGGACCGCTCGCAGCGCCTCGAGGAGGACCCGATCGGCGCCGTAGGTCTCGTCGGAGGGATGGAGGAACAGGATCGTTCGCGGACAGGACGCCGCGGCCGGAGGGCGGGGACGGCGTCGCCGGCCGACGGACCCGCTCACCGGCTCGCCAGCGGGCGGCGGTGGGCGCGCGGACGGGGCGACCGTGCCGATGCGCCGTCCACCAGCCCGGCGAGGGTCTCCTCGTAGGCGGAGCAGACCGCGTCCCAGGTGTAGTGCTCGCGGGCGCGCTCGCGGGCCGCGTCGCTCGTGGCGCACTGCTCGTCGGGGGAGAGGAGCATCCGCCGCACCGCCGCGGCGATCGACGGAGCGTCCGGTGCGACGAGCACGCCGCCCTCCCCGAGCACCTCCCGGTTGTAGACGGTGTCGCGGGCGACCGTCGGAGCGCCGCAGGCCATGGCCTGGACCAGCGCGGGATTGGTGCCGCCGACGCTGTGACCGTGGAAGTAGGCGCCGGCGTGCTGCCAGAGCGAGAAGAGCCGGGCGTCGTCGCGGAGGTGACCGAGGTGGTG
Organism: Rathayibacter sp. VKM Ac-2926; assembly: GCF_022815565.1. Classification (NCBI taxonomy): domain Bacteria; kingdom Bacillati; phylum Actinomycetota; class Actinomycetes; order Micrococcales; family Microbacteriaceae; genus Rathayibacter; species Rathayibacter sp. VKM Ac-2926. The sequence goes on along the minus strand of NZ_JALGRS010000013.1, from coordinate 37,975 downwards.
GATGCGCTCGTGGGAGGCCGCCAGGCGAGCGGCCCGCTGATCCAGCACGCCGCCGCAGCCGGTGGAGCCGACGATGACGACGTCGTGGGTGCGCGCGATCGCGGGAGCGGCGGCGAAGAACTCCTCGACGGTGTTCTCGGGCACGAACCGCGAGACGAGGAGGGCGTACGACCGGTGCCGGAGCCCGGGCTCCACGGGCAGGTCGGGCGGGACGTCTCCGCCGTAGGGCAGGAAGACGCCGTCGCGCTGGAGGTCGGTGCCCCAGCGCCGGGCGATCTCGTGCGAGTCGAAGGCGAGCTCGGTGGCGTGCGCCGCGGTCATCCGCGCGCCCCTCCGGAAGACGGACCGCGCGAGAGGCCCCCACTTCTCCCGCTCCCACTCCATGCCGTCCACGTTCACGAGGGTGGGGATGCCGGCTTGCTCGAGCAGGGGGAGGAAGAGGCCGTTCGCGGCGTTCATGACGAGTGCGACGTCGGGAGTGCGTCGCACCGCGTCGCGGGTGGCGCTCAGCCCGTGGCTCAGCGTGCTCAGCGACCGGGAGTCCCAGCCGGAGGTGACGACGGTGCGGACGCGCGGGTCTCGGCCCTCGGCGTCGTCGACGGTCGCTCCGGGGCGCCCGTAGACGGTGACGTCCCAGCCTGCGGCGACGAGGTGGGGGGCGAGCCGGCGGACCGCGGTCTCGAAGCCGCCGTAGTAGCTGGGGTAGCCGCGCGTGCCGATGACGGCGAGGGATTTCGGCATGGCGGGGACGCTATTCGCGCGGGACCGGGCGTCGACCCGGAGGGGCGTGTTCGTCGGGGAACTGGCGCGCAGCGCCGCTCGGACCGCGTCACACGCGCCGGAATCGACGCAGGTGGCGCAGGATGCGCGTCAGCGTCGACCGGCGACGAAGACCCACGTAGGCGCTCGGCGAGACGGCGATGAGGGCGAGTGCGGCCGCGACGGCGACGTGCCCGTCGCGGACGGTGCGGAGGACGTCGCTCGCTCGGACGTCGGCCGAGACCTCCCGCTCGATCGTGCGTCCGGCATCGCCCTCGGACGGGTGCTCGGCGACGTGGTTCAGGGCCGACAGGTGGGCGACCCGCGCCGTGTAGGAGCTGACCGAGGGGTGCGCGGCGAGCAGGGGGAAGTCCGCCTCGAGCAGGCGCACGACGTGACGGACGTTCCTCGAGAGGTCCAGGAGGTCGACCCGCAGTCCGTCCGTGATCGCGCCGGGGCGGACGGAGTAGACGTAGAGCTCGCGATCGACGAACGAGACGGTGCGCGCACGCGCGAGCAGGACTGCCATCAGCGCCGTGTCCTCGTAGGAGCGGGAGCGGGGGAAGCGGAGGCCGGCGTAGAGCTCGCGCCGGACGAGCTTGTTCCAGAGGAAGGCCCAGAGCCGGAACTCGAAGAGCTCGACCGCGGCGTCGCATCCCGTCCAGAGGCGGCCCCCGGTGTACGGCATCGCTCCGACGGGCAGCCGCTCGCCCGACTCGCCGACGGCGACCAGACCGGTGACGACGACGTCCACCTCGCCGGACATCGCATCGACCATCGCGGCGAGCATGTCCCGATGGACGTGGTCGTCGGAGTCGACGAACCAGACGGCGTCTCCGGAGGCGCGCTCGAGGATCGTGTTCCGCACCTCGGCGAGCCCGAGATTCGACTCGTGCGTCACCACCAGCACCGAGAACGCCGGAGGCGCGTCCGCGATCGATGCGCGGACCTTCACCATCGAGTCGTCGGGGCTCGCGTCGTCGACGACGATCACCTCCACCGTGCATCCGGGCGGCAGCGCGAGCGCCCACAGCGAGGAGAGGCACCGCTCGACGTACGCGGAGACCCCGTGGACCGGGACCCCGATCGTGACCGAGCGGGGACGCGCCGTGCTCGGGCGGGTCATCGGTGGCCGTTCGAGGCGCTGGCCCCGCCGCTCGCCCGGCCGGCGCCCTCGAGCAGCTGCTGGGCGGCCGCGAGCAGGTCCGGTGCCACCGAGTCCGCGGTGAAGGCACCGATCCCGCGCGCAGCGCGAGCGGTGAGGCGCTCCCTGAGCTCGGGCTCGTCGAGCAGTCGTCCGATCGCCTCGCTGAGCGCCGAGCGGTCGTCCCGAGGCACCATCAGCGCATCCACGCCGTCCTCGCAGAAGTCGTCGAAGCCGCTGCCGGTGGTGGCGACGAGCGGGGTTCCCACCGCCTTGACCTCGAGCGCCGCGTTCCCGAAGCCCTCCCAGCGTGAGGGACAGGTCACGACGGTGGCGGCCCTGATCGCGGCGAACACCCCGTCGCCTCCGACGTGGCCGAGGAACGTGAACCTGTCGCGGTGCTCGGCGGCGACCGTGTCGAGGAGCTCCGCCTCCGTCGGCTCGAGGAAGCAGAAGGCACCCGCGAAGACGAAGGAGACCTCCGGACGGGTCCGGGCCAGTGCCTCGAAGGCGTGCATCGCGGTCTCGACGCCCTTGCGCCGCTCGATGCGGCTGAGGAAGAGCACCACGGGACCCGGGCCGGGCGGCCAGCCCTCCGGGAGGTCGCCGCACCGCGCGCTCCGCTGCACCGTCGGCACGTCGATGCAGTTGCGGACGACGACCGAGGGCGGAAGCTCCGGAATCCGCGTCGAGTACCAGTCCCGGACGGCGCGGGAGATCGGGACGAGTCCGAGCGACCGTCTCATCTGGCGGGTCTCGAGGCGCTTCTGGAGCCCGATCAGGAGGCGCGTGCGGAGAGTCCGACCTTCCGTCGACCGGCCCGCGATCCAGTCCGCGATGCGGTAGCCGGTCGCGAGGTTCGTCACGAGCGGCGCGTGCCGGGGGAGCAGCGCCCCCAGGCCCTCCCACTCCGCGAGGAAGATCACGTCGTAGCGGGAGCGGCGGACGAGGGCGCGCAGGTGGAGCGCCCGTTGCAGGAGCCTGCCGACAGCGGGCCGGCGGCGCAGCCGGACGTACTCGAGGATCCGCACGCCCTCGGGATCGAAGCCGTCGAGAGGCGGGTCGCAGGAGAGGACGACGAGGTCGACCTCGACGCCCGCTCTGACCAGCGCCGGCAGGAGCGAGGCGAAGCCGCGCCCGATTCCGCCGGTGTAGGGCGTCAGCCCCGCGTACTCCGTGGTGGCGACCAGCCAGCGGCGCGTCGATGTCATCAGCACTCCTCGGTGTCCGCCGGGGGCGGGGTGTCCAGCGGCTCGCGGGACGCTACCAAGACGCTCGCCGCCACTGCGGCGTGCGGCGCGGTCTCCGGGGCTCTTGGCGCGGCGCGGCCGGAACGACCCGGCTCGTCGCCGGTCCGGCTGCTCCGGCGCGCCCGTCCTGCGCTGCTGGTGCAGCGGGGCCCGAGCTGCTCGAGTGGCGCTCGCCGTGGCCGACGCGGCGCGGAGGGACGGGCGGGAGGGCACGCGGCGGTGCCGGTTCCGACCGCGCTTCCGCGATGGTCAGCAGGAGGGCGAGCGCCGGGATGATCAGAGAGGCCGGCGCCGATTCGAGGAGGTTGAAGGCCGACGCCGCCACCAGGTACGCGACGAGCATCGCGGGGCCGGCCACCGCACCTCGGGTGATCGAGCAGATCAGGACGATCAGGAGGTGGGCCACGAGGAAGGTCGTGCCGATGACCCCGTAGCTGAACACCGTCTGCCACAGGCTGCTCTCGAGGACGTAGTTCCCCCCGCCGTTCTGCGCGAAGACGACCCCCGACAGTCCTCCTCCGGAGCCGAAGACGCCCGACTCCGTCGGCAGCACCTTCAGACCGATCCGGAGGACCAGGTCGCGGACGTCCGCGGACCGTGCGCCCTCCTCCGTCTCGGAGCGGGGGTCGAGGGCCTGAGCGCCCACGGTCGACACGATCACGAGGAGAGGGGCGAACGCGACTATCAGTCTGACGAGCCGGCTGCCCGTGAGGCGGAAGACGGTCACGCCGCCCGCCACCAGGACGCCGACCGCGATCGCGACCACGGCGCTGCGTGATCCGGAGAGCAGCACTCCGGCGCAGCAGGCCGCGAAGCCGAGGAGGGCACCCGGCCGTCCGCCCTTGAGGAACAGCCCGAACGCGAGGGATCCGACCGACGCGAAGAAGGTGCCGTTCACCAGGGGGTGCCCGAGCGTCGTCATTATCCGGTAGACGCTCCACTTCTGCGTGAGCGGGAACGGAGCGGAGGCGAAGATCTCGGCGTAGAGGTTCGACCGCGTCGTGAACTCGACCGTCCCGATGATCGCGAGGACGACCGACACGAGGAGGAGGGCGGTGGTCAGCGGCCGGAAGACCGAGGGGTCGCTCATCCACAGCGGTAGGGCGATCAGCGCGATGACGACGACGGCCGTCCAGGAGACGATCGTCTCGATCTGCCCCTGCGGCCGGAGGACGGGGATCACCAGTGCGTAGACCGTGAACGCGATCGGCGCCATCAGCCGGGTCCTGCGGAGCCAGTGCGGTGGCGGAGCTCCGGTCGCGATCGCCAGGAGTGCCGCGAGGACGATGATCGGACTGAGGATCGGGAACGGCGCGGGCAGCGCCAGGTAGTCGAACGGGACGACCGCGTAGAGGACGAGGACGAGCGTCAGGGCGGCGGCCGGCGGGAGCAGGCGGGCGACGATCAGCACGCAGGCCGCCGCAGCGGCGAGCGCCGGGATCCGGAGCTCGCCGGTGACGACCGCGACCACCACGGCGCCGAGCAGGAGGACCGCCAGAGCGGGGAGCCAGACGGCGTTCGAGCGCTGCGCGGGTGGTCCGCCCGGGAGCGAGGACTCCGCGTGACCGTGCCGCTGCAGTGGCGGCGGTCGTCGTGGAGACCGTGCGAGCGATCGGCGGTGCGAGCCGGGGGGAGGTGGTGTCATGGCGGGTCACCTCAGGGGTCGGGGGGTGTCACGGATGGTCAGCTGTAGCGGGGGAGCGCGGCGCAGAAGCCTGCGGCGCCGATGAGCACGCCGGCCGCGAGGCAGCCGGAGACGCGCAGGAGGCCGGAGCGGCCGATGTCCTGCCCGACGTGCGGCAGGCGGCCGGCGAGGGCGACGGCGTCGCGGAGGACGGCGGCGCACGCGCCCGCGAGCAGATCGGCGGCAACGGCGAATCCGGCTCCGACGCTGAGAGCGACGCCGATCCAGTGCCACGGCACGAGCACGCTCGCGCGGCCCTGCACGATCAGGTACGAGGAGGCGCACCACAGGCAGGCGATCGGCGCGGAGGAGACGGAGAGGATCGGCACGATCAGCAGGGCGGGATGCCAGGAGGAGTCGAGGACGCGGCCGAGGACGAGGAGATCCAGGGCGACCATCGTCGTCTGGACGACCAGGGCGCCGACCGCCGCCTGCATCACGACGGAGCGGAGCACTGCGCGCCGCTCCTCGTCCGTCCGGGAGTTCGCCAGCCGGGCGCGGAGGACGTTCGCGAGTCCGAGGACGACGGCGTCCGAGACGGCGCGCGCGATCTGACTCGCGATCGAGTAGAGGCCGAGTGTCGTGGCTTCACCGAGGGCGGAGAGGACGATCCGCTCGGACTGGCCCTGCAGCCAGCCGAAGACGTTGCTCTGCAGGGTGGGGATCACGTAGTCCCTGAGCATCGGCCGTCGTGGCAGGTCGGGAGCCGGCAGCGTCCCCCGTCTCGAGAGCAGGAGGAGGAGGATCCCCTCGGTCACGCCGGTCTGGAGCGATCCCGCCGCGATGCCGAGGACGGGAGCGAGCGGGACGCACACGACGATCGAGGCGATGCTGCCGAGGGCCTGACCACGCGCGATCGAGGCCCAGCGTCCGTCGAACTGCGCCCGGGTCAGTGCGGGCAGGATCGCTCCGTGGAGCGCGGCGACGACGACGAACGGCAGGAGGGCGACGGCCTGCGCAGGGGACGCCGCTGACAGGGCCCAGAGCAGGCCGATCGCGCCCGCCATCGCCGTCGCGCCGCCGACGGAGACGACGGCGGCGGCGCGCCGGAGCTGGCGCGCACCTCCCTCCCTCCGCCACATCGCGACGCCGAGCGGGCGCACCGTGTTCTCCCCGATCTCCTGCAGGAGGGAGAGCGCGAGGAACGCCATCGCGTACACGCCTGCCTCCGCGGGCGACACGTGGACGGCGACGACGAGGCCGACCACCGCGCTCGTGCCGCGGGAGACGAGCCGCTCGAGGGCGGCGTTCGAGGAGCTCCGCGCTGTCGGGGAGCGCAGCAGTGCGGCGACGCGGTGGATCATCGAGCTCCGGGGCGGGGAGCCCCGGACTCCGTCGCGCAGCAGGACGTCCGGTCCATCGAGGGAGCCTCCCGATCGGGGATCACGACGGCAGGCGAGCCGCCGGGACACGGTAGGTCGCCCCGTTCCGCCCCGCCCCGCGTGGCGCGTCCCGGGGCGCGGATCGCCTGGTCCCGTGCAGCGGGCCCCCTCTCGGCGCGGTCCCTCCGTGCAGGAGCCGTCCGCCGGAGCGGTGCGCGCCCTCCGGGTGGTCACCACCGGTGGTCCCGTATCATTGCGGCGTTATGTCACGCATCTACGACTGCTCCGTCGACACGGACCTCCTGACCGGCACCCGTCTCGCGCGCACCGCGATCGGCCGGGGCGAGCTCGTCGTCCTGCCGACCGACACGGTCTACGGGATCGCGGCCAACGCGTTCGAAGATGCGGCGGTGCAGCGCCTGCTCGACGCGAAGGGGCGCACCCGCCAGTCGCCGCCGCCCGTGCTGATCGGCGACGTGGCCGCGCTCGACGCCCTCGCGGAGAACGTGCCCGAGGCCGTCCGCGAGCTGGCGAAGGCCTTCTGGCCGGGTGGGCTCACGATCGTGCTGCACGCGCAGCCCTCCCTCGTCTGGGACCTGGGCGAGACCCGGGGCACCGTCGCCCTCCGGATGCCCGACAACCCGGTCACCCTCGAGCTCCTCGCCGAGACGGGGCCGCTCGCGGTCTCCTCCGCCAACCGCACCGGCCGCCCGTCCGCCACCACCGCCCAGGAGGCGCTCGACCAGCTCGGCGACTCCGTCGACGTCTACCTCGACGCGGGCACCGCCGGCAGCCGCTACAGCGACCGACCGGTCGGCGCCAGCGAGTCCTCCACCATCGTCGACGCGACCGCGCTCAGCTTCGAGGGCGGCACCCTGCGCATCCTCCGCCAGGGCGTCGTCTCGGCCGAGAGCATCCGCGAGGTCGTCGGCGACCTCCTCCTCGACGGCGTCGCCACGGCTGAGGAGCCCGAGGCCCCCGCGCCGGTCGCGTCCTACGACGCCTCCACCGAGCTCAGCGACCCGACCGTCGAGGACGACGAGCCCGTCGCCGCCGAGGAGCAGCCCGCTCCCACGGCGCGACCGGACTGGGCGTCGCGCGCTCAGGTGCAGGACGAGCCGGCGGCGAGCGGCACCGCGCGCCCCGACTCCACCCCGGGTGAGTAGCCGATGATCACCTTCGTCCTGGTCTCGCTCGCGGTCGCGGTCGTGACCTGCGGGCTGTCGTGGGTCATCTGGAAGCTCAGCCTGCGGTACCGGCTCTACCCGGCGATCCGGGTGCGCGACATGCACACCCGGCCGACCCCGCGCCTGGGCGGGATCGCCATGTTCCTCGGGATCCTCGTCGGCTTCGGCATCGCCTCGCAGCTGCCCTACTTCCGGCTGGTGTTCGCCAACCCCGAGCCGATCCTCGCGATCCTCGGCGCGAGCCTCCTCATCGTCCTGATCGGCGTCGCCGACGACATCTGGGACCTGGACTGGACGACGAAGCTCGCGGGGCAGATGATCGCCGCGGGGCTGATCGCCTGGAAGGGCGTGCAGATCGTCTCGCTGCCGATCGGCGGCCTCACCGTCGGCTCGCCCTGGATGTCACTGATCATCACCGTGCTGGCGATCGTGCTCGTGACCAACGCCCTGAACTTCATCGACGGTCTCGACGGCCTCGTCGCCGGCGTCGCGCTGATCGCCAACGGCGTGTTCTTCCTCTACAGCTACCTGCTGGTGCAGCAGACGTCGCCGACGGACTACTTCAACCTCGCCTCGCTGATCGCGGTCGTCCTCGTCGGCGCCTGCGCGGGCTTCCTGCCGATCAACTGGCGCCCGGCGAAGATGTTCATGGGCGACGGGGGAGCGCTGCTCGTCGGCATGCTGATGGCGACGTCGGCCATCGCCGTCACGGGGCAGATAGACCCCTCGCAGCTCGCGGCGAAGGAGCTGCTGCCCGCGTTCATCCCGATCATCCTGCCGTTCGCGATCCTGGTCGTCCCGCTGATGGACTTCGGCCTCGCGGTGATCCGGCGACTGCGCGCGGGCAAGTCGCCGTTCAGCGCCGACCGCAAGCACCTGCACCACCGGCTGCTCGACATGGGGCACTCGCACCTGCACGCCGTGCTGATCTTCTACGCCTGGACGGCGGTCGTCGCCTTCAGCTGCCTGCTGATGTTCGTCGTCGACGTGCTCTGGGTGCCGCTCGCCTTCCTCGCGATCGGGCTGCTCGCCTGCACCGTCGTCACGCTCCTCCCGCTCAGCCGCCGCAAGCGGCTCGAGGCGGCGGCGCAGTCGGCGGAGGCGTCCCCCGTCCTCGACCCCCTCGACCGCGCGTCCGAGACCGACACGCGCCGTCCGCCGATCGGGCTCCCGCTCGGTCGCGACACGACAGCGCCGCACCAGGCGCGGAAAGAAGCATCATGACCGGAGCCTCCCCGGCCGCCCCCCGCCCCCAGCCCGCCTCGGTGCCCGTCCTCCGGCGCACGCTCGCCGTCGGCGGCGTCTTCGTCCTCGCTCTGGCCGTCGTCGGCGCGATCGTCGGATTCCTCGCCGCCGGCGGGGAGGGCGCCGTCGGTGCTCTGATCGGCGCCGTCGTCGGCGGGGTCATGGTGGCGCTCACCGCCGCCAGCATCCTTGTCGCCAACCGGATGGACATCGGCGGCTTCTTCGCCGTGGTGCTCGGCACCTGGCTCGCCAAGTTCGTCCTCTTCGTGATCGCGGCCCTCGTGCTGCGCGACCAGCCGTGGCTGAACAGCACCGCGATGTTCGTCACGATCATCGCGGCCGTCCTCGGCTCGCTCGCGATCGACGTCCTCGTCGTCTCGCGCTCGCGCATGGCGAACGTCAGCGACATCGCCCGATGAGCGCCGCCCGAGTGGCGTCTGAGAGGATCACGATTCGGCTCTCAGGCCGTTCTGTTGCTACAGTAGGGTCCAATCCCCGCAGGCGACGTGTGCCCGTCCTCAGGTCGTCTCATCGTTGATGTCGACCGCCGAGTGCGAACGCCGTCCGAGCGGAATACCCCACCTTTCGTCGTCGCGAGAGCGTTGCGTCCGAACGATTCACGTCGTTCGTCTGCCACGTGCCACGCCCCGAATTCCAGGAGCTAGCGCTGTTTGCTAACGCTGTGACCCTGTTGGTCTCGTCCTCGACCGGTGAGAGTGACTTCCACACCCCGTCGATCTCCGAGTTCTTCCCGCCCGGTTTCCTCTTCGAGGGAACCCCTTTCGAGATCAACCGCGTCATGCTGGTCCGCTTCATCGCGGTCATCGCACTGATGCTGTTCTTCTACCTCGGGACGCGCAAGATGCGCATCGTCCCGGGACGCTTCCAGAGCGTCGTGGAGATGGCCTTCGACTTCGTCCGCGTGACGATCGCGAAGGACATCCTCGGCGAGAAGGACGCGCGCCGCTTCCTGCCGATCCTGGTGACGATCTTCTTCGCGATCATCGCGATGAACCTCACCGGCATCGTCCCGTTCCTGAACATCGCGGGAACGTCGGTCGTGGGCATGCCCCTCTTCCTCGGCCTGGTCGCGTACGTCACCTTCATCTACGCCGGCATCAAGGACCGGGGGATGGGCTTCTTCAAGAACGCCCTCTTCCCGCCCGGAGCCCCGTTCCTGATCTACTTCATCCTCACGCCGATCGAGCTGCTGCAGACGTTCATCATCCGTCCGCTCTCGCTCGCGCTGCGGCTCGTGATGAACATGATCGTCGGGCACCTGCTCCTGGTGCTGTGCTTCTCGGCCACGCAGTTCTTCCTCTTCAGCTCGCAGATCGACCCGGGGTTCAAGCTCTTCGGTGTCGTGACCTTCGCCTTCGGCGGGGCCTTCACGCTCTTCGAGCTGCTGGTCGCCGTGCTGCAGGCCTACATCTTCACTCTCCTCGCTGCGGTCTACATCCAGTTGGCCGTCGCCGAGGAGCACTGACCCCACTACTCACGGGCTCCCGCCCGTTCACACGATCACCCCACTGAAAGGACCCACTCGTGGACTCAGTCACCGTTCTCGCCGAACTCACCGGCAACATCGCGACGGTCGGTTACGGCCTCGCAGCGATCGGCCCCGGCATCGGTGTCGGCATCGTCGCGGGCAAGACCGTCGAGGCCATGGCGCGCCAGCCCGAGATGGCCGGCCGCCTCCAGACCACGATGTTCCTCGGCATCGCGTTCACCGAGGTGCTCGCGCTCATCGGTCTCGCCACCTACTTCATCTTCGCGGCGTAGTCGTGTTCAGCACCGCTGTGAACATCGCTGCGGAAGAAGGTGACGTCCCCGCGGTCATTCTGATCCCGGAGTTCTACGACTTCTTCTGGTCGGGGGTGATCTTCCTCATCCTGCTGTTCTTCTTCTGGAGGCTGGTCCTGCCGCGCATCCAGACGATGCTCGACGCGCGCTCCGCCGCGATCGAGGGGAACATCGCGAAGGCCGACGAGGCCCAGCGACAGGCTGAGATCGCACTCGAGAAGTACACCGCTCAGCTGGCCGAGGCCCGCGCCGAGGCCGGAGTGATCCGCGAGAAGGCGAACGCCGACGGCAACGCGATCGTGGCGGCGAAGAAGGAGCAGGCGCAGGTCGAGGCCGAGCGCATCCTCCAGAACGCGCACGCCCAGATCGAGGCGGACCGCCAGTCGGCCGTCGTCGCTCTGCGCTCCGAAGTCGGAACCCTCGCCATCGATCTCGCCTCCGGCGTCATCGGCGAGAGCCTCAACGACGACGCGAAGGCGTCCGCGATCGTGGACCGCTTCCTCGCCGACCTCGAGGCCTCGGAGAAGGCGAACAGCTGATGGGCAGCGCGTCCAGGCAGGCACTCGCGTCGGCGAAGGCGGAGCTCTCCGCCCTCGGCGGCCAGGCGTCCCTCGACACCGCCCGGCAGCTCTTCGAGGCGGCCCGGGTCATCGACGGGCAGGCGCAGCTGCGCACGGTCCTGTCCGACCCGAGCACCGACGCGGGCAGCAGGCAGACCCTCGTCGCCCGGGTGTTCGCACCCTTCGGCGAGCCGGCCAAGCGCCTGCTGACCGTCGTCGTGGGCCACCGCTGGTCGAGCCCGAGCGATCTGATCGCCGGGATCGAGGAGGTCGGGGTCCGTGCGATCGCGTCCGCCACTCCGGAGGGCGTCTCGCTCGAGACCGAGCTGCAGACCTTCGGCGCCGTCGTGGCGTCGGATGCTCAGCTCGAGCTCGCGCTCGGCAGCAAGCTCGCCGCGGCGGACTCGAAGGTGGCGCTCGTGCAGCGCCTCCTCGAGGGCAAGGCCTCCGCGGAGACCCTCGCCGTCCTGCGCCAGCTGATCGCGCACCCGCGCGGTCGCCGCATCCCCGAGCTCGTCCGCTTCGCGGCGGGTGTCGTCGCCGACCAGGGCGGCTTCACCCTCGCCACGGTCTCGGTCGCGGCTCCGCTGCACCCCGAGCAGCTCGACCGGCTCCGCTCGGCGCTCACGCGCCAGTACGGCCGCCCGGTCTCCGTCAACGTCCTGGTCGACCCCTCCCTCCTGGGCGGCATGCGACTGCACGTCGGCGACGAGGTCATCGACGGCTCCGTCTCGGCGCGGCTGTCCGACCTGAAGCTCCAGCTCGCGTCCTGACGGACGCACGTATCCTCAGGGAGCGGCTCGCGCCGCCTCCGACCTCCGCACCACCCAGGTCAGGCCCCGACGACCGCTTCGGCTCGCACGGACCCAACGAATAGGAATTCCCATGGCAGATATCACCATCAGCCCGGATGAGATCCGCGACGCGCTGAAGGACTTCGTCTCGTCGTACGAGCCGGGCAAGGCGTCCACCACCGAGGTCGGCTACGTCATCGACGCCGCCGACGGCATCGCCCACGTCGAGGGACTCCCCGGCGTCATGGCGAACGAGCTGATCCGGTTCTCCAACGGCGTGCTGGGCCTCGCTCAGAACCTCGACGAGAACGAGATCGGCGTCGTCGTCCTCGGCGAGTTCTCCGGCATCGAGGAGGGCATGGAGGTGACCCGCACCGGCGAGGTCCTCTCCGTCCCCGTCGGCGACGGCTACCTCGGCCGCGTCGTCGACCCGCTCGGCAACCCGATCGACGGACTCGGCGACATCGCCTCCGAGGGCCGCCGCGCCCTCGAGCTCCAGGCCCCCGGCGTCATGTCGCGCAAGTCGGTCCACGAGCCGCTGCAGACCGGCATCAAGGCCATCGACGCGATGATCCCCGTCGGCCGCGGACAGCGCCAGCTCATCATCGGCGACCGCCAGACCGGCAAGACGGCCATCGCGATCGACACGATCATCAACCAGAAGGCCAACTGGGAGTCCGGCGACACGAACAAGCAGGTCCGCTGCATCTACGTCGCCATCGGCCAGAAGGGCTCGACCATCGCCTCGGTGAAGGGCGCGCTCGAGGACGCCGGAGCGATGGAGTACACGACGATCGTCGCGTCCCCCGCCTCGGACCCCGCCGGCTTCAAGTACCTCGCCCCCTACACCGGCTCGGCCATCGGCCAGCACTGGATGTACGGCGGCAAGCACGTCCTGATCATCTTCGACGACCTGTCGAAGCAGGCCGAGGCCTACCGCGCCGTGTCGCTCCTCCTGCGCCGCCCGCCGGGACGCGAGGCGTACCCCGGCGACGTCTTCTACCTGCACTCCCGCCTGCTGGAGCGCTGCGCGAAGCTGTCCGACGAGCTCGGCGCCGGCTCGATGACGGGTCTCCCGATCATCGAGACCAAGGCGAACGACGTCTCGGCGTACATCCCGACCAACGTGATCTCGATCACCGACGGCCAGATCTTCCTCCAGTCCGACCTCTTCAACGCCAACCAGCGTCCGGCGGTCGACGTGGGCATCTCGGTGTCGCGAGTCGGCGGTGACGCCCAGGTCAAGTCGATCAAGAAGGTCTCCGGAACGCTGAAGCTCGAGCTGGCGCAGTACCGCTCGCTCGAGGCCTTCGCGATGTTCGCCTCGGACCTCGACGCCGCCTCGCGTCGTCAGCTCGCCCGCGGCGCCCGCCTCACCGAGCTCCTCAAGCAGCCGCAGTACTCGCCGTACCCCGTCGAGGAGCAGGTCGTCTCGATCTGGGCCGGAACGAACGGCAAGCTCGACGAGGTGCCCGTCCCCGACGTGCTGCGCTTCGAGCGCGAGCTGCTCGACTACCTGGGCCGCAACACGCAGGTCCTCTCCACGCTGCGCGACACCAACGTGCTCTCCGACGACACCGTCGCCGAGCTGCACCGTGCCGTCGACGGCTTCAAGCTCGAGTTCCAGACCGGTGAGGGCAAGCCGCTCGCCTCGGTCGGGCGCGAGGAGCACAAGGCGATCTCGGCCGACGAGGTCGGCCAGGAGAAGATCGTCAAGGGCCGTCGCTAACAGCGGCCCCCTGACGATTCAGAGAAGGACAACAGGAGACACATGGGAGCGCAACTCCGGGTCTACCGGTCGAAGATCCGCTCGGCCCAGACGACCAAGAAGATCACCCGCGCCATGGAGCTGATCTCGGCCTCGCGCATCCAGAAGGCGCAGAACCGCGTCGCCGCCGCGGCTCCGTACTCGAACGCCATCACGCGCGCCGTGTCGGCCGTCGCGACCTACTCGAACGTCGAGCACCCGCTCACGACCGAGCGCGAGAAGCTCGACACGGCCGCGATCGTGATCTTCACCTCCGACCGCGGCCTCGCGGGCGCGTTCTCCTCGAGCGTGCTCAAGGAGGCGGAGGAGCTGGCCTCGCTGCTGCGCAGCGAGGGCAAGGAGGTCGTCTTCTACCTGGTCGGCCGCAAGGCGAACGCGTACTTCTCGTTCCGCCGGCGTCCGAGCGTCCGCATCTGGACGGGTGGCACCGACCAGCCGGTGTTCGAGACGGCGAAGGAGATCGCCGACGCGGTCGTCGACTCCTACAACCTCGATGACGAAGAGGGCGGAGTGGACGAGATCCACCTCGTGTACAACCGCTTCGTCAGCATGGTCACCCAGCAGCCGACCGTCGTCCGGCTCCTGCCGCTCGAGGTCGTCGAGGGCGCCGAGGATCAGAACACCGATCTGTACCCGCTCTACGAGTTCGAGCCCGACCCCGAGACGGTCCTGGACCGCCTCCTGCCGGTCTACGTCGAGAGCCGCATCTTCAACGCGATGCTGCAGTCGGCGGCGTCCGAGCACGCGGCGCGCCAGAAGGCGATGAAGTCGGCGAGCGACAACGCCGACACGCTCATCAAGACGTACACCCGGCTCGCCAACAACGCGCGCCAGACCGAGATCACGCAGCAGATCGCCGAGATCGTCGGCGGCGCCGACGCCCTGTCGTCCTCGAAGTAGACGGCGCACCTCCCCGACACGAAGCCTCCGCCCTCCGGGTGCGGTGAGACCACAGAAGGAAGAAGCAATGACACTGACCGCACCTGAGGCGGCGACCGGGACTCCGGGCGGGGCCGTCGGCCGTATCGCCCGCGTCACCGGCCCCGTCGTTGACATCGAGTTCCCCCACGACGCGATCCCCGAGGTCTACAACGCGCTCTACACGCACGTCGAGGTCGAGGGCGTCTCGTCCAAGCTGACCTTCGAGGTCGCGCAGCACCTGGGCGACGACCTCGTCCGCGCCATCTCGCTCAACCCGACCGACGGACTCGTCCGCGGCCAGGAGGTCCACGACACCGGCCTGCCGATCTCGGTCCCGGTCGGCGACGTGACCAAGGGCAAGGTCTTCAACGTGATCGGCGAGGTGCTCAACGCTGACGCCGACGGCACGATCAACGGACAGTCGTTCGAGATCACCGAGCGCTGGCCGATCCACCGCAAGCCCCCGGCGTTCGACCAGCTCGAGTCGAAGACCGAGCTCTTCGAGACCGGCATCAAGGTCATCGACCTCCTCACTCCGTACGTGCAGGGCGGCAAGATCGGCCTGTTCGGCGGAGCGGGCGTCGGCAAGACCGTCCTCATCCAGGAGATGATCCAGCGCGTCGCGCAGGACCACGGTGGAGTGTCCGTGTTCGCCGGTGTCGGCGAGCGCACCCGTGAGGGCAACGACCTCATCGCCGAGATGGAGGAGGCGGGCGTCTTCGACAAGACGGCCCTCGTCTTCGGCCAGATGGACGAGCCGCCGGGAACCCGCCTCCGCGTCGCGCTGTCCGCGCTGACGATGGCGGAGTACTTCCGCGACGTGCAGAAGCAGGACGTGCTGCTCTTCATCGACAACATCTTCCGCTTCACCCAGGCCGGCTCGGAGGTGTCGACCCTGCTGGGCCGCATGCCCTCCGCGGTGGGCTACCAGCCGAACCTCGCCGACGAGATGGGTGTGCTCCAGGAGCGCATCACCTCGACGCGCGGACACTCGATCACCTCGCTGCAGGCGATCTACGTCCCCGCCGACGACTACACCGACCCGGCGCCGGCCACGACGTTCGCGCACCTCGACGCGACGACCGAGCTCTCCCGTGAGATCGCGTCGAAGGGCCTCTACCCGGCCGTCGACCCGCTGACCTCGACCTCGCGCATCCTCGACCCCCGCTACCTGGGTGCCGACCACTACCGCGTGGCCACGAACGTCAAGCAGATCCTGCAGAAGAACAAGGAGCTGCAGGAGATCATCGCGATCCTCGGCGTCGACGAGCTCTCCGAGGAGGACAAGATCACGGTGTCGCGTGCGCGCCGGATCCAGCAGTTCCTCTCGCAGAACACCTACATGGCGAAGAAGTTCACCGGCGTGGAGGGCTCGACCGTCCCGCTGAAGGACACCATCGAGTCGTTCGACGCGATCGCCCGCGGCGAGTTCGACCACGTGGCGGAGCAGGCGTTCTTCAACGTCGGCCCGATCACGGACGTCGAGGAGAAGTGGGCCCAGATCCAGAAGGAGAACGGCTGATCATGGCCGCGTTCCTGAAGGTCAGCGTCGTCTCCGCGAACGCGGAGGTCTGGGCGGGCGAGGCGAAGCAGATCTCGGCCCGCACCGTCGAGGGCGAGATCGGCATCCTGGTCGGACACGAGCCGATGCTCGCGATCCTCGCCTCCGGTGAGGTGCGCGTCACGGCAGCCGACGGGACTCGGATCACCGCGCAGGCGGACGACGGCTTCCTGTCCGTCGAGAACGACGTCGTCACCGTCGTGGCCCGCGAGGCCGCGCTGGTCTGACGACCCGCCGCCTCGAGCGGCGACCGGAGGGGCCGGGTGATCATCGCGATCGCCCGGCCCCTCCGTCGTCCGCGGCGTCCCCTCGCCGCGTCCCCCGCGTGCGCTCTCGCACGCCGTCCTCCCGAGGAGTCCCGTGCACGTCCTGCTTCCCCCGTCCGAGACCAAGCGCGACGGCGGATCGGCCGAGTTCCGGGTCGAGGAGCTGTCGTTCCCGGGGCTGACCGATCGTCGCGTCGCGCTGCGCGACGCGCTGGTCGCGCTCGCCGGCGACCGGGACGCGGCGTCCCGCGCACTGAAGCTCGGTCCCCGGCAGTTCGGCGAGATCGAGCGCAACGCGGCACTGCCGACCGCGCCGGCGATGCCCGCGGTGGACCGCTTCGACGGTGTGCTGTTCGACGCGCTCGAGGCGGCGTCGCTCTCGGCCGGGGCGCGCGGCGTCCTCGGCCGGATCGTCGTGGTGCAGTCCGCGCTCTGGGGTCCCGTCCGGGGCCTCGACGGCATCCCCGCCTACCGGCTGTCGCACGACTCGCGTATCCCCGGGATGCCGCTCAAGCGCTGGTGGGCTGCCGAGGCGGGGCGCGAGCTGTCGGCGCTCCCGGGTCTCGTCCTCGACCTGCGCAGCGAGTCCTACGCGGCGCTCGGGCCGCTGCAGCCGGGGGAGGGGCGCTTCTTCGTCCGGGTGCGGTCGCGCGACGCGATGGGGCAGCTGCGCAACCTGAACCACTTCAACAAGCAGGGCAAGGGTCTCTTCGTCCGCGCGCTCGCGGAGGACGGCGTCGAGACCGACTCCCTCGCCGAGCTGATCGAGTGGGCGGCGTCCCGCGGGTTCGAGCTGGCGCCGAACGCCGGCAGCGGCGAGCTGGATCTCGTCGTGCGCTCGGCCTGAGCGTCAGGAGCGGGCGCGGAAGCACCCGGTGAGGTGGTCGTCGACGACGCCGGCCGACTGCAGCAGCGCGTACATGGTCGTCGCACCGACGAAGCGGAAGCCGGCCTTCCGCAGCGCCTTCGAGAGCGCGAGGGACGCCGGCGTCGAGGTGGGGACGTCGGCGGGGCGGACGACGCGGCCGGGCGGCGTGTCCTCCTCGAACGACCAGACCAGGCGGTCGAGCGCGCCCTCGCCGTCGCGCTCGCGCAGGGCGACGGCCGACTGTGCGTTGCCGATGGTCGCGAGGATCTTGGGGCGGCTGCGGATGATGCCGGCGTCGTCCATCAGGCGGTCCACGTCGTCCTCGTTCATCGCTGCGACGACATCGAGATCGAAGCCGTGGAAGACCTCGCGGAACCGAGGCCGCTTCCGGAGGATGGTGATCCAGGAGAGCCCCGCCTGGAAGCCCTCGAGGCAGATCTTCTCGAAGAGCGGACGGTCCCCGTGCAGGGGGACGCCCCACTCCTCGTCGTGGTAGCGGCGGTACTCGGCGTCGTCGCCGCTCCAGCCGCAGCGGACGGTCCCGTCCGCATCGGTGATCAGCCCGTCCTCGGCCGTCATCGGTGCGCGATCCCCTCGTGATCGAGCAGCCAGGCCTTCGTGGCGACGCCCTCGCCGGCGCTGAAGCCGGTGATCCGGCCGTCTCCGGCCAGCACCCGGTGGCAGCCGACGAGGATCGGGATCGGGTTCGCGCCGACGGCGCCGCCGATGGGCCGGCCGGAGCGGAGCCGTCCTGTCGCCTGCCCGAGGGCGCCGTAGGAGGTGATCTCGCCGAAGCCGATGCCCTGGAGCGCTCCCCAGATCTCCAGCTGGAAGGGCGTCCCGCGCAGCAGCAGCGGCAGGTCGAAGGTGCGCCGCTCTCCGGCGAAGTACGCGTCGAGCTGGTCGACCGCGCTGCAGAGGACGGGGAGCGAGCCGTCGGGCAGGTGGTCGTGCGGGAGGGTTCCGCCGTTCTCGATCGCGAGCGAGACGATCGACTCGCCGTCGCTGCCGACCTCGATCCGGCCGAGGGGGCTGACGGTGCGGCGCACGTGCAGGGGAGTCGTTCTCATGCCACGAGAGTATCCGCGGGACCCGCGGCCGACCGGCGGGAATCGGACATCGGTGGACGGCTTCGCAGCTCGGCGGCCTGTGGAGGACGGAACGGGCGCGTCGAGATCCACCGGCCTCGCAGTCCCGCCGTGCTGACGGTGGGCGGGTCTCGATACGCCCCTGCGGGGCTACTCGACCAGCATGTCCGCGCGATCGGCTGCGGCCGGTCGATCAGCAGGTGTGCGCGCGTCCGGGCGCGGTGGGCCTGCGTCCTCCACAGGCGGCGTTCCGGCGATCTGTCTTCCGGTCGCCGTGGGCCCCGCCCCGCAGCGACGCCGGGCCCGCCACCGTTGCCGCATGACATCCACTGCATCGCCTCCGGTCCACCCCGTCGATCACAGCGCCGTGCTCGCGGCGATCCCTCGCCTGCTCGGGCATCCGCCCCACGAGAGCGTCGTCCTCCTCCCGGTGAGGGGCGGGACGCCCACCGGCGCCCTCCGCTTCGACCTCGCTGTCGGCGATCCGACACGAGCCGCTCGGGCTTGGATCGGGGCCCTCGGGCGCTTCGGGCGTGTGGAGTGCGTGGTGATCGCGCTGTTCTCGAGCGGCCGACTCGATCCGTCCGCGAGTGCGCTCCTCGGTGCGCTGAGCAGTCGAGCGCAGCAGGTCGGACTCGCCGTAGAGGTGCTCGTCCCCTCGGGCGCACGCCGCCCGACTCGGCCGGGCACCGGAACGACGATCCTCAGGAGGGCCGGCGACACCCCCTCGGCGGAACTGCTGCCGGCCGTCGACAGAGGGGAGGCGCTCGCGATCGCGGCGGAGGTGGACGCGCTGCTCGACCGGCACCCGCGCGCTCGTCTCCCCGAGGCGGTGACGGCCGACGTCGAGTCCCTTCTGCTGCGTGCAGCCGCGGGTCGTCCCTGGCAGCCGCGGACCCGCGCGCTCGCCGCGCTCATCGTCGGTGCGCAACGGCGGGAAGGGCGGGAGCGGGTGATCCGACTCGTCGCCTCTCCCGACCGCGCCGCTGCGCCGTCCGTCATCGGGCTCATCGCGCACGCGGCCGCGGCGGCGCCGGGGACCGAGCGGGGACCGCTGCTGGTCCTGCTCGCCACGCTCCACTGGTCGTCGGGGTCGATCCGCTCAGCGGCGCTCCTCGCGCGGGAGGCGGTCCGCCTCGACCCGCACGATCACGACTCGCGGATCCTCGCAGCCGCTCTCGAGGGCGGCGAGCCGTGCCCGTGGGCCGCCGAGGGCCGCCGTGCCGCGTGAGGCGCGTCCGGCGTGCTCGTGCGCGCCGCCAGTCCCTCCGGCGGCGCACACGAGCACGTCAGAGTCGCGCCCAGGCCTCCGTCAGCACGGAGCGCAGGATCTGCTCGATCTCGTCGAACTCCTTCGGTCCGATGGTGAGCGGCGGCGCGAGCTGCACGACGGGGTCGCCGCGGTCGTCCGCCCGGCAGTACAGGCCGGCGTCGAAGAGCGCCTTCGAGAGGAAGCCGCGGAGCAGGCGCTCGGACTCCTCGGCGTCGAAGGTCTCCTTGGTCGTCTTGTCCTTGACCAGCTCGATCCCGAAGAAGTAGCCCGCGCCGCGGACGTCGCCGACGATCGGCAGGTCGAGCAGCTTCTCGAGCGTGGAGCGGAAGAGCGGCGAGTTCTCCCGCACGTTCTCGTTGAGCTTCTCCTCCTCGAAGATGTCGAGGTTCTCCAGCGCGACCGCGGCCGAGACGGGGTGCCCGCCGAAGGTGTAGCCGTGCGGGAAGGAGACCTCGCCGTGCCGGAAGGGCTCGTAGATGCGGTCGCTGACGATGGTGGCGCCGATGGGGGAGTAGCCGCTGGTCATGCCCTTCGCGCAGGTGATCATGTCCGGCACGTAGCCGTACTCGTCGCAGGCGAACATGTGGCCGATCCGCCCGAAGGCGCAGATCACCTCGTCCGAGACGAGGAGCACGTCGTGCCGGTCGCAGATCTCGCGCACCCGCTGGAAGTAGCCGGGCGGCGGGGGGAAGCAGCCACCGGAGTTCTGCACCGGCTCGAGGAAGACGGCGGCGACCGTCTCGGGGCCCTCGAACTCGATCATCTCCTCGATGCGGTCCGCGGCCCAGACGCCGAAGGCCTCCAGGTCGTCGCCATGCTGGGGCGCGCGGTAGAAGTTGGTGTTCGGCACGCGGAAGCCGCCGGGCACGATCGGCTCGAACATCGCCTTCATCGCCGGGATGCCGGTGATCGCCAGGGCGCCCTGCGGGGTGCCGTGGTAGGCGACCGAGCGCGAGATCACCTTGTGCTTGCCGGGCTTGCCCTGGAGCTTCCAGAAGTGCTTCGCCAGCTTGAAGGCCGTCTCGACGGCCTCACCGCCACCGGTCGAGAAGAACACGCGGTTGAGGTCGCCCGGTGCGTGATCCGCGAGGCGATCGGCGAGCTCGATCGCCGAGGGCGTCGCGTACGACCAGAGCGGGAAGAACGAGAGCTCGGCCGCCTGCTTGGCCGCGGCCTCCGCGAGCCGACGCCGGCCGTGGCCCGCGTTGACGACGAAGAGCCCGGAGAGCCCGTCGAAGTACTTCCGGCCCGTGCTGTCCCAGATGTGATGGCCCTCACCCCGGGTGATGATGGGGACCCCCGCGCCGGAGTCCATCACCGACTGCCGGGTGAAGTGCATCCAGAGGTGGTCCTTGGCCTTCTTCTGCAGCGCCGCGTCGTCGAAGCCGGCCGGGGCGTCCTCGCCCTTCACCGGATCGCCGGACGCGAGGCCCTGGCTCGAGAATGCTGTCTCTGTGGTCATCGGTTACCGCGTTCCCCAGTTGTAGAACTGCTTGTGGAGTTTCAGATAGACGAAGGTCTCGGTCGAGAGCACCCCCGGGAGCGACCGGATCTCCTGGTTGAGCAGGGCGATCAGGTCGTCGTCGTTCTCGCAGACGACCTCGGCGAGGATGTCGAACGTGCCGGCCGTCAGCACCACGTAGTCCACCGCGGGGATCGCCGCGAGGCTGTCCGCGACCACCCTGGTGTCCCCCGTGACGCGGACGCCGATCATCGCCTGCCGGTAGAAGCCGAGCTGCATCGGGTCGGTCACGGCGACGATCTGCATCACGCCCGACTCGGTCAGCTTCTGCACCCGCTGGCGGACCGCCGCCTCGCTGAGCCCGACCGCCTTGCCGATCTCGGCGTAGGAGCGCCGGCCGTCGGCCTGCAGCTGCTCGATGATCGCCTTGGACACGTCGTCGAGCTGGAGCGGGCGCGGCGCAGGAGGGCGGGAGGGGCTCATGCGATGATCCTGGCAGCCTCGTCGGGGCCCGGCAAGTGAATCCGCATCGGCGAGGCGTCCCGGATGACGGAATCCACTGTCGCGGAAGCGCTCTCGCCCACGCGGGGCACGGTCGGTCCGATCCTCCGCGGGGGCGCTGCGGAGCGCCGCTGAGCGGGCGTCTCCAGTGCTCGCACAGCCGCTAGCATCGGAGGGATCGGCCCGCGTGCGCGGAGCCGGCGGAGGCGAGGAGACGCGATGACGCAGATCGGCCGCAGCCGAGCGTCGGTGACCGTCCCCGTCTCGGCCTGGTCCTCGGACACGCCCTCCGCGGAGGTCACCCTCGGCTGGGCGGCGCGCACCGAGGTCGGCCTGGTGCGCAGCGCCAACGAGGACAGCTACCTCGCGAAGACACCGCTCTTCGCCGTCGCCGACGGGATGGGCGGTCACGCGGCCGGAGAGGTGGCGAGCGACGCCGTCGTGTCCCGGCTCTCCCTCGCCGCGACCGGCAGCACCGTGGGAGCGGAGGAGATCGACCGCGCACTCCGTGAGGCCGTGGACGACATCGCCCGCCAGTCGCGCACCGCCGACGGCGGGACCGGGACCACCGTCACCGGAGCGGCACTGACCGCCGTGGGCGGCGAGCCCTACTGGTCCGTCTTCAACATCGGCGACTCGCGCGTCTACCTCTGCGTCCAGGGCGCCCTGGTCCAGCTGACGGTCGACCACTCGATCGTCCAGGAGCTCGTCGATGCCGGCCTGATCACCCGGGACGAGGCCGACGTGCACCCGCACAGCAACGTGATCACCCGGGCGGTCGGCTTCCACGAGCCGCCCGTCCCCGACTACCGCCTGGTCCCCGTCATCGCCCCGTCGCGGCTGCTGATCTGCTCGGACGGCCTGACCAAGGAGCTCACGGACGCGGGCCTCGAGCACGTGCTCTCCACCGCGGAGACGGCCCAGGACGCCGCCGACGGGCTGGTCGAGGCGGCGCTCGGCAACGGTGGACGCGACAACGTGACGGTGATCGTCGTCGACGTGCTCGCCGTCACCGGCGAGAGCGACTGATCGAGGACCCGGGAGGCCCGCCGGAGCCCCGGGTAGCATGGGTCGAGGAGGGGTGGTCTCGGTGATCTGCAGCACGTGTGGCTCCACCCTCGATCCCGGGGCGATCCTCTGCGGAGAGTGCGGCACCTCGGTGGCCTCGCACGCGACTCCCGGCGCCTCCCGCCCCGCGTCGACCGGCGACACCACCGTCCTCGACCCCTCGCGCCGTGCCTGGCTCCCCGGTCTCGCGCCGGGCCGGCACCGGCGGCCCGCTCCCGGGGCGCCCATGGCGCCGCCGAGTCAGGGGCTCGTGAAGCTGATCTTCGCCTCCGGGCAGCACGCCATCGTCACCGGCAGCGGTCTCATCGGCCGTCAGCCGCTGCCGGATGCGGGCGAGACCTTCCGGCACATCCTCGCGGTCCCCGATCCGACGCGCTCGCTCTCGAAGACGCACCTCGAGTTCGGCTTCGACGAGGGCGGCCTGTGGGTCAGCGATCGCTGGTCGGCCAACGGCACCGTGCTGGTCGCCCCGACGCAGGCCCCGCTCCCGCTCGAGGCGGGCCGCCGCTACCGTGCGAAGATCGGCAGCAGGCTCCTGCTGTCCTCGGTGGAGATGGCGGTGGAGCGGGTCGACGGCTCCTCCACAGCCTCGAACCGTCCACCGATCACCCGCTGACCCACCGCGCGGAGCCGGCGTCCGCTTCGCTGGTCGCATGACGATCCAGCACCCCCGGGCACGGCTCCTGCCGCCCACTCCGCCGAGCACGCTGCCGCGGCCGCCGTTCCCGTGGATCGCTGCGCTGACCCCGGTGCTGTCGTCCCTCGTGCTGTACGCGCTGACCTCGTCGCCGTACACGCTGGCCCTCGCCGCTCTCGGGCCCGTGATCGCGCTCGCCTCCTTCCTCGACGCGGCCCGTCTCCGCCGCCGCACCGCGCGGCGGGAGGCGGAGCGCTACTCCCGGGAGCTCGCGGAGCACACCGTCGCGACGGCCAAGGCGCGGGCGGAGGAGGTCGCCGCCCTCCGCCGCGCGTCGCCGCTCCCGCTCGACGTCCTCGAGCAGCGCGTCCCGGCGGACGCCCGCTGGCGCCGGCCGGCGGCGGGACTCGAGGTCGTGCTCGGTCGGGCGAGGGGGACCGGCGAGGGCGCATGGGAGGACGGGGAGGTGCTGCTGGCAGGGATGTCCTCGGGGATCGGCGTCGTCGGCCCCGCCGTCCTCACCCGCGCGCTGGTGCGGGGGCTCCTGGTGCAGATCGCGGAGCTCGTGGCGCCGGAAGCCCTCCGCATCGAGCTGCCGGCCGGAACCGGCTGGCGCTGCCTCCGCGCTCTCCCGCACACGCGGTCGGTCGGCGCGCCGCTCACCCTCGCCGTCCTGGAGGAGGACGCGGCGACCGAGGCGGACGCCGTCCTCGCCCTCGCCGGCACGGCGGCCGAGCTGCCGAAGCGGTGCCGCTGCATCGTGCAGCTCGGCGGAGCCGGCGTCGCGAGCGTCGTCGGCCGGAGAGGGCCCGGCACCACGGAGCCGCTGGTCGTCGACTTCGTGGCCGCGGAGCAGGCGCGCGGCTACGCCGAGTCGCTCGCCGCCGCCCGTGGCGCAGGACCGGCGGAGCTCCCGGGGACGGTGCTGCTCTCCGACCTCGGTGACCGGGACGGACCCGACGACGGCACGGGCCTCCCGGTGCTGCTGGGGCGGACGCCGAGCGGCCCGATCGAGATCGATCTGGTCCGCGACGGGCCGCACGCCGTGGTCGGCGGGACGACGGGGAGCGGCAAGAGCGAGCTCCTGATCGCCTGGGTCGTGGGACTGGCGATCCGGCACCCGCCGACCGCCGTGACGTTCCTGCTCGCGGACTTCAAGGGCGGCGCGGGGTTCAGCGCGCTCCGGCCCCTCCCGCACGTGACCGGGGTGATCACCGATCTCGACACCGAGGGGGCTCTCCGCGCCTTCACCAGCATCGCCGCCGAGCTGCGGCGTCGCGAGGTGGTCCTCGCCGAGCGCGGCGTCCCGGACATCGCCCGGCTGGCACCCGGTGTGCTCGCCCGGCTGGTCGTCGTCGTCGACGAGTGCGCGGTCGTGCTGGAGCGCGCACCGGAGCTGCACCGCACCTTCGCCGACATCGCCGCGCGCGGGCGCTCGCTCGGCGTCCACCTCGTGCTCTGCACCCAGCGGCCGGTCGGCGTCGTCCGCGACGCGGTCGCGGCGAACTGCGGTCTCCGGATCGCGCTCCGGGTGCACGACGCCGCCGACTCGCGAGCACTGATCGGCTCGGACGCCGCCGCGCGGATCCCGCACCGCGCGGCGGGTCGGTGCGTGGTGTCGATCGGTGGACGCGGCCAGCTGATCCAGGCGGCCCTCGCGCAGGAGGACGACATCGCCAGGGCGAGGCGGAGCGGCGCCGGGTCGGCCCCGGCGCACCGGCCCTGGCTCGATCCGCTGCCCGACCGAATCCCCCTGCCGGAGCACCGGCGGACGGGCCGGATCGCGCTCGGCGTCGTCGACCGCCCGGCCGAGCAGCGCCAGGACGTCGTCCACCTCGATCACCGCTCCCTCCTCGTCCTCGGAGCAGCGGGCTCCGGTCGCAGCGGCGCGCTCCGCACGGTCGCCGCGCAGCTCGGCGCTCGCACGGTCGGCCCGCTCGACGCCGAGGGGGCCTGGGACGCGATCGTCGCCGAGGAGGGGCCGTCCGGTCCGCTCCTGCTCGACGACCTGGATCTGCTGCTGCGACGCTGCACCGAGGACGAGCGCCGGCGACTCCTCGACGCCCTGCAGACGGCGCTCCGCTCCGGCGGGGAGCCGATCGTCGCCACCGCCCGCCGGGCGACCGACGGTCTCGCCGGTCTCCGGGACTCCTTCGACGACGTCCTGCTGCTGCGCGCCGCACACCGGCAGGAGCACCAGCTGCTCGCGCTGCACGGCGAGCCGTACCGCGGCGACCTGCCCCCGGGCGGCGGCTGGTGGCGCGGGGAGCGGATCCAGGTCTTCGCGCCGCCGCCGTCGCCGTCGGGCAGGCGTCCGGCGGCCGTGCCGGTCGTGCCGACGGGCGAGGAGCCCACCGCCGTCCTGACGAACCGCGCGGGAGCGTTGCGGGCGAGGCTCACCGCGGCCGGTGTCCCCGCGCTCCCGGTCCCGGCGGTGGTGAACGGGCTGCCTCCGGCCGGGGCGGCGATCCTCGGGTCGGTCGCGGAGTGGTCCGTGGCGAGGGCGCTCCTCGCCCGCCTCCGCGCAGGTGCGCCCGTCGTGCTCGACCTCCCCCCCCGGCCGAGGCGCGGGTCGTGCTGGGTCCGCTCCCGCCGGCACCTCTCTGCGCGGGCGACAGGGTGCTGCTCCTGGTGGACGACCGTCTTCGTCGTGCGCGCTGGCCGGACGCCCCGGCGTCCTGACCATCGGCTCCGAACGGGAGGAATCCGTGGTCGGAGAGCCCTCGGAGCGCGGATTTCGTGACAATCATGTTTCCAGATCACCGATCTCCTCCGTCCGTCATCGACAGACGTCCGAGCACTGTGCCAGTATTTCCCCACGTTCACGCCGGTGGGCCCGAGCACCGACGCAGTCAGGAGCCGCAGCCATGACCCGTCCTCTCCCGAGGGACCCCGTCCTCCGCGAGGCCATCGCCGTCGCACGATCCCGCGAGCGGGAGCGGCGCGCGATGCTCTCGCGGCGCGCGGTCCTCGGCGGCCTCGGGCTCGGCGTCGGCGCGCTGGCGCTCGCCGGCTGCGCCCCGGTCTCGCGGGCCGCCCCCACCGCCGCGGTCGACGAGTCCGCCTCCGATCCGAGACTGGTCTGGGACAACTGGCCGGCCTACCTCGACGAGGACGACGACGGCGGCTACCCGACGCTGACGGCGTTCGAGGAGCAGTCCGGCATCTCCGTCACCTACAACGTCGCGGTCGACGACAACAACTCCTACTACGGCAAGGTCAAGGACCAGCTCGCGCTCGGCCAGTACATCGGCGCCGACACCGTCTGCCTGACCGAGTGGATGGTCTCTCGGCTGGCCCGGCGCGGCTACATCCAGGAGCTCGACCACGCGAACATCCCGAACATCGCGAACCTCACCCCCTCGCTCGCGAACCCGGACTTCGATCCGGGCCGCCACCTCTCGCTCCCGTTCCAGGCCGGCTTCGCCGGGATCTGCTGGAACAAGGAGAAGCTGCCGAACGGACTCGCGAGCGTCGAGGACCTCTGGGATCCGGCACTGCGCGGCCGGGTCGGCGTGCTCAGCGAGATGCGCGACACCATCGGGCTGATCATGCTCGCCCAGGGCACCGACATCGCCGGCTCCTGGGGGGACGACGAGTTCATGAACGCGATCGACGTCTTCCGGAAGCAGGTCGACGAGGGCCAGATCCGCAACATCAAGGGCAACGCGTACCTGAACGACTTGCAGAACGAGGACACCCTCGCGGCGATCTGCTGGTCCGGCGACATCACGCTGATCAACACCGAGGCCGGCGACAAGTGGGAGTTCGCGCTCCCCGACTCCGGCGGCACCCTGTGGAACGACACGTTCGTCGTGCCGATGGGCTCCCAGCGCAAGGCCAACGCGGAAGCGCTGATGAACTACTACTACGAGCCGGAGGTCGCCGCCGAGGTGGCCGCCTGGGTCAACTACATCACCCCCGTCGACGGAGCGAAGGACGCCATGGAGAGCATCGACCCGGAGCTGGCCGAGAACCAGCTGATCTTCCCCGACGAGGACACGCTCGCGCAGTCCCACATCTTCCGGACGCTCACCGCGGACGAGGAGAAGGACTACCAGGCCGAGTTCCAGAAAGTGCTGCTGGGCATCTGATGGCGATGGGAACCTTCGCCGAGCGCGGCGCCGACCTCGAACTGGTCGGGATCAGCAAGCAGTACCCGGGCTTCACCGCCATCGACTCGCTGGATCTGACGATCCCCGCGGGCTCCTTCTTCGCCCTCCTCGGGCCCTCCGGCTGCGGGAAGACGACCACCCTGCGCCTCGTCGCGGGCCTCGAGGAGCCCAGCGCCGGCCGGATCCTCATCGGCGGGAAGGACGTCACGGCCACCAAGACCTTCCAGCGCCCGGTCAACACGGTCTTCCAGTCCTACGCGCTGTTCCCGCACATGTCGATCCTCGAGAACGTCGCCTTCGGCCTCAAGCGCCGCCGGATCGACGACCCGGTGGGCAAGGCGCACGAGGCGCTCCGGCTGGTCGAGCTCGACCACCTCGCACAGCGCCGCCCGGCCCAGCTCTCCGGCGGGCAGCAGCAGCGGGTCGCCCTCGCCCGGGCCATCGTCAACCGGCCCGCGCTCCTGCTCCTCGACGAGCCGCTCGGCGCGCTCGACCTCAAGCTCCGCCGCCAGATGCAGCTCGAGCTGAAGTCGATCCAGGAGGAGGTCGGCCTCACCTTCCTGCACGTCACGCACGACCAGGAGGAGGCCATGACCATGGCCGACACCGTCGCCGTGATGAACAAGGGCCGGATCGAGCAGATGGGCGCCCCCGAGGCGCTCTACGAGCTCCCGCGCACCGTCTTCGTCGCGAACTTCCTCGGCCAGTCGAACCTCTTCACCGGCGAGGTCGTCGGCTCGACCGCCACCGCGCTGACGATCGCGGCCGGTGACGCCCGGATCGTCGTGCCCACCGCCCGTGCCGCTCGCGAGTCCGGGGAGATGACGATCGGCGTCCGCCCCGAGAAGCTCCAGCTGCTCACGGAGGCGCCGGCCGACTCGCCGGACCGCAACGTGCTCGGGCCGGGCCGCGTCATCGACGTCTCCTTCAGCGGCGTCAGCACCCAGTACACGATCGAGATCCCGACGCTCGGCTCGATCGTCGTCTTCGCCCAGAACATGGTCTTCGGGCCGGTCGTCGGCGAGGGCGCGCAGGTCTGGGTCAGCTGGAGCATCGAGCACGGCTTCGGTCTGGCCGACGAGCCGGGCACCGTGCCCCGCTTCGCCGCCGACGACTCCACCCGCTCGATCGCCCTGCAGAAGCGCGGGCTGCTCGCCGGACGCTCCGGAGGGGCGTAGGCATGGCCTTCGCAGCGTTCGCGACCGGCTCTGCCGACACGCTCGATCCGCCGGTCCGCCGGCGGTCGACGATCGCCCTCGTGCTCCTGCTGCCGGGCATCGTCTACATGCTGCTCTTCTTCCTGACGCCGCTGATCTCGCTCGTGCTGACCTCGTTCCAGGTCGAGGTGCCGGACGGCGACATCGGCGAGTACGCGCCGGGCTTCGCCTGGCAGAACTACCTCGTCGTGATGGCCGACTACTGGCCGCACGCGATCCGCTCCTTCGGCTACGCGCTGATCGCCACGGTGCTCGCGCTCGTCATCAGCTACCCGCTCGCCTACTTCATCGGGGTGAAGGCGCGGCCGTGGCCGCTGCTGCAGAACCTGCTGCTGACGCTGGTGATCGCCCCGTTCTTCATCAGCTTCCTGCTGCGCACGCTGGCGTGGAAGCAGATCCTCGCCGACGAGAGCCCGCTCGTGCAGGCGCTCAAGACCGTCGCGATCCTGCCCTCCGACGGCCACCTCACGGGAACCCCGATCGCCGTCGTCTTCGGCATCACCTACAACTTCATCCCCTTCATGACCCTGCCGCTGTACACGACGCTGGAGCGGCTGGACACCCGGCTCCTCGAGGCCGGCTCCGACCTCTACGCGCACCCCGCCTCGGTGTTCTGGAAGGTCACGGTGCCGCTCTCGATGCCCGGCATCGTCTCGGGCACGCTGCTCACCTTCATCCCGGCCGCGGGCGACTACATCAATGCGAGCCGGGACTTCCTCGGCTCGTCGCAGACCTCGATGGTGGGCAACGCGATCGAGGCGAACTTCCTCACCCTCGAGAACTATCCGGCCGCGGCCGCGCTCTCGATCGTGCTGATGGCCGTGATCCTGGTCATCGTCGGCTTCTACGTGAAGCGCAGTGGAACGGAGGACCTCCTGTGACCGCCACCGCCGACCGCCCCGTCGCGAGCGCCCAGGAGGCGCTGGGGGCACCCGCTCCGGCGCCGGTGCGAGGCCCGCGCCGCTTCAAGGGCCTCGGGCTCGGGATCTACACCGCCCTCGCCCTGATCTTCCTGCTGATCCCGATCGGCTACACCTTCGTCTACTCGTTCAACGACTCGGGCAAGAGCAACCTCGCCTGGCGGGGCTTCACCTTCGACAAGTGGGTCTCGGCCTGGACGAGCGAGGAGGTGATGACGGCGTTCGGGAACAGCCTGCTGGTCGGCGTCGTCGCGACGGTGCTGGCCACCGCACTAGGGACGATGATCGCCATCGCACTCGTGCGGTTCCGCTTCCGGTTCCGCTCGGCGATCAGCCTGCTGCTGTTCCTGCCGATGGCCACTCCAGAGGTGGTGCTCGGCGCCGGACTCGCCGCCCAGTTCCTCGCGCTCGGCACCGAGAAGGGCCTGGTCACGATCATCCTGGCGCACACGATGTTCTGCATCAGCTTCGTCGTGGTGACGGTGAAGGCGCGTGTCGCGAGCCTCGACCCCCGGCTCGAGGAGGCGGGGCGCGACCTCTACGCCTCACCGGCCCAGGTCTTCTGGCGGATCACCTTCCCGCTGCTGCTGCCCGGCATCCTCGCGGCGGCTCTGCTCTCGTTCGCGCTGAGCTTCGACGACTTCATCATCACGAACTTCAACTCCGGGTCCGTCACCACGTTCCCGAAGTACATCTACATCGCGGCGGCCCGCGGCATCCCCGCCGAGGCGAACGTGATCGCCTCGGCGGTGTTCGTGCTGGCGATCCTCATCGTCGTCGTCACGCAGGTGTCGGCGGCGGCCCGGGCGAAGCGGCTGGCGCGCACGCAGTAGCGGCGCGACCGGCCGCTCCGGCGGCGCCCCGGCGCCTCAGACGTAGGAGGCGCGGACCGCGCCGACCGGCTTGCCGCCGCCGGTGACGACCGGGTTGAGCCGCACCAGCACCTCGTTCGCCGCCGTGCGGTCCACGGTGCCCGCCTCCACCAGCAGCTTGAGCGCGACCACCGTGGCGGCGCGCAGGCTGCCGTCGAGGATCTTCAGCGCGACCGTCGTTCCGTCGGGCGAGGCCATCACGAGCACCCCCTCCGCGCCGAGCTTCGCGACCAGGCCGAGCCGCTCGATCACGACGGTGTTGTCGCGACCCGGCCCGTCCAGGGCCCACGCGTTCTCGAGGATCGCCTCGGTGAGCACGCCCGCCTGCCGGTAGAGACCGAACGGGGAGGCGGGGGAGGAGGAGACGATCCGCGAGATCCCCTTCGCCAGCGCGGTCAGCGGCAGTGCGTGCACCGGCGCGCCGCAGCCGTCGACGGCCGAGCCGGCGATCCGCTCGCCGGTCAGACGCTCGATCGTGTCCACGATGTGCTGCTGCAGCGGGTGCGAGCGCTCGAGGTAGTCGTCGGTGCTCCAGCCGTTCTGCACGCAGGCGAGCAGCATCGCCGCGTGCTTGCCGGAGCAGTTCATGTACAGCGGGTCCGCGCTGGCTCCGGCGCGCAGCAGCTTGGTGCGCGAGGCCCAGTCGCTCGGCCAGTCGGCCGGGCACTGCAGGGCGGTGTGGTCGAGCCCCGCGCGGAAGAGCAGGTTCTGCACCAGGGCGACGTGCTGGGGGATGCCGGCGTGGCTCGCGGTCGCGATCACCGCCTCCGCCCCGCTCAGCTCGACGCCGGCGGTCATCACGGCGAGGGCCTGGAAGGGCTTCAGGCAGGAGCGGGGGAGGACCGGCGCCGTCGGGGTGCCCAGCGTGCGGGCGACGCGGCCGTCGGAGTCGAGGAGCACGGCCGACCCGGCGTGGCGCGACTCGACGAAGCCGGAGCGCTCGACCACCGCCAGTTCGACGGACTCGGCGAGGGTGAAGGTACCTGCGGACATCCCCCCATCTTGCCCGACGGCCCGGCGCCTCCTGGGCGGAGGGGCCGGGCCGTCGACGGAGCGGGCGGGGCTCAGAGGGTCGCGAACGCCTCGCCGAGCACGGCCACGGCCTCGTCCAGCAGCTCGTCCGTGAGGGCGAGGCTGGGGAGGAAGCGCACCACGTTGCCGTAGGTGCCGGCGCTGAGCACGAGCACTCCGTGCTTGGCGGCGTAGTTGATGATCGCGGCGACCGCCGCGGTGTTCGGTCGCTTGGTCGTCTGCGCGGTCCCGGGCTCGACGAGCTCGATCGCCATCATCGCGCCGATGCCGCGCACGTCGCCGATGATGTCGTAGCGCCCCTGCAGGGCGTGCAGCGCGTCACCGAGGCGGGCGCCGATCCGGTCGGCCTCGGCGAGGAGGCCGTCCTGCTCGATCCGCTCGAAGACTGCGACGGCGGCGGCCGCCGCGACGGGGTTGCCGCCGAAGGTGCCGCCGAGGCCGCCGGCCTGCGCGGAGTCCATGATCTCGGCCCGGCCGGTGACGCCGGCGAGCGGCAGGCCGCCTGCGATGCCCTTGGCCGAGAGCACCAGGTCCGGCACCAGGCCGAAGTGCTCGCTTGCGAACCAGGCGCCGGTGCGGGCCATGCCCGACTGGATCTCGTCCGCGACGAAGACGATGCCGTTCGCGGTGCACCACTCCTGCAGTGCGGGCAGGAAGCCCTGCGCCGGGACCATGAAGCCGCCCTCGCCCTGGACGGGTTCGACGACGAGGCAGGCCAGCGCGGAGGCACCCACCGTCTTCTCGAGGTACGAGATCGTCTGCTCGGCCGCCTCGGCGCCCGAGAGGCCGTCGTGGTAGGGGTACGAGCTCGGCGCGCGGTGGACGTCGCTCGCGAACGGGCCGAAGCCGAGTCCGTAGGGGAGCGCCTTGAAGTTCATCGCCATCGTCAGGTTCGTGCGGCCGTGGTAGGCGTGGTCCAGCACCGCGACGCCGGGGCGGCCGGTGTGCTTGCGGGCGATCTTGACCGCGTTCTCGACGGCCTCGGCGCCGGAGTTGACCAGCACGGTCTTCTTCGCGTGGTCGCCGGGGGTGTGCTCGCCGAGCAGCTCCGCGACGCGGATGTACGGCTCGTAGGGCGTGACGGTGAAGAGCGTGTGGGTGAGGCGGCCGAGCTGCGCGGTGGCGGCGGCGACGACCGCGTCGTCGGTGTGGCCGATCGTCGTCACGCCGATGCCGGCGCCCAGGTCGATGAACTGGTTGCCGTCGACGTCGACGAGGATCGCGCCGTGCGCGCGGTCGATGTAGACGGGGAGCGCGGTGCCGACTCCGGTGGGGACGACGGCGAGGCGGCGCTCGTGCAGGGCCCTCGATCGCGGCCCCGGGATCTCGGTCGCGACGCGACGCTCCTGGGGGACGGCCGACGTGGGAACCTGGGGAGCGAGCGTGTCTGTCATGGTCCCCCGAGTGTACCCGCGGGCCTCGAAGGAGCAGGGGTCCAGACCGTCGAGACCGGCCTGAACCACGGCCGAGAAGGAGGGATCCGATGCAAGCGGAGCACGATTACGCCGTATCCGTCGTCTGGGAGGGCAATCGCGGCACCGGCACCAGCGGCTACCGGGACTACGGGCGCCAGAACGTCCTCGTCGCCGAGGGCCCGCCGCCGATCCTCGCCTCGGCCGACAAGCCCTTCCGCGGCGACCCGGACCGCTGGAACCCCGAGCAGCTGCTGCTCGCCGCCCTCGCGCAGTGCCACCTGCTCTCGTTCCTGCACGTCGCGGTGAAGAACGGCGTCGTCGTGACCGAGTACGTCGACGACGCCGCCGGGCGGATGGTGCAGGAGGGCGAGGGCGGGCGCTTCGTCTCGGTGACCCTCCGGCCGCGGGTCCGCGTCGCGCACGAGTCGATGGTCGAGCTCGCGCAGTCGCTGCACGGCGAGGCGTCGCGGCTGTGCTTCATCGCGAACTCGGTGAACTTCCCCGTGGGACACGAGCCGCAGACCTCGGCGGCCGACGCGCACTGATCCTGGCGGGCTCGGGCGGCGGCGACCGGAGCGGTCAGCGCCGCTCGTGCGGCAGCGCCCGCCGGATCTTCTCCACCGTGGTGACCGGCGGCGACTCGTTGTAGACGCCCGCGGCCTCCTGGCCCGAGAGCGCGTGGATCGCGGTCATCACCTCGTCGGTCGCGTGCCGGCGCGCGCGACCCGAGTCGGCCGAGCCGTGCCGGGAGAGGTCGAGCGGATCGCCGAAGCGCACCGTGATCCGGTGCAGGCGGGGGATCCTCGAGCCGACGGGCTGCAGCTCCTGGGTGCCGACCAGCCCGACCGGCACGACCGGTGCGCCGGTGGTGAGGGCGAGCCACGCCACTCCGGTGCGCCCGCGGTAGAGGCGGCCGTCGCGCGAGCGCGTGCCCTCGGGGTAGACGGCGAACGCCTCGTCGCGCTCGAGGATCGCGCGGCCGAGGTCGAGGGCCTCCTGCGCGGCCTGGCCGGCGCCCCGCTCGACGGGCACCGCTCCGACCGCCGTGAAGAACGAGCGCGACGCGGCGCCGCGTGCGCCGGTGCCGGTGAAGTAGTCGGCCTTCGCGAGGAACTGCACCGGCCGCGGCGCCAGCAGGGTCAGGACGGGGGAGTCGATGAACGACAGGTGGTTGCTGGCGAGGATGACCCGGCCGGTGCGCGGGACGTTGTCGCGGCCCTCGACGATCGGGCGGTAGATCATCCGGCCGAGGCGGCTCATCGTGAAGCGGGCCACGCGCGCGGAGACGCCGATCCCCGGGGGTGTCGGCGGTGCGGGAGCGTCGTCGGTCGGCATTCGCCCGACGCTACCGGCGGGTGCATGCCGCTCGGGTCATGCTCCGCCGACCGCTCCGGCGGGGCCCTTCTCGCGGGCCGGGGCGGACGACCGCGGGCCGCCCCTCGTGACGAGGAGCGGCCCGCAGGTCGACGCAGAGGGAGAGACTCAGCCGAAGGTGGCGAGCGCCTCCTCGATGACACCGGCGGCGTCGTCGATCAGCTCCTCGCTGATGACCACGCTCGGCATGATGCGCAGGACGCTGTCCCAGCTGCCGGCGTCCAGGGCGATGACGCCGTTGGTCGTGACGTGCTTCAGGACGGCGGAGAGCGCCTCCGGGTTCTGCTTCTTCGTGCCGGGGTGCACGAGCTCGACGCCGAACATCGCGCCCTTGCCGCGGACCTCGCCGACGACGGCGAAGCGCTCGGCCCAGTCGCCGATGCGGGCCTGCAGGGCGCGCTCGACGCGCTGCGCCTCGGCGATGAGCCCCTCGGACTCGATCGCCTCGAAGGTGGCGAGCGCGGCCGCGGTCGAGACGGGGTTTCCGCCGAAGGTGCCGCCGATGCCGCCGGGCTGCACGGCGTCCATGATCTCGGCGCGCCCGGTGACCGCGGCGAGCGGGAAGCCGCCGGCGATGCCCTTGGCCGAGGTGATGAGGTCCGGGACGACGCCGAAGTGCTCGATCGAGTACCAGGCGCCGGTCCGGGCGATGCCGGCCTGGATCTCGTCGGCGACGAAGACGATGCCGTTCTCGGTGCAGAACTCCGAGAGCCGCTCGAAGTAGCCGGCGGCCGGGATGATGATGCCGCCGTCGCCCTGGATGGGCTCGACGAACAGCGCCGCCAGCTCCTCGGCGCCGATGTGGGTGCGGATGTAGTCGATCGAGCGCTCGGCCGCCTCCTCGCCCGTCATGCCCTCGGGGTCGCGGAAGGGGTAGCTCATCGGGAGGCTGTAGATCTCACCGGGGAACGGGCCCATGCCGGCGCGCTCGGGCCAGGGGCGGTAGGTCATCGCCATCGTGAGGTTGGTGCGGCCGTGGAAGGCGTGGTCGAGCGAGGCGATCGCGCGGCGGCCGGTGTGCTTGCGCGCGATCTTGACCGCGTTCTCGACCGCCTCGGCGCCGGAGTTGACGAGGATCGAGTGCTTCTCGAAGCCGCCGGGGGTGATCTCGGCGAGCTTCTCGGCGACCCGCACGTAGTTCTCGTACGGGGTCACGGTGAAGAGGGTGTGGGTCAGCTTCTCGGCCTGCGCGGCGGCGGCGGCCGCGACCGCGGGGTGCGCGTGGCCGATGGTGGTGACGCCGATGCCGCAGCCGAGGTCGATCAGGCGGTTGCCGTCGACGTCGACCAGGACGGCGCCCGAGGCGTGATCCATGTAGATGTTGGCGAGGGCTCCGGCGCCGCGGGAGACGCTGGCGACGCGGCGCTCCTGCAGCGCGATCGAGCGGGGGCCGGGGAGCTCGGTGACGAGCGCGCGGGATTGGGGGACCGAGAATTCACGCATTCCTCCATGCTAGGCGCGGCTCCCGGGGAGGGGGCCGGGGACGCTCCGGGGCGGCGCGACCGGGTGGGCGCCGTGGAGGGATCGTTCAGCCGGGGCAGAGGCGCAGCCCGCAGGATGGACCGATCCCCCCGACGTCGTCCCGCTCCCTGCCGGGCAGGAAAGGTGCACCCGTGCGCAGAACCCTCGCGATCCTCGCCGTCCTCGGCGCCTCCCTCGGCCTCGCGGCCTGCACGCCGGGCACCCCCGGCACCCCCGAGGCGACCCCGAGTGCGAGCCCGACTCCGCTCTCCTGCATCTCTTCCGGGGACGCGTCCGAGGCGGTGGACGCGGCGGGCGACTTCGGGACCAAGCCGGTCACCGTCTTCCCCACCCCGATGAGCGTCGACGCGACCGAGGGCACCACCGTCATCGACGGCACCGGCGAGACGGTCGCCGAGGGCGACACCGTCCTCGTCGACTACACCCTCTACAACGGCACGAGCGGCGCGGAGTTCTCGGCGAGCAGCTACGCCTCCGGGGGCCGCGCGGCCTTCGAGGTCGACACCGAGCAGTACCTGGCCGGCCTGGTGAAGGCGGTCAACTGCGCCGCCGTGGGCTCGCGCGTCGTCGCGGTCGTCCCGCCCGCCGACGCGTTCGGCGACGCCGGCAGCACCGACCTCGGGATCGCCGCGGACGACTCCATCGTGATGGTCATCGACGTCGAGGGCATCGTCCCCTCGGCCGCGACCGGCGAGCCGCAGGCCCCGGTCGACGGGCTGCCGACGGTGGCGCTCGCCGAGGACGGCACCCCGACGGTGACGATCCCCGCGACCGACCCGCCGGCCGAGCTGCAGCTCGAGGTGCTCAAGAAGGGCGACGGGCAGACCGTGGCCGACGGCGACTCGCTGATCGTCCAGTACCAGGGCGTGGTCTGGGGCACCGGCGAGATCTTCGACCAGAGCTGGGGAAAGGGCACGCCCGCGTCCTTCGGCACGGGCGACGTGATCGAGGGCTTCAAGGAGGCGGTGGTCGGCCAGACCGTCGGCTCGCAGGTGCTCGTGGTCATCCCGCCGGACAAGGGCTACGGCGAGGCGGGCAACGCGAACGCGGGCATCAGCGGCACGGACACCCTCGTCTTCGTGGTGGACATCCTCGCGGTGAGCTGACCCGGCGGGGCTCCGCACCCGGGAGGGCCGAGGGCCGCCGTGCCAGGATGGGCGGATGCGCAGGGTCATCATCCTCGGCTCGACCGGGTCCATCGGCACGCAGGCCCTCGACGTCATCGGCGCGAACCGCGACCGCTTCGAGGTGGTCGGCTTGGGCGCCGGATCCAACCGCGAGGTCGTCGCCCGGCAGGCACGCGACTTCGGCGTCGAGCACACCGCCTTCGGCGCCGCGGAGGCCGAGCAGCTGATCCGCTCGGTCGACGCGGACGTCGTCCTGAACGGCATCACCGGTTCCGTCGGCCTCGGCCCGACGCTCGCGGCGCTCGAGGAGGGCCGCACCCTCGCCCTCGCGAACAAGGAGTCGCTGATCGTCGGCGGCGAGCTGGTCACCTCGCTCGCCGCTCCCGCTCAGCTCGTGCCCGTCGACTCCGAGCACTCGGCGATCGCGCAGGCGCTGCTCGCCGGGGAGCACCGCGAGGTCCGCCGGCTGGTGCTCACCGCGTCGGGCGGTCCCTTCCGGGGGCGCGACCGCGCCTCCCTCCGCGACGTCAGCCCGGCGGAGGCGCTTGCGCATCCGACCTGGGACATGGGCCTCGTGGTCACCACCAACTCGTCGACGCTCGTCAACAAGGGCCTCGAGGTGATCGAGGCGCACCTGCTCTTCGACGTGCCCTACGACCGGATCGACGTGACCGTGCACCCGCAGTCGATCGTCCACTCGATGGTCGAGTTCGTCGACGGCTCCACGATCGCCCAGGCGTCGCCGCCCGACATGCGGCTGCCGATCTCGCTCGGCCTCGACTGGCCGCACCGCGTCGCCGGCGTCGGCGTGCCGCTGGACTGGACCCGCGCGCAGTCCTGGACGTTCGAGCCGCTCGACGAGGAGGCCTTCCCCTCCGTCCGGCTCGCGAAGAAGGTCGGAGTCGCGGGGGCGTCGTACCCGGCCGTCTTCAACGCCGCGAACGAGCAGGCCGTGCAGGCGTTCCACGCCGGTCGGATCGGCTACCTGGACATCCTCGCGACGGTCGAGGCCGTCGTCGACGCGCACACCGTCGACGGCGAGCTGACCCGCGAGTCGCTGGCCGAGGCCGAGGCCTGGGCGCGCCGCACGGCGGACGCGCGGATCGCCGCCGCCTGAGCGCTTTAGCCGGGCGGCAGCCGCACCATGCTGGTCGAGTAGCCGCGGAGCGGCGTATCGAGACCCCTTGTGGTCAAGTGGTTGTTGCAACGAGGAGTTGGTCGAGGCGTTGGGCGGGGGTGGCCCAGTCGAGGGTTTTGCGG
>NZ_JALGRS010000012.1:0-135334 GCF_022815565.1 Rathayibacter sp. VKM Ac-2926 | reverse complement strand
GCGCCGATGGTACTGCAGGGGGGACCCTGTGGGAGAGTAGGACACCGCCGGACACCAATTCACGATGGCCACCCAGAAATGGGTGGCCATCGCTGTTTAACCAGAGGTTCTCCCTGAGAGCCGCTAGCCGCTCGACGCGGCGCCGTGAGGAGTGACGATGTCCGAGGACCGCACGTCCGGAAGCGAGAGCGTCGAGCTCGGCGATCGTCTCGACGACATCGAGCAGTCGCCCCTGGCATCGCGGGCGGCTGCCTACGCGGAACTGCAGGAGCAGCTTCGGATCCGGCTCGAGGGTGGTGACTCCGCTCGATGACCGACTCCGAGGACCAGCGGCTCGATACCGCACTCGCCACGCGAGGCATCGCCCGCTCCCGAGTGCATGCGGCGCGCATGATCGCCGACGGTGTCGTCACCGTGGACGGTGCGCCGGCGCTCAAACCGTCGATCCGAGTGCGGCCCGAGCAGGAGGTCGCCGTCGCCTCGCTGGACCACTACGTCAGCCGGGCGGCCCACAAGCTGATCGCCGCCCTGGACGCGTTCCCCACCGTGCGAGTCGACGGTGCGAACGCCCTGGATGTCGGCGCCTCCACGGGCGGGTTCTCCCAGGTGCTCCTGGAGCGCGGAGTCGCGTCGGTGATCGCGCTCGACGTCGGACACGGGCAGCTTGCGCCTCGGATCCGCTCCGAGGAGCGAGTGCGCGTCGTCGAGGGCTTCAACGCGCGGGAGATGACGGCGACCTCGCTCGCAGCGGCCTCCGGAACGGATGTCGTGCC
The DNA here is from genome assembly GCF_022815565.1 of Rathayibacter sp. VKM Ac-2926. Classification (NCBI taxonomy): domain Bacteria; kingdom Bacillati; phylum Actinomycetota; class Actinomycetes; order Micrococcales; family Microbacteriaceae; genus Rathayibacter; species Rathayibacter sp. VKM Ac-2926. Next base: position 134,561 of record NZ_JALGRS010000012.1, on the reverse strand, counting down.
GGACCTCGTCGTCGCGGACGTCTCCTTCATCTCCCTGTCGATGGTGCTGCCGGCCGTCGCCGCGTCCGTCGCGCCGACCGCCGATTTCGTCGTGCTGGTCAAGCCGCAGTTCGAGGTGGGCCGCCTCGGCATCAAGGAGGGGATCGTCCGTGATCCGGAACTCCGGCGCGAGGCACTCTCCGACGTGCTCTGGTCCGCCTGGGACGCGGGACTCGGAGTGGCCGGTCTGATCGCCTCGCCGCTCCCGGGTGGCGCTGGGAATCAGGAGTATCTGGTGCACCTCCACCGCGACCGCGGAACGATTCCGACAGAATGGAGGGACGCGGTCACCGCGCTCACCCTCGGGTGACGCGATCGTGTCCGCCGCCGTCGATCGACCCGAAGGACACCCACTCGATGCAGTCCCCTCCTGGCGAGCGCAACATCCTCGTCATCGCCCATACCGGACGGGCGGACTCCCTCGAAGCGGCGATCCTCGTGGTCGGACGCCTCCGCGGGTCCGGAGCCCGGCCCGTGCTCTGCGCCGACGACAAGGGTGACATCGTCCGCACCGCGCCCGAGCTCAGCGACGTGGCCGTCCTCGGCGCCGACGTCACGCTGGAGGAGATCGAGCTGGTCTTCGTCCTCGGCGGGGACGGCACCATCCTGCGCGCGGCCGAGATCGTCCGAACCGGCACGGCTCCGCTGCTCGGAGTGAACCTCGGCCATGTCGGCTTCCTCGCCGAGAGCGAGCGCGACGACCTCGACGACGCGGTCGCTCGCGCACTCGACGGCGACTACGCCGTGGAGGAGCGGATGACGCTGCAGGTGCGCGTCAAGATCGACGACGCCGTGGTCTACGAGACCTGGGCGCTCAACGAGGCCACCGTCGAGAAGGGCAGCCGCGAGCGGATGCTCGAAGTGATGGTCGGCGTCGACGGTCGTCCGCTCTCCAGCTTCGGCTGCGACGGCATCGTCGTGTCGACGCCCACCGGCTCGACCGCCTACGCCTTCTCCGGCGGCGGTCCCGTCGTCTGGCCCACGCTCGAGGCGATGCTGCTCGTGCCGCTCAGTGCGCACGCCCTGTTCGCCCGCCCGCTCGTCGTGGGGCCGGACTCCAGCCTCGCCGTCGAGGTGAAGGAGCGCACCGACGGCGTCGGCGTGCTCTGGGCCGACGGCCGGCGCACCTACGAGCTGCCGCCCGGGGCGCGGGTGGTGTACCGCCGCTCGCCCGTGCCGGTGCGCTTCGCCCGCCTGCACGACGCCCCGTTCACCGATCGCCTGGTGCAGAAGTTCGGTCTCCCCATCCGCGGATGGCGGGGGTCGGCGGAGACGGAGTAGCCGCATGCTCGAGGAGCTGCAGATCCGCGACCTCGGCGTCATCGCCGAGGCGACCCTCCCGCTCGGACCGGGATTCACCGCCGTCACCGGTGAGACCGGTGCCGGCAAGACCATGGTCGTGACCGCCCTGGGCCTCGTGCTCGGCGCGCGCTCCGACGCGTCCGCCGTCCGCTCCGGCAGCAAGCAGGCCTGGGTGTCCGGCCGCTGGCTGGTGCCCGAGGAGGGTGCGGTCGCGGACCGCGTCCACGACGCCGGCGGCGACCTCGACGGACCCGAGCTGCTGCTCGCGCGCTCGGTCTCGGCCGAGGGGCGCGGGCGTGCCGTCGTCGGCGGCCGCAGTGCCCCGGTCAGCGTGCTCAGCGAGCTGGCCGATCAGCTCGTCGTGGTGCACGGGCAGTCGGACCAGATCCGGCTGCGCTCGGCGGCCGCGCAGCGCGACGCGCTCGACCGCTTCGGCGGACCCGAGCTGGGGGAGGCCCTGCGCGACTACGCGAGCGCCTTCGAGCGCTGGCGGGCCAACCGCGAGGAGCTCGACGAGCTGACCACGGCGCGGGAGTCGCGGGCGCGCGAGGCGGAGCGACTCCGCAGTGCGCTCGCCGAGATCGAGGTGGTCGCCCCGCAGCGCGGTGAGGACGTCGAGCTCTCGACGCAGTCCGAGCGGCTCGGCAGCATCGAGCAGCTGCGCATCGCCGCAGGGGAGTCCCGCGAGGCCGTGTCCTCGGAGGAGCTCGACGGCCGCGACGCCCTCGGTCTCGTCGAGATCGCCCGCCGGGTGCTCGAGCGCGCGGCGGAGCACGACGCGGCGCTCGAGCCGCTGACCCAGACCCTCGGCGAGGCGTCGGTGCTGCTCGGCGACGTCGCGGCCGGCCTCTCCTCCTACCTCGCCGAGCTCGACCTCGACGGCGCGCACGACCTCGAGCTGATCGAGAACCGCCGGGCGGAGCTCTCCGCGCTCGCGCGCACCTACGGGCCGACCCTCGACGACGTGCTCGACCTCGTCGACTCCTCCGGGCTGCGGCTGCTCGAGCTCGACGGCGACGACGAGCGGATCGCGGCCCTCGAGGCCGACACCGCCGCCGACGCCGATCTGGTCGAGCGGCTCGCCGACCGGCTGACCGAGCTGCGCACCGCGGCCGCCGCCGAGCTGGGCGCGCGGGTGAGCGACGAGCTGACCGCGCTGGCCATGGCCGATGCTCGCCTGCACGTGCAGGTCGGCAGCGCGAGCGAGCCGACGGTGCACGGGCGCGACACGGTCGAGATGCTGCTGCAGCCGCACACCGGCGCCACTCCGCGCGCGCTGGCGAAGGGCGCCTCCGGCGGAGAGCTCTCGCGGGTGATGCTCGCGATCGAGGTGGTCGTGGCGGCGAACGATCCGGTGCCGACGTTCGTCTTCGACGAGGTCGATGCGGGCGTCGGCGGTGCGGCGGCGATCGAGATCGGGCGCCGGCTCGCGCGCCTGGCCGAGACGTCGCAGGTCATCGTGGTGACGCACCTGGCCCAGGTCGCGGCCTTCGCGACCAACCACCTCCGGGTCGAGAAGGGCTCGGACGGCTCGGTCACCTCGAGCGCGGTGACCCAGCTGGACGCGGAGGAGCGGGTGTCCGAGATGGCGCGCCTGCTCTCCGGGCTCACGGACTCCGAGAACGCCCTGGCGCACGCGCGCGAGCTGCTCGAGTCGAGCCGCCGGCGCTGACGCCGGCCGGTGCGCCGCCCCCCGACCGGTGCGAAATCGGCGGGGGCGGCGCCCGGACCCGGTTCTGCTGTTACGGTGGAACCCCGTGGTGGACAATTCGAACTCGGGCCTTTCCTCTTCCTCTTACGACACTTCTGCGGCCGGGCGCGACACCGCCCCCGCGAAGGTCACGAAGCACATCTTCGTCACGGGCGGGGTCGTCTCCTCGCTCGGCAAGGGCCTGACGGCCGCCAGCCTCGGCAACCTGCTCACCGCGCGCGGACTGCGCGTCGTGATGCAGAAGCTCGACCCGTACCTCAACGTCGATCCCGGGACGATGAACCCGTTCCAGCACGGCGAGGTCTTCGTGACCGACGACGGCGCGGAGACCGACCTCGACATCGGGCACTACGAGCGCTTCCTCGACATCAACCTGAACCAGGCGGCGAACGTCACCACCGGTCAGATCTACTCCCGGGTGATCGCCCGCGAGCGGGCCGGCGAGTACCTCGGCGACACGGTCCAGGTCATCCCGCACATCACCGACGAGATCAAGCGCCGCATGCGCCTGCAGGCCGAGGACGACCCGCAGCCCGACGTGATCATCACCGAGATCGGCGGCACCGTCGGCGACATCGAGTCGCAGCCCTTCATCGAGTCGGCCCGCCAGGTGCGCCACGAGCTCGGCCGCCGCAACGTCTTCTTCGTGCACGTCTCGCTCGTGCCGTTCATGGGCGCCTCCGGCGAGCAGAAGACCAAGCCGACCCAGCACTCCGTCGCCGCGCTGCGCTCGATCGGCATCCAGCCGGACGCGCTCGTGCTGCGCAGCGACCGGCCGGTGTCGGAGTCGAACAAGCGCAAGATCGCGCTGATGTGCGACGTCGACGAGCAGGCCGTCGTCAACGCGAAGGACGTCGCCTCGATCTACGAGATCCCCTCGATGCTCAACGAGCAGGGGCTCGACTCGTACATCATCGATCAGCTCGACCTGTCGGCCGGCGAGGTCGTCTGGGACGGCTGGTCGCAGCTGCTCGAGGCCGTGCACGAGCCCAAGCACGAGGTGACCATCGGCCTGGTCGGCAAGTACATCGACCTGCCGGACGCGTACCTCTCGGTCACCGAGGCGCTGCGGGCCGGCGGCTTCGCGCAGCAGACCAAGGTCGTCCTGCGCTGGATCGCGTCCGACGGACTCGAGGACCCGGAGGCGGCCGCGAAGGCGCTCTCCGAGCTCGACGGCATCTGCGTCCCCGGCGGCTTCGGCATCCGCGGCATCGAGGGCAAGCTCGGCGCGCTGCGCTTCGCCCGAGAGAACGGCATCCCCACCCTGGGCCTGTGCCTGGGGCTGCAGTGCATGGTGATCGAGTACGCACGCAACGAGGCCGGACTCGAGGGCGCGTCGTCCTCCGAGTTCGACCCGGAGACCGAGTTCCCCGTCATCGCGACGATGGCCGAGCAGGTCGAGATCCTCGCCGCCGGCGACATGGGCGGCACGATGCGGCTCGGTCTCTACACGGCCGATCTCGCCGAGGGCTCGATCGTCGCGGAGGTCTACGGAGCGCCGCAGGCGGCGGAGCGCCACCGCCACCGCTACGAGGTGAACAACGGCTACCGCGACCGCATCGCCGATGCCGGCCTCTGGTTCTCGGGGACGTCGCCGGACGGCAGCCTCGTCGAGTACGTCGAGCTGCCGCGGAAGAAGCACCCGTTCTACGTCGGCACGCAGGCTCACCCCGAGCTGCGCTCGCGGCCGAACAACGCGCACCCGCTGTTCAAGGGGCTCGTGACCGCGGCGCTCGAGCGCCAGGAGGCGTCGCGCCTGTTCCCGGCGTCGGAGGCCGGCTCCGATGACTGACGCGACCGATTCCGTGCCCTCGGACGCGCTGCTCTCGGACGAGCTCGTCGAGCCCGAGATCCTCACCAGCGAGCGCGTCTTCGACGGCATGGTCTGGGGCGTCCGCGCCGAGACCTTCCGCTACGGCGACGGCGAGCTGCGCCGCGAGTTCCTCGACCACACGGGCGCCGTCGCGGTGCTCGCCCTGGACGACGAGGACCGCGTCGCGCTGATCAAGCAGTACCGCCACCCCGTGCGCACCCGCGAGTGGGAGATCCCGGCCGGCCTCCTCGACATCGAGGGGGAGGACGCCCTCCTCGCCGCGCAGCGCGAGCTGGGGGAGGAGACCGACCTGCGGGCCGGCCGCTGGGACCTGCTCTCGGAGTTCGCCACCTCGCCCGGCGGCAGCGACGAGGTGATCCGCATCTACCTGGCGCGCGATCTCTCCGCCACCGACGCCGCCTTCGAGCGCGAGGCGGAGGAGGCCGACATGGAGCTGCGCTGGGTCGCGCTCGACGAGGCGGTCGACGCCGTGCTCGCGCGGCGGGTGCAGAACCCGTCCCTCTGCCTCGCGGTGCTCGCGGCGGACGCCTTCCGCGCGCGCGGCTGGGCCGGCCTCGGCGACGCCTCGGCACCGTGGACGCGGCACCCGCGGGTCCGCCGGGGGTGACTCCGGCCGCGATCGCCGACGCCTTCCTCCGGCAGGCGAGCGTCGAGCGCGGACTCTCGGCGCACACCATCGCGGCCTACCGGCGCGATCTGGGGCTGTACCTCGGCTGGCTCGAGGAGCGCGGGGTCACCGATCTCGCGGCGCTCCGGCGCTCGGACGTGGGGGAGTTCGCGTCCTGGCTCGCGGCGCGGGCCGAACGGCCGCTGGCGGCGAGCTCGCGGGCGCGGATCCTCTCGAGCGTGCGTGGGCTGCACCGCTTCGCGCTCGAGGAGGGGCACGTCGCCGACGACGTCGCCCACGACGTGCTGCCGCCGAAGCTCCCGATGACGCTGCCCAAGGCGATCACGGTCGAGCAGATGGCGTCGCTGCTCGAGGCGGCCCGGGGCGAGGAGCTGTCGGAGCTGCGCGATCGGGCGCTGCTGGAGCTGCTCTACGCCACCGGGGCGCGCATCTCGGAGGCGGTCGATCTGAGCGTCGACGACGTGTTCGACTCCGAGGTGGTGCGGCTGACCGGGAAGGGCTCGAAGCAGCGGATGGTGCCGCTCGGGAGCTTCGCGCGCGAGGCCGTGCAGGACTACCTGGTGCGGGCGCGGCCCGAGCTGTCGCGGCGCGGGCGGGCGACGCCGGCGCTGTTCCTCGGAGTGCGCGGAAGTCGGCTGTCGCGGCAGAGCGCGTGGCTGGTGATCCGCGCGGTCGCGGAGAAGGCGGGGCTGGATCGCGAGATCTCGCCGCACACGTTCCGGCACTCCTTCGCGACGCACCTGCTCGCGGGCGGGGCGGACGTGCGGGTGGTGCAGGAGCTGCTGGGGCACGCCTCGGTGGCGACGACGCAGATCTACACGCTGGTGACGGCGGACACGCTCCGCGACGTGTACACGACGGCGCACCCGCGGGCGCGGCGCTGAGGGGGCGGGTCGCTTCATGCTGATCGAGTAGCCCGCGGAGCGGGCGTATCGAGATCCGGCGTTCGAAGGGGGTGGGTCTCGATACGCCGCTGCGCGGCTACTCGACCAGCATGGAGGGGGCCGCTGCGCGGCGACTCGACCAGCATGGAGTGGGCCGCTGCGGCTGCTCGACCAGCAGGGGTGTGCCGCTGCGCGGCTGGCTGATCAGCAGGCGCGCTCGAGATCGGCGGACGCCGGGGCGGCGGCGGGGACGACGACGGGGTCGCCGGTACACTCGACGGAGGCCGCGCGGGAGCGCACGCCGACACGGGAAGCGAGGCGACGCAGGTGACACGCAAGACGGACGACAAGGCCGAGCTCACCGGTCTCGAAGCCCCGACGCTCGGCCCGACCGGCCGGCCCCTGCGCGACTTCCCGCTCCCGGTGGAGCTGACCGGGCACGGGCCCGCGCGCATCATCTCGCTCTGCAACCAGAAGGGCGGCGTCGGCAAGACGACGACGACCATCAACCTGGGCGCGACGCTCGCCGAGTACGGCCGCCGCGTGCTGGCCATCGACTTCGACCCGCAGGGCGCGCTGTCCGCCGGTCTCGGCGTCGCGACCTACGACGCGATTACGATCTACGACCTGCTGCTCGGCACCGTCAAGGACCCGAGCGAGGCGATCCGCCCGACCCGCGTCCCCGGCCTCGACATCATCCCCGCGAACATCGACCTGTCGGCCGCGGAGGTGCACCTCGTCAACGAGGTCGCCCGCGAGACGATCCTGGCTCGCGTGCTGCGCAAGGTCAGCGCCGACTACGACGTGATCCTGATCGACTGCCAGCCGTCGCTGGGCCTGCTCACCGTGAACGCGCTCACCGCGAGCCACGGCGTGCTCATCCCGCTCGAGTGCGAGTTCTTCGCGCTGCGCGGCGTCGCGCTGCTGATCGAGACGATCGACAAGGTCCGCGACCGGCTGAACCCCGTGATCGAGCTCGACGGCATCCTGCCGACCATGTACGACTCGCGCACACTGCACTCGCGCGAGGTGCTCGACCGGGTGGTCGACGCCTTCGGCGACAGCGTGCTCGAGACGGTGATCGGACGCACGGTGAAGTTCCCCGACGCGAGCGTGTCGGGGGTGCCGATCACCACGTTCGCGCCGGAGCACAACGCGGCGAAGGCCTACCGCAAGCTCGCCAGGGAGCTGATCTCGCGTGGCGCGGTCGCCTGAGGCGCTCCTGCTCGACCAGGAGGCGGACACCGCCCCCGTCTCCCGCGGCTTCACCGTCGCGCTGTCGAACTTCGAGGGGCCCTTCGACCTCCTGCTGAGCCTGATCGCGAAGCAGCAGGTCGACATCACCGAGATCGCGCTGAGCGCGGTGACGGACGAGTTCCTCTCCTACCTGCACGGCATCGACACGGCGGAGGGGCTCGACCGCGCCTCGGAGTTCCTGGTCGTCGCGGCGACCCTGCTCGACCTCAAGATCGCCGGGCTCCTGCCGCAGGGCGAGCTGGTCGATGCGGAGGACGCGGCGATGCTCGAGGCGCGCGACCTGCTCTTCGCCCGGCTCCTGCAGTACCGCGCGTTCAAGCAGGTGTCGGCGTGGTTCGCCGAGCGGATCGACGCCGAGACCGGCCGGCACGTGCGCCAGGTGCCGCTCGAGGAGGAGTTCCGCGCGAAGAAGCCGGAGCTGGTCTGGACGCTCTCGCCCGAGGACTTCGCGGCGCTCGCCGCCGTCGCGCTCGCTCCGCGCGAGATCCCGACCGTCGGGCTCGACCACCTGCACGCGCCGCTGATCAGCATCCGCGAGCAGGCCGCGTACATCGTGGCCGTGCTGCGCGAGCGGACGACGGCGACCTTCCGCGAGCTCGTCGCCGATGCGAACGAGAAGGGCGTGATCGTGGCGCGCTTCATCGCCGTGCTCGAGCTCTACCGGCATGCCGCGATCGCGTTCGAGCAGCCGGAGCCGCTCGGCGAGCTGACCCTGCAGTGGGTGGCCGAGAACTGGTCGGACGCGAGCCTCGCGCACCTGGGGGCCGACTATGACCAGTGAGCCCACGAGCACCGACTCCGCGGCCGTCGCCGGTCCCGGGACCGTCGCGTTCGAGATCGACCGCGCCGTCGAGGCGATCCTGATGATCGCGGACGAGCCGCAGTCGCTCGCCGCGCTCGCCACGGCGCTCTCCCGGCCGATCCCGGTCGTCCGGCAGTCGGTCGAGCGGCTCGCCGCGGACTTCGACGGCGCGGACGGCGGCATCCGCCGCGGCTTCGAGCTGCGCGAGGTCGGCGGGGGCTGGCGGGTCTACGTGCGCCGCGAGTACGACTCCGTCGTCTCCGACTTCGTGCTGACCCAGAACCCGACCAAGCTGTCGCAGGCGGCCCTCGAGACTCTCGCGGTGATCGCCTACAAGCAGCCGATCTCCCGCGGCCAGGTCGCGCAGATCCGCGCGGTCAACGTCGACTCCGTCGCGCGCACCCTCCTCGGCCGCGGCCTGATCGCGGAGGTCGGCAGCGACCCCGAGACCGGCGCGGTCCTCTACGGCACCACCGAGCAGCTGCTCGTCCATCTCGGCCTCGCCTCGCTCGACGAGCTGCCGAAGATCTCCCCCCTACTGAGCGACGGACGGAACGGATTCGATGAGCGCGGCTGACTTGCCCGAGGGCGAACGACTGCAGAAGGTCCTCGCGGCCGCGGGGGTCGCCTCCCGCCGCGTCGTCGAGGAGATGATCGTCGCGCGGCGGATCCGCGTGAACGGCGAGGTGGCGAGCGAGCTCGGCCGCCGCATCGACCCGGAGAACGACCGGATCGAGGTGGACGGCGTCGCCGTGCAGCTGGACACCTCGCGGCGCTACGTGATGCTGAACAAGCCGGTCGGCGTGGTCAGCTCGCTCTCCGACGAGAACGGCCGGCCCGACCTCCGGACCTACACGCAGAACTTCGAGGAGCGGCTGTTCAACGTCGGCCGCCTCGACTCCGAGACCTCGGGGCTCCTGGTGCTGACCAACGACGGCGAGCTGGCGCACGTGCTCGCGCACCCGTCGTTCGGGGTGACGAAGACCTACATCGCGAAGGTGCACGGGCAGGTGCTGCCGCAGACGATCGCGGCGCTGACAGCCGGCGTCGAGCTGGAGGACGGCACGGTCGCGGCCGACAAGGCGCGGCTGCTCGGCCGACCGGAGGGTCGCTCGAACGCGTCGCTCGTCGAGATCACGCTGCACTCCGGGCGCAACCGCGTCGTCCGGCGGATGATGGCGGCCGTCGGGCATCCGGTGCTCGAGCTGGTGCGCCGGCAGTTCGGCCCGCTTCACCTGGGCTCGCTGCGGTCCGGCGATCTGCGCGACCTGACCCGCGACGAGCTGGGTGCGCTGCTGACCATCTCGCGCCAGGGCGGCGAGGCGCCGGTGGAGAAGCCGGAGCCGACACGCCAGGCGAGCGCGGGCGCGCGGCGGCCGCGGCCGCAGACCGCGGACGACCGGGGGACCGAGGGGCGCGGAGAGCGGCGGACCGAGGAGCGCTCGGTGCGGCGGTCCGAGGAGCGGCCCGTGCGGCGGTCCGAGGAGCGGCCGGAGCGCCGGTCGGAGGACCGCCCCGTGCGCCGGTCGAACGAACGGCCCGAGCGCCGTTCGGACGATCGCCCGGTGCGTCGCTCCGAGGAGCGGCCCGAGCGTCGCGCCGACGACCGCGGCGACCGACGCTCGGACGAGCGCCGTCGTGACGAGCGGCCGCGCGAGCGCCCCTCCGATGCGTTGCGCGCCGACGACCGCGCGACGCCGCCGCAGGACCGGCGACGCCCCTCCGCGAACGGTGCCGAGCGGCCCGACTCCGGTGTGCGGCGCAGCGGCCAGGACAAGCGGCGTCGGCCTGATCGGTAGGCTGTCGGGGTGAACGAGCTCCTGCACCCCGCCCCGCCCGCGATGCGGACGACGGGGACGGTGCGGGTGGTCGGCTCCGGTCTGCTCGGCGCGTCGATCGGCCTGGGCCTCGCCTCGCGCGGGGTCGACGTCGTCCTCGACGACGCCTCGCCCGCCAGTCTCTCGCTCGCCATCGACTACGGGGCCGGCCGCGCCGCCTCCGCGGACGACCGGCCCGTGCTGATCGTGGTCTGCGTGCCGCCGGACGTCGTCGCCGGCGTCGTCGAGCGCGAGCTGGCCGCGTTCCCCGAGGCGGTCGTCACCGACGTGGCCAGCGTCAAGATGCAGCCGCTGCGCGAGCTGCGCGCCCGCGGCCTCGACCTCAGCCGCTACATCGGCTCGCACCCGATGGCCGGCCGGGAGCGCGGCGGTCCGGTGGCGGCCCGCGGCGACCTCTTCGTCGGCCGGCCCTGGGTGATCTGCCGCGACGGCGAGACGCCCGCGGACGCACTCGCCCGCGTCGAGGCGCTCGCGCTGGACCTCGGCGGCTCGATCATCGAGATGGCTCCGGAGGAGCACGACCGCTCGGTCGGCCTCGTCTCGCACGCGCCCCAGGTGATCTCCTCCCTGCTCGGGCAGCGGCTCGTCGACGCGCCGAACGACGCCCTGCGGCTCGCGGGCCAGGGCGTGCGCGACGTCTCGCGGCTTGCCGCCTCCGCCCCGGAGCTGTGGGTGCAGATCCTCGGCGCGAACCGCGAGCACGTGGTCGCCGTGCTCGACGCCTTCCGCGACGACGTCGCCGCGGTCGCCGACGCCCTGCGCGACCTCGACGCCCCGGGTGCCCGCCGCCTGCTCGCCGAGCACCTCGCCGCGGGCAACGCCGGCGTCGCCCGCCTGCCCGGCAAGCACGGCCAGGACCAGCGCTTCTCCACCCTGATCGTCCTCGTCGACGACACCCCGGGCACCCTCGCCCGGCTGTTCGTCGAGATCGGCGAGGCCGGGGTCAACCTGGAGGACGTGCGCCTCGAGCATGCGGAGGGGCGCCGCGTGGGCCTCGCCGAGATCTCGGTGGTGCCGGAGGCCGTCGGCCCGCTGACCGAGGAACTGACCGCACGCGGCTGGAGGATCGCCGGATGAGCACGGAGCAGAACAGGCAGGAGGGCGGCCTGAACCGGATGACGCCCGCCCGCCGCGCGCAGCAGAGCATCCCGGAGGACGGGGGAGCGGCGCCCGAGCGCGCGAGCGGCTCGCACACCGACGACGTGCCCGACTTCGGCGACGCGGTCGTCGTCGCGATCGACGGACCGGCCGGCAGCGGCAAGTCGAGCGTCTCGCGCGAGGCGGCCCGACGGCTCGACTTCGAGTTCCTCGACACCGGCGCCGCGTACCGCGCGCTCGCCTGGCACGGCCTCGACACCGGGCTCGACTTCGCCGACGAGAACGCGATCGTCGACGCGCTCGACGGCTTCGACTACTCCATCGGCACCGACCCCGAGTCGTACTCGGTCTGGGTCGGCCGGACCGAGGTCACGGCCGCGATCCGCGAGCCCCGGGTGACCGGCCAGGTCTCGGCCGTGGCGAAGGTCCCGGAGGTGCGCCGGCGGATCACGCTGCTGTTCCGCCGCATCATCGGCGAGACCCGCAAGGCCGGCATCATCGTCGAGGGGCGCGACATCACGACGGTCGTGGCGCCGACCGCCGGGGTGCGGATCCTCCTGACGGCGAGCGAAGAGGCTAGGATGGCGAGGCGTTCGCGCGAAGTCACCACGCAATCCGCTGAAGCGACGGGTCAGGCACTGCGGTCCAGGGACCGCGCCGACTCCCAGGTGGTGGACTTCATGAACGCCGCAGACGGAGTCACTCTTCTCGACTCCACTCACCTCGACTTCGAGCAGACCGTCGATGCGGTCATCGCCGAGGTCCGAACTTCGAGAGCAAGGGCCGATCATGGCACAGGACACGCACGTCGGTGACGACGAGCTGAACTTCGGAGACGACGACCTCGTCGAGCGCCTCGGCGACCTCGACGAGCAGCTCGCCTCCTCGCGCGCCCAGGCGCTGCGCAGCGGACTCGAGGACTACGACCTCGACGAGGAGGACCGCGACCTCCTCGAGTACGCCAGCGAGGACCCCGACGAGATCCGCTACCTCCCGGCGCTGCCGGTCGTGGCGATCGTCGGCCGTCCCAACGTCGGCAAGTCGGCGCTGGTCAACCGCATCCTCGGCCGCCGTGAGGCCGTCGTCGAGGACACCCCCGGCGTCACCCGCGACCGCGTCTCGTACAAGGCCGACTGGCTCGACCGCCAGTTCACCGTCGTCGACACCGGCGGCTGGGAGCCCGACGCCCGCGGCATCGACGCCTCCGTCGCGATGCAGGCCGAGATCGCGATCGACCTCGCCGACGCCGTCATCTTCGTCGTCGACGCGAACGTCGGCGCGACCGCGACCGACGAGCACGTCGTGAAGCTGCTCCGCAAGACCAGGAAGCCCGTGTTCCTCGCGGCCAACAAGGTCGACGACGTGCGCCAGGAGCCGAACGCCGCCTCACTGTGGTCGCTCGGCCTCGGTGAGCCCCACCCCGTCTCGGCCGTGCACGGCCGCGGCGTCGCCGACCTGCTCGAGACGGTGCTGGAGAAGCTGCCGCTCGAGTCGCTCGTCGCCAAGCGCGAGGTCGGCGGCCCGCGGCGCGTCGCCATCCTCGGCCGCCCGAACGTCGGCAAGTCCAGCCTGCTGAACAAGGCCGCGGGGGAGGAGCGGGTCGTCGTCAACGAGCTGGCCGGCACCACCCGCGACCCGGTCGACGAGCAGGTCGAGATCGCCGGCAAGATCTGGCGCTTCGTCGACACGGCCGGCATCCGCCGCCGCGTGCACCTGCAGCAGGGCGCCGACTTCTACGCGTCGCTGCGCACCTCGACCGCGCTCGAGAAGGCGGAGGTCGCGGTCGTCGTGATCGACGTCTCCGAGCCGATCTCGGAGCAGGACGTCCGCATCATCGACCTGGTGCTCGAGTCGGGCCGCGCGCTCGTGCTCGCGTTCAACAAGTGGGACCTCCTCGACGACGAGCGCCGCCGCTACCTCGAGCGCGAGATCGAGAAGGACCTCGCGCACGTCGCCTGGGCTCCGCGCGTGAACATCTCGGCGAAGACCGGGCGCCACCTCGAGAAGCTCGTGCCCGCGCTCGAGCTCGCCCTCGAGTCCTGGGACACCCGCATCCCGACCGGCAAGTTCAACGCGTTCCTCGCGGAGCTCACCGCGGCGCACCCGCACCCCCTGCGCGGCGGCAAGCAGCCCCGCGTGCTGTTCGGCACCCAGGCGTCCTCGCGCCCGCCGACATTCGTGCTGTTCACCACCGGCTTCCTCGACCCGGGCTACCGCCGCTACATCGCGCGCCGCCTGCGCGAGATCTACGGCTTCCAGGGCTCGCCGGTGAACGTCAACATGCGCGTGCGGGAGAAGCGCGCGCGCTGACACGTTCTGTCGCGGCGGCTCCGGCTCGTCGTTCTGCGTGCCGGAGCATGCTGATCGAGTAGTCCGCGGAGCGGGCGTATCGAGATCCACCCCCGCCTGCGCATCCGGCGATCGATCGGTCAGGAACGGTCGTGCTCCGCGCGCCGACCCGACCACTCGTGACGGATCGATGCCCGCGGGCGTCAGTCCTGCGTGGCGAACGGCCACCAGGACGGCAGCAGCCGCCGGTACGCCGCGAGGTAGGTCTCGGGAGTGCGCGGCTCGGGGAGCCGCAGCCACGCCTCCATCAGGCCGGTCGAACCGGCGGCGAGGAAGGAGGCGGTGCCGTCCGCGAGGAACGCGGTGATGTCGTCGCCGTCGGGCAGCTGCAGCGTCCCGGTCTCGAGCGTCGCGAGGACGGCCGCGCGGAAGTGCAGCGCGAGCATCGCCCGGACACCCGAGTCGCCGCCGGGAGCATCGAACGCCCGCAGGTAGAGGTCGCGGCGCGCCTCGAGGTGAGCGAGGATCCGCGCCGTGCCCTGGCGGATGGTCGCGTCGGTCGCCGCGCCGGTGCGCAGGGTGTCGAGATACTCGTCGCGGATCGCGTCGAGCTCGTCGGCGAGTGCCGCACAGAGCAGCTCGGCGGCCGAGGTCGCGTGCGCGTAGAAGGTGGAGCGATTGACGCCGGCACGATCGGTGATCTCGGAGACCGTGAGGCTGGAGACGTCCCTGGCAGTCGCCAGATCGATGATGGCTCGGTGCAGGGCCACCTGCGATCGCTTCTGCCGCGCGTCCACTGCTGCTGCCTCCTGTAGGGCGCGCGCTCCGGTCCGCCCGGCGCGCACCGCCTCAGCGATTCTACGGGCGCCGAGCGTCGGTCGTTTTCACTCTCGGCCCCGCGATCCGCTAAGGTAGTCGAGTTGCCCGGGCCTCGGTCCGGACTGCCACGGGCTGTGGCGCAGCTTGGTAGCGCACTTGACTGGGGGTCAAGGGGTCGCAGGTTCAAATCCTGTCAGCCCGACAGAAAGCCCTGATGAGATGTCCGATCGCGGACTGGTTCTCATCAGGGCTTCGTCGTTTCTGGCGCCGCTGTGCGCGCGTGCCGAGCCGCTCAGCGCAGCAGCTCCGCGACCTCCGCGAAGGCCGCCTCGCGGCGAGCCACCCGCGCCGCCCGCTCGATCGGGTCCTTCGTGAAGAGGGCCTGCTGTGACGGGTGGAACGTGCGCACGACGGCCAGGCCGCGCTCGCGCTCGATGCCCGGGTGCAGCCGGAGCAGGCGGCGCCAGCCGTGGTCGGCGTCGGCGCCCTGCAGCAGGACGACCTCGATGCTCGGGGCGAGGTCGAGAAGATGCAGGACGGTCGGGATCCCCGCGTCGAGCTGCTCCGCGGTCGGTGCCTTGCCGATGTACCAGGGGTAGGCGTTCCAGGGCAGGAGATCGAACGGCGACAGTCCGACGTCCGTGAGTAGGCGCGACATCAGCTCGGCGGAGCCGTCGTCGTTCTCGGTGCAGAGGAACCCGCTGCCCGCGCCGTCTCGGGTGCCGGGGCCGGGGTCGCGCAGGATGCTGAGCACCCGCGCCTCGGTGCCGCCGTGCAGGGGAGCGATATAAGGGAGCCAGCCGCGATCGTACGGGTTCCGCAGCTCGTCGATCCAGCGGTTGATCGGGGCGACGTGGGGCGCGTAGCGCTGCTCCCACTGCTGCCGGCGGAAGTCGAGGTCGGCCATGGCGCGGGGCATGACTGCACCCTAGACCCCGGGTGCGCGTGACGATCGGGCCGGCCGGGCGGACTGGAGGACGGCCCAGGCGAGACCGGAGGAGAGCAGGCAGGAGATCAGCAGGGCGCCGGAGAGGGTCAGCAGGACACGGAGTGCATCGTTCCCCTGGCCGTGGAGCGCAAGGCTGGAGGCGGCACCGGCCACCGGCAGCATGGTGAGCGCGACCGCCGCGACCACCCGGCCGAGAAGCAGATCCGAGAAGGCGCGTGATCCGATGCCCGCGAGCGCAGCGCTCGTGCAGCAGAGTGCGAGAGGAAGGACTGCGAGCAGACCCCAGCCGATCCCGTGCAAGTACACCGAGGCCCAGAGAACGACGGCGGGCAGCGACACGGCCGACGAGAGGAAGGCGTGAAGCCCGACACCGGCGAATCCGGCTCGGGCGATCGAGACGTCCGCGAGCGGAAGGTGCTGGTGGTCGAGGTCCTGCGCGGTCGCCTGAGACGGACCCGGAAGCGCGAGGATCAGCACGAGGAGAAGTCCGCCCAATAGCATCGGCACGCTGTCCCGCAGCAGGCTGGAGAGCACCGCCACGGCGAGGAGGGCGAGCGCAGTGCGGGGCTCCTGCCAGCGCCGGCGCCGAGTCTGCGCCAGGTGGCTCGCTAGGACTGCGCCGACCGCGGAGTCGGGCCATCGCGTCCATGAGGGACGGCCGACGGCGTAGCCCCGGCCGGACAGAGCTCTGCTCGACTCGCCGGAGAGGACTCGGGTGAGCTGGTTCGCGAGGATGCTCTCCTCGACCGCGGGTTCGACGAAGATTCCGGCTCGCCGGACGAGCAGGCCGACGGCGATGCTCGAGAGCAGGAGAACGCCGATGGTGGCGGAGGCGTGCGCGAGTCCGCTCGCCTCGGGCGCGAGGATCACCTCGAAGAGGAGACCGGCGGCGCTCATCGCGGCCGACCCGATGGAGTCCTCGCCCACGAGCAGCGACTGCACCCCGAGGGCGATCCAGACCGCGCCCGCGGCGAGGACGCAGGCCAGCCCGATCCGGCGCCGGTCCGGCCGGGCGATTCTTCCGAGGAGATGGCTGGTCAACGACGTCGCCCGGATCAGGAGGAGGACGGCCGTCATCGCGCACCCCGAGAGCACGCCCCACGCGACCGGCTCTCCACGGAGAAACAGTGCCGTCGCCGACGCCGCGGAGGCACTGACGAACGCGATCGCCGCGGTCCCGACCGCATGCACCACCACGACGATGCGCGGACCACTCGGGCTCTGCAGCACCCAGGACACGTCCGCGGGCTGCAACCGCAGCGGCGAACCCCGCTGCGCTGTCAGTGACACCAGGATCAGAGAGAGACCGAGGACGAATCCCGCGATCCGCGTGGGGGGCGACTCCGTCGGAGACCCGCCGGCCCCACCCTGAACCAGGAGCCAGACGCCGCTCGACGCAGCGATCACGAGGACGACGATCGCGAGGGGATTCGTCACGAGGGCCGTGGTGCTGCGGATGCGGATGCGCAGGTAGGCCCGGGAGAGAGCGAGCGCTCCTGCAAGGGGAAGACGCCGCGTTCGTTCAGTCGTCGTCATCGCGAAGAGCTCCCACGACACGGAGATAGACGTCCTCCAGAGGCGGCTGCCCCTCGAGATCGTCGCGCCCGAGACGCGCGATGTGCGCGATCCTCCCGGCGTGCAGGATCACCGCTCGATCGGCGATGCGCTCCAGCTCGGTCAGCCCGTGCATCGAGAGCAGGACGCCGCAGCCCTCGTCGGCGAGCCGCCGGACCTCGTTGCGGAGCTCGCGCACAGAGACGGCATCGAGGCCGTTGAACGGCTCGTCCAGCAGGAGGAGCCCGGCGCCCTTCAGCAGCGCAAGGACGAGAGCGAGCTTGCGGCGCATCCCCTGCGAGAGCTGATGGGGGAGGAGGTCCTGCTTGTCGCTCAGTCCGTAGCGCTCCAGGAGCGACGGTCCGAGCGACTCGTTCCGGGGTGAGCCGCTCAGCCGCTCGATCAGCCGGACGTGCTCCACAACGCTCAGACCCGGGTACAGGTCCGGTTCCTCCGGCATGAGGCTGAGGGCTCGTCGAGCCTCCGTCGTGCCGATCGCGTGACCGAGGACGAGGGCACTGCCGTGCGAGGGCTCGTACAGTCCGGCGAGGGTGCGCATGAGGGTGGTCTTCCCGGCGCCGTTGGGTCCGACGAGTCCGACCACCTCGCCGGCGTCGATCGTGAAGGAGACGTCGCGGAGCACATCGACTGAGCCCATGCGCTTCCCGAGGCTTCGAACGTCGAGGAGCAGGCGAGGAGTGTCGTTGTCAGGCATCGGTGGTCAGCCAGCGGGAGAGATCGCCGCCGGCCCGCTCGATCGCCTCCCGCAACGGATCGAGGCCGCCGTCTTTCAGAAGCGCTGCGAGCATCTTCCGGATATCGGGAGATCCGCTCGCGGCGGCCCTCTCGACTGCCCGACGGACTGCGGGGTCGTACTGCACCGCTCGTCGATGACGAAGGAGCCGTCGAAGGACGGGTCGTGCGGTGGTGCTCGCATCCCAGCCGCGCTCGTCGCCGAATGCCTGGATCACGCGTTCGATGCTGTCACCCGGCGCGAGGCACGCGGCGTAGGCGAATGCGACGTGCAGCGCCGACACAGGCTCACTCTGCTGCTGGGCCACCTGTCCGGCGATGGTCATCACCCTGCGGAACTCTGCTGCGCGTTTCACGCTCCACCTCCTCGACGTCATCGAGGAGCGTAGGTTCGCGCCCACCACAAGACAAGAGGAATCCTCGAAGTGGCGCATTGCACACGATCTGACCGACTGCCGCCGTGGTCTACTTCGCGAGCTGTCCGAGCTTCGCGTGGGAGCGGGAGTAGGCGAAGTAGATCGCGAAGCCGATGGCCAGCCAGATCAGGAAGCGCAGCCAGGTCTCGATGGAGAGGTTGAGCATCAGGTAGGTGCAGATCAGGGCGGAGAGGCCGGGGAGCCAGGGGTTGAGCGGGACACGGAAGCCACGCTTGAGCTCGGGGCGCTTGCGGCGGAGGACGATGACGCCGACGGAGACCAGGACGAAGGCGGAGAGGGTGCCGATGTTGACCATCTCCTCGAGGACGCCGATCGGGGTCAGGCCGGCCAGCAGGGCGACGATGATCGTGACGACCACGGAGGTGACCCACGGGGTGCGCAGGCGCGGGTGCACCTTCGCGAGGCGCTGGGGGAGCAGGCCGTCGCGGGACATCGCGAAGATGATGCGGGTCGCGCCGATGAGCAGGGTCAGCACGACGGTGGTGAGGCCCGCGACGGCGCCGGCGGAGATGACCGTGGCCATCCAGGTTTGGCCGTGATACGCGAAGGCGTTGGCGAGGGCGGCGGAGGGGTCGAGCTCGCGGTAGGGGACCATGCCGGTGACGACCAGGGCGACGGCGCAGTAGAGCACCGTGCAGATGATCAGCGAGGCGATGATGCCGATGGGCATGTCGCGCTGCGGGTTGCGGGTCTCCTCGGCGGTGGTCGCGACGACGTCGAAGCCGATGTAGGCGAAGAAGACCAGCGAGGCGCCGGCGATGATGCCGCCGACTCCGAAGGTCGCCGGCTCGATGCCGGAGAGGAACTGCAGCAGCGGCTGGGCGAGACCGGACGCGGCCTGGGACGCCTCCGCGGGCGGGATGAACGGCGAGTAGTTGCCGACGTTGATGAACTGCAGCCCGGCGATGATGACGAACAGCACGATGAAGAGCTTCACGGCGACCAGCACCAGGTTGACGCGCAGGGACTCCTTGATGCCGAAGGTCATCAGGGCGCCGAGCACGAGCACCAGCAGGATCGCGGGGACATCGACGACGCCGCCGTAGGAGATCGCCTCCGGGAGGACGATGCCGAGCTGCCCGAGGAACGAGCCGAGATAGGCGCTCCAGCCCTGGGCGACCACGCTCGCGCCGAGGAACAGCTCGAGGATGAGGTCCCAGCCGATGATCCAGGCGAAGAGCTCGCCGAGCGAGGCGTAGGAGAACGTGTAGGCGGAGCCGGAGACCGGCACCGTGGAGGCGAACTCCGCGTAGCACATGGCCGCGAGCGCGCAGGCGAAGGCGGCGACGACGAAGCTCAGCACGATCGCGGGGCCGGCGATGTCATGCGCGGCGCGGCCGGTGAGCGTGAAGATGCCGGCGCCGATCACGACTCCGACGCCGAAGACGGTGAGGTCGAGGGCGCTCAGCGACTTCTTGAGGCGGGTCTCGGGCTCGTCGGTGTCGGCGATGGACTGCTCGACGGACTTGGTGCGGAGGAGGCTCACGGTGGTTCTCTCTGGTGAGGTGACGCGGTGTGCAGCGGGTCGCGATGCGACGGCACTCCGGGAGGATAGCGGCGCGGCGACCATGCGGGGCAGCCCTCGCGTCGATGCGGGGTGACGGAGGACCGCGTGGAGAGTGCCGATCAGGCGGAGGTCAGTCCGCCGTGAGCTCGGCCTTCGCCGCGTGAGTGCCGATCATCCCGGGAAGCGGCGGGCCGCTGGACACGGGACTCCGGACGACGGTCACCGTCGCCTGGGAGCGCTGCGGGGGATCGTTGGACAAGAAGTGGTGGGGACTGCCGCCCGTCAGCGCCGCTGCCTTGGACGTACCGCCGACGAGGTACGGAAAGGAACCCGGGTAGGAGTCGGCCGGGACGATGATGTGCCCGGCGCGGCGACTGTCGCGGACGACCTGCCTCGACAGGACGACGAAGTCGTGGTCCGTCGTGACGTCCACCCGGGCCTCCTCCGGGAGGACGACCGGTGTTCCGGCGACACCGTCGCCGTTCACGAAGACGGAGAGGGTGAATCGGCGTCGGGCGCCGAGATCGGTGGTGCCGAGCCCGTCGTCGGGGGCACGGACGCCCAGGAACAGGGCGGGGCGGACGGGAGCGCTCTGGCGGCTTCTGCGAGCGCCGGAGCCGCTCAGCCGTGCGAGGTCCCGCTCCACGCCGCCCAGAGCCGCGCGTAGGGCCCGTCGGCGGCGAGCAGCTCGGCGTGCGTGCCCTGCTCGGCGATGCGGCCGGCGTCCAGCAGCAGGACGTGGTCGGCGGACGCGGCCTGGCTGAGGCGATGGGCGACGACCAGCGCGGTGCGGCCGCGCAGGACCTCGGCGGCGGCGCGCTCGAGGAGGCCGGCGTCGGTCGAGCCGGCCTCGGCGGTGGCCTCGTCGAGGATCACGCCGGCCGGGTCGGCGAGCAGCACTCGGGCGAGCGCGAGCTGCTGCGCTTCGGCGGGGGTGAGCGCGGCTCCCGAGGCGCCGAGCGGGGCGTCGAGGCCGAGGCGGGCGAGCATCCGCTCGGCGCCGACGCGCTGCAGGGCGTCGGCGAGGGCGGCGTCGGAGGCGGCGGGGGCGGCCAGGGTCAGGTTGTCGCGGAGGGTCGCGTCGAACACGTGCACCTCCTGGGTCACGAGCACCGTCGGGAACGGGCGGGCGACGGTGCCGGTGTCGGGGACGAGCAGGCCGGCGGCGAGGGCGGCGAGAGTGCTCTTGCCGGCCCCGGAGGCGCCGACCACGGCGACGGTGGCGCCGGTCGGCACGTGCACCGAGACGTCGTCGAGCACGGGGTGCCCGGGGACGTGCGCGTGGCCGATCGCGGTGAGATCCAGGCCGTCGGAGGGCGCGGGGGCCGGCGCGGCAGGCGTCTCCGCGGTGATCACTCCGACGATCCGGCCGAGGGAGGCGAGGGCCGACTGCAGCTCGTCGACGACGAAGAGCAGCTGGTTGATCGGGCCGAACAGGCGGAGGAAGAGCAGCATCGCGGCGGTCGTGCCGCCGAGGGTGCCGGAGCCGCTCGACACCAGGAGGAAGCCGACGACGAGCAGGGCGCTCATGCCGAGGAGCTCGGCGAGGTTCAACCGAGCGAAGAAGCCGTTCTGGATCGCACGGGCCCGCATCGTCACCCGCACCACCGACCAGGACGCTGCGGCGATCCGCTCGAGGTGCTGTCGGCCGAGGCCGTAGGCGCGCACGGTCTCGAGGCCGTTCAGGGAGTCGAGGAGGCGCTGGGCGCGGTCGGACATCGCCGAGCGCTCCGCGGCGTAGACGTCGGGTGCGGTCCGGTGGTACCAGCGGAGCGCGAGCAGGTGCACGGGGACGACGGCGAGCATCGCGGCGGCGTAGCGGAGGTCGATCACGGCCATGCCGACGACGGTGACCAGGATGGTGAAGAGGGCCCCGGTGACGGCGGGGACGACGCTCGGGATCGCGTCCGACACCTCGGCGACGTCGTCGCCGGCGCGGGCGATCAGGTCGCCGGTGCCGGCGCGCTCCACGCGGGCCGGGGGGAGGCGGAAGGCGGCGTCCACCATCCGCTCGCGCAGCTCGGCGAGCATCCGCTCGAACAGCCGCGAGGCGGCGACGACGCCGACGGCCGAGAGCACGGCACCGGCGGCGACCGCGGCGGCGGTCACGAGGCCGAGCAGCACGACGACGGCGGGGTCGCGCTCGGTGGCGGTGACCGCGTCGACGACGGCGCCCAGGGCGAGGGGCGGGACGACGCCGGCGGCCGCCGCGGCGACGAGCACGACGACGAGGGGCGGGAGCAGGAGGCGGCCGCGGCCGAGGGCGCTCCACGAGGCACGGAGGACGGTGCGGCTGGACGCGGTCGGGAGACGGTCGGCGGTCAACGCGAGACCTCGGAGATCCGGTCGGCTCCGTCGTCGGCCACGACCTCGTCGGCGCGGACCTCGACGACGCGATCCGCGACCGCGAGGAACGCGGGGGAGCGCGAGAGGACGACGGTGCGGTGCCCGCCGCGGACGGCGCGCAGCCTCGACGCGATCGCGGCCTCCGTCACGGCGTCGACCGCCGTCGTCGGATCGTGCAGCACGAGCAGCGGCGCGTCCTGAGCGAGCGCCCGGGCGAGCGCGACGCGCTGGCGCTGACCGCCGGACAGTGCGGAGCCGCCCTCGCCGACGTCACCGTCGAGGCCGCCGGGGAGGACGCCGGCCAGCTCGGCGCAGCCGGACGCCGTGAGGGCGCGGTCGGCGCTCGCCGGGTGCACGCCGGGGAGCTGCACGTTCTGGCGCACGCTCCCCGAGAACAGCCGGGCTGCGTGCGGGGCGACGAGGGCGCCCGGGTGCGCCGAGCGCAGTCCGGCCAGCACCGCGTCGGCGGTGGCGCCGTCGACGGCGACGACCACGAGCTCTCCGGCGCGCAGCTCGTCGAGGGGGAGGGAGCGCCCGGGCGGATCCGCGCCCTCGCTCTCGCGGAGCAGGGCGAGCAGGCGCGCGGCCGACGCGGTCGCGGTCGCCCACCACGAGCCGGCCTCGCGGGCGGCGTTCTGCAGCGGATCGATCAGGAACTGCGCGAGGCCCACGACGGTGATGAAACCGCCGACGCCGAGCTCGCCGGCCAGGGCGAGGAGGGCGGCGGCGACGGCGACGGCGGTGAGGAGGAGACCGGTGGCAAGATCCATCACCCCGCCGAGGACTCCCTCCGCCCGCCGCGCGTGGACGGTGCTGCGCAGGGCGAGCCGGCTGGCGGTGCGGTAGCGGCGCGACGCCTCCTGCTCGGCGCCGATGCCGCGGAGGACGCGGTAGCCGGCCAGGAGATCGGCGGCGCGCCCCGCGGTGTCGGCCGCCGCCTCCTGCTCGTCCTCGCTGCGGCGGCGCAGCCCGCGCCCGGCGAGCTCCGTCGCCCCGAGCAGCAGCGGGGCGCCGACCAGCACGGCCAGGCCCAGCGGCCAGGAGATGCCGAGCAGGACCGCGCCGCCGAAGAGCACCGCGGCCAGCTGGCCGACCGGGTGGACGCCGATCTCGACGGCGGCCGAGAGCCGGTTGACGTCCGAGGTGGCGAGCGAGAGTGCGACGCCCGGCTGATCGGAGGCGCGGCCGCCCCGCGCGGGCCGCAGCAGCAGGTGCTCGGCGACGAGGCCGCGCAGGCGGTGCTGGACGACCAGCATCCCCAGCTCGGCGAACCGCGAGCCGAAGCGCCAGGAGAAGGAGAGCAGGGCGAAGTCGGCCGCCAACAGCGCGAGGTGGAGCAGCAGCTGCAGCGGATCGCCGGTCGCGACGGCTCGGTCGATCGCCAGCCCCATCAGCACGGGGACGAGCGCCTCGCCGATCTGATGGCTGATCACGAGGACCAGGGCCGGTACGGAGTAGCGGCGGGCGCCGGTGAGGACGCGGAGGGTCAGCCGGGCGGGGGTGGTGGTGCCGTCGCGGCGGATCGGCCGGGCGTCGATCGGCTCGGGCGGCGCCTGCAGCAGCGGACCGCGCGGGTTCCTCGTCCGCGGTCTCCCCTGGCGCTCCCGCCGGCGCCGCGTCATCGGCGCTGCCCGGCGCGCTCGCGGCCGACCGGGGCGACGAGCGGAGCGCCGGTGACCGGATCGGGGATCACGACGCAGCGCAGGCCGAAGACGTGCTCGACCAGCTCCGCGGTGACGATCTCGCGGGGAGCGCCCTGGGCGACGACGGCGCCGTCCTTCATCGCGACGAGGTGGCTGGCGTAGCGCGCCGCCTGATTGAGGTCGTGCAGCACCGCGACCAGGGTCCGGCCCTGCTCGTGCAGGTCGGTGAGCAGCTCCATCAGCTCGATCTGGTGGGCGATGTCGAGGAAGGTCGTCGGCTCGTCGAGCAGCAGCAGCGGGGTCTCCTGCGCGAGCACCATCGCCACCCAGACCCGCTGCCGCTGCCCGCCCGAGAGCTCGTCGACGGGGCGGTCGGCCAGCGCGGCGACGCCGGTCGCGGCCATCGCCGCGGTCACCGCCTCCTCGTCGGCGATCGACCACTGCCGCAGGAACCCCTGGTGCGGGTGCCGGCCGCGCGCCACGAGGTCGGCGACCGTGATGCCGTCGGGGGCGAGCGAGGTCTGCGGCAGCAGCCCGAGCACGCGCGCCACCTCCCGCGGCTTCGCGGCGGCGATCGCCCGGCCGTCGAGCAGGACCTGCCCGGTGCTCGGAGCGAGCAGGCGGGAGAGCGCGCGCAGGAGGGTCGATTTGCCGCAGGCGTTCGGTCCGACGATCACGGTGAAGGAGCCGTCGGGGATCTCGAGGGAGAGCGCACGCGAGATCACGCGGCGGTCGTAGCCGAGGGTGAGGTCGACGGCGGCGAGGCGGGCGGTCATGAGCGTCTCCGTGCTTCGTGGATGAGGAGGCCGACGAGGTAGAGGCCGCCGACGACGACGGTCACGACGCCGACGGGGAGCGAGCCGGGCAGGACGTGCTGGGCGGCCGTGTCGGCGCCGAGCAGCACCAGCGCGCCGACGAGCGCGGAGGGGATCAGCGCGATCCCGGCGGTGCGGGCGAGGCGGCGGGCGATCTGCGGAGCGGCGAGGGCCACGAAGGCGATCGGGCCGCAGGCGGCGGTCACCGCGGCGGTCAGGGCGACCGCGCCGATCACGAGCAGGACGCGGGTGCGCTCCACGGGAGTGCCGAGCGCGCGGGCCGCGTCGTCGCCGAGCTCGAGCTGCCGCATCGGTCGGCCGAGGAGGCCGAGACCGGCGAGCGCCACCGTGATCACGGCGGCCGCGGGCAGCAGCTGATCCCAGCCGACCGGGTTGAGCGAGCCGGCGCCCCAGACGGAGGCGACCATCGCGATCTCCAGCTTCGCCCGCAGGACGAGGTAGGTGCTCAGCGCCTCGAGCATTGCCGAGACGCCGATGCCGACGACGATCAGCCGGAAGCCCTGGACGCTGCGGCGGTAGGCGAGCAGGTAGACGAGCGCGGCGGCGATCAGGCCGCCGAGGACGGAGCCGGCCGCGACGGGCGGCGAGCCGGCGCCGGCGCCGAGCACGATGATCGCGAGCAGGCCGCCGGCGTAGGAGCCGGAGGTGAGGCCGATGATGTCGGGACTGGCGAGCGGGTTGCGGGTGAGCGACTGGAAGACGGCGCCCGCGACTCCGAGTGCCGCGCCGAAGAGGACCGCGCCGAGCACGCGCGGCAGCCGCCACTCGACGACGACCGTGCGGGCGATGCCGGAGCGCTGCCCGAGCAGGGCCGCGACGACGTCGGGGGCCGAGAGCGGCAGCTCGCCGAGCCCGAGCGCGACGACCGCCAGGGCGAGGACCGCGGCGGCGAGCACTGCGCCGACGAGGAGGGTGCGCCGGCGGACCCGCACCGAGAGCGGGCCGCCGCGGAGAACGAGCGTCACAGGGTGCTCGCCTTCGCGCGGCGCACCAGATGGATGAGCACGGGGGCGCCGACGAACGCGGTGACCACTCCGACCGGGACCTCGCCCGGCCAGAGCGCCACGCGGCCGAGCACGTCGGCGAGGAGCAGGAGGGTCGGTGCGAGCAGGACGGAGAGCGCGAGGATCCAGCGCTGGTCGGGGCCGGCGATCCAGCGGGCGACGTGCGGCACCGCGAGCCCGACGAACCCGACCGGCCCGGCGATCGCCGTCGCCGACCCGGCGAGCAGCGTGATCGCGAGGACCGAGAGCAGCCGGGTCCGGCCGAGACGCGTGCCGAGGGAGGCGGCGAGGTCGTCGCCGAGGCCGAGCGCGGTGAGCGAGCGGGCGGCGGCGAGGGCGATCACGACTCCCACGAGGACGAAGGGGGTGGCGGGGAGCACGACGTCGAGGCCGCGCTCGACGAACGACCCGGCGTTCCAGCCGCGCAGGGCGGTGAAGGTGACCGGGTCGAGCAGCATCATCGCGGTGGTGACCCCGCTCAGCACGGCGGCGACGGCGACGCCGGCGAGGGTGAGGCGCACCGGGTCCGGGCCGCCGCGGCCGACCGAGCCGATCAGGGCGACCACGGCCGTGACGACGAGCGCGCCGAGGAAAGCGAACGGCAGGTACTGCGCGGGCGAGCTCGCGCCGAGGGCGACGCCGATCGCGACGAACAGCGCCGCCCCGGCGTCGACGCCGAGGATGCCGGGGTCGCCCAGCGGATTGCGGGTGAGCGCCTGGATCACGGCGCCCGACACTCCGAGCGCGGCGCCGACGACGAGGCCGGCGAGCGTCCGGGGGAGGCGGAGGTCGACGACGACCTGATCGGCGATGGAGCCGTCGTAGGCGGTGAGCGCGTGCCAGAGCTCGGCCGGGCCGAGGTGGTTCGAGCCGACGAGGACGCTCAGCAGTGCGGCGACGACGAGGGCGGTGAGCGAGGCCGCGAGACCGAGGCGGCGGTTCCGCCGGACGGTCGGCACCGCCGCCTCGGTCTCGAGGAGGATCGTCATGGAGTCGTCAGCCCTCGATGCTCTGCGGGGCCTCGCCGGCGACGGCGTCGACGAGCCTCGGCAGGAGCTTCTCGAGGACGAACGTCTGGCTGAGCGGGGTGAGGAAGTAGATCGCGCCCGAGAGCTCGGGGTCGGTGAAGACGGCGTGACCGCCGGTGACCGCGGAGAGGCTCGACGTGGTGCCGAAGTCGAGCACCTCCTGCACCCCCTCGGCCGACTCGGTCGCGAAGACGATCACGTCGGCGTCGATGAGGCCCATGTTCTCGGGGGAGATCAGCGCCTGCTGGTCGGCGCCGGGGGCGTACTGCTCGAGCCCGGGCGTGATGGTGAAGCCGAGGTCGGTGAGGAAGTCGGTGTTGAGGCCGTCGGGGTAGACGTACATGCTGCCGTCGTAGGGCACGCCCTGCGAGAAGGTGGCGGTGAGCCCGGCGAACTCGGGGTGCGCGGCGGCGGCGTCTTCGTAGGCGTCCTCGACCCCGGTGATCAGCGCCTCGCCCTCGGCCGAGCGGCCGACGGCGCGGGCGACCTGGCGGGTCTGGTCCTGCCAGCGGGAGAAGTAGAGGCCGGAGCCCTCGACGCTGGTGACGGTCGGCGCGATCTCGGCGAGCTTGTCGTAGATCTCCTCCGTCATCCCGGCATTGGTGCCGACGATCAGGTCGGGCTCGAGGGCGGCGATCCTCTCGTACTCGGGGCCGTCGGTCTGGTCGAGCACGGTCGGCTCCGCGTCGCCGAGCAGGTCGGTCGCCCAGGGCCAGACGGCGTACGGCTGCTCGCCGTACCACTCGGTGGTGGCGATCGGAGTGACGCCGAGCTCGAGCAGGATGTCCTGCTCGGTGAGCCCCACCACGACGACGCGCTGCGGCTCGGCCGAGACGACGGTCTCGCCGTACTGGTGCTCGACGGTAACCGGGAAGGAGTCGGACGGCTCGGTCGTGTAGTCGGGGTTCTCGGCGCTCGCCGCGGCGGTGCTGCTGCAGCCGGACAGCGCGGCGACGCTCAGGGCGAGTGCCGCGGAGGCGGCGAGGAGGCGGGCGGGCAGGGCGCGAGGGGTCATGGCTCTTCCGTGGATCGGGTGGGCGGGGGAGGCGGACGTCAGGTTAGCCTTGCCTTACTCGATCCGCCATCGCCTCGAGCGGACACCGATCAGGGAGGGGGGACACCGTCGTGTCCGTCAGCGAACATCCGCGGTCCGGTGGTGCGGCTCAGACCGCTGCCGATGCCGTCGAGTGGACAACCGCCGTCTTCTCCGCTTCCCGATCGCGCGTCGTCCGCGGCACCGGCTTCGACGCTCACGTGCACCAGGAGGACCAGCTCGCGTGGATGGCGTCGGGTTCGATGGAGCTCGGCGTCCTCGGCGACCGCTGGCACCTGCGGCGTGAGCAGATGGCGTGGATACCGGCCGGGGTGCCGCACGAGATGGCCTTCGTCGAGCAGGGTGAGCTGATCAGCGTCTATGCGGATCCAGCGCTGCGACCGCGCGGCGACCGGTGGGGTGGAGCGCGGACTCTGCGGCTCGAGGACCTCGCCGGGTCCCTGGTGCTGCACCTGGCCGACGCCGATCCGCCGGCGGCACGTCGCCGGAGGTGCTGGCTGCTGCTCGGGGAGCTGCTCGACGAGGCGCCCGACGACGCGGCGGCGGTGGCGCTCCCGCGAGACCCGCGGGCCCGCGCGGTGGCGACGGCGCTGCTCGAGGACCCGGCGGATCCTCGGGAGCTCGCCGAGTGGGCGGCGCAGATCGGAGTGAGCACCAAGACCATCGCGCGCGCGTTCGCCGCCGAGACGGGCAGCACGTTCCGCGAGTGGCGGGTGCGGGCGCGGATGCACTCGGCGATCGGGATGCTCGTGCGGGGGGACGCCGTGCAGACCGTGGCGCCCGCGGTCGGGTACGACTCGGTGAGCAGCTTCATCGTGGCCTTCCGTGCTCGGCTGGGGCTGACGCCCGCGGTCTACGCGGCGCGGGCGCGGGGCTGATCGGCGGGGTCGGCAGGGCGCGGCCTCGCCGTGGTCGGGGGTGCGGGGCTACCCTTCGACGCATGCACCGGATCTTCACGACGAGCGTCGCCTCCGTGTACCCGCACTACGTGGCGAAGGCCGAGCGGAAGGGGCGGACGAGGGCCGAGGTCGACGAGGTGATCGTGTGGCTGACCGGCTTCTCGGACGAGGAGCTGCACCGCCACCTCGAGGCTGGGACGACCTTCGAGGACTTCTTCGCCGCGGCGCCCATGAACCCGAGCGCGGCCCTGATCACGGGAGTCGTCTGCGGCGTTCGCGTCGAGAGCGTCGAGGATCCGCTGATGCAGCGGATCCGCTGGCTGGACAAGCTGGTCGACGAGCTGGCGAAGGGCAAGGCGATGACGAAGGTGCTGCGCGGCTGACCGGCGGTCACCGCTGCAGACCGCGACTCGTGCCCGAGGCCGCGATGCAGGCGTCCCGCAGTCGGCCGAGATGCTCCCGCCATCCGGCCTCGTGCTCGAGGCGGAGTCCTTCCTCCGCGCGGATCTCGGCGAAGCCCTGCTCGACGATGATCACTTCCGCTCCTTCCGCCGACGCCGCCGTGGTCACGGTCACCGTCACTGTCAGGAAGCCGCTCCACCCGGGCTCGGTCCACTCGAAGGAGAGGCGCGTCGGGGCGTCGACCGCGAGGACGCGGCCGGTCGCCTCGAACGTGCGCCCGCCGTCCGTCCAGGTCTCACGGAGTGGAGAACCGGTCACTGCATCGAACTCGAGGTCGGGCCACCAGGTGGACCGGTCGACGAGGAGACGCCAGACCTCCGGGGGCGTCGCCGGGAGGTCGATCGAGGCCAGAGCGGAGTCGTCGCTCGGTGTGCCCTCACTCATCGCTGCCCGTGCTGCCGTCGGACCCCTGACCCGGTCCTGAGCCGGATACCTGTCCGGCTGGTCTGCGTACCGGCGGACCACGTCGGCGTCGGACGGCCACCACGAGGAGCGCGATCACGGCGACGACGGCGAGCCAGGGGAGGAGGAAGCCGAGGCCGATGAGGGCGCCGTTCGCGGCGACGACCAGACCGTTCCAGCCGGCGAGCAGGCCGTCGAGGAAGCCGGTGGGCCGGGCGGTGACGGGCGACGACTGCGGAAGGATCGTCACCGTGAGGGTCGCCAGCGACACCTGACCCTCGAGGGCGGCGAGCTGCTGCTCGGAGGACTCGAGCGAGGCCTGGCGATCGGCGAGGGCGGACTCCGCGGCGAGGAGGTCGGCGAGGCTGCCGGCCTGGGCGATCAGCTCGGTCAGCCGGTCGACGGAGGCCTGGGCGGCGTCGACCCGCGCGCGGAGGTCGATCGCCTGGGTGGTCACGTCGCGCCGGTCGATCGAAGAGCCGGTCACCGTGCCGAGGGCCGCCAGCGACTCTCGAGCGTCGGCGAGCCGGTCGGCGGGGACTCGGATCGAGACGCTCCCCGCGCCCTCGGGGAGGGGCGCGTACTGCGACGGGTCGAGAGCGGGATCGGTTCCGGCCGCCGACGCGCTGGTGCTGGAGCTGATGGTGGAGCTGGAGCTCTCGACGTAGCCGCCGAGCGCGGCTGCGGTCGCGCTGAGCGCGGCGATCGCGTCGGCGACGGAGCCGGCCTCGAGCGTCGCGTTCGCCGTGGACACGACCTCCCTACCGGTCCCCTCCGCGGACGCGTCGCCGGGTGCCTCCGCCGCGCCCTGTGCCGAGCCGTCGGCGAACTGGGGTGCGGACTCCGCGCCCGACTGCCCGAAGTCGAGACCGCCCGCCTCACTCGAGGACCCTGCCGCGCTCGACGCGGACCCCGCACCGGCGCCGCCTCCGATCAGGGGGCCGACGACGACGGCGATCACGAGGAGGCCCGCGGCGACGCTCCCGATCGCGGCGACGCGTCGGCGACGGGCTCCGCTCTCGCGGCGCGCGGCGCTGATGGAGCGGAAGACCCGCGCCTCGAGTGCCGAGACGCGGTCCTCGTCGAGGGTGTCGAGCTCGGGCGCTGGGCGATCGGACGCGTGGATCTCGGCAGGCTGGAACTCGGAGGCCTGGAGCGCATTCACCCGTTCGTCGGTGGGTTCGGTCATGACGTCTCGGCTCCTCGGAAGTCGTCGACCACGAGTCGGAGGCGTCGACGGACGCGCGACAGGCGGTTGCGGACGGTGGCGTGCGAGACGCCCAGGGTGAGCGCGGCCTCCTCGTAGCCGCGCCCCTCGGTGGCGCAGAGGCGGAAGATCGCGCGGTCGAGCTCGGCGAGCCCGGCCGTCTCGCGGAGGATCGCCTCGGCGAGCGCGGCGGTGACGATCTGCTGCTCGAGGTCGTGCGGCGAGGGCGTCTCGTCGTCGGCCTCGACGGTCCGCTCCCGGTCGCGGAGGCGGGAGCGCAGGCGGTTGGCCGCTTGGAAGCGGCAGATCGTCGCGAGCCAGGGGAGGAGGGAATCGCTCACCAGCTCGAGCCCGCCGAGTCGGCTCCAGGCGAGGACGAAGGTCTCCTGCGCGACGTCCTCGGCGTCCCGGGGGTCGCGGAGGATTCCGTGCGCGAGCCAGTAGACGGGGCGGACGTAGGCGCGATAGAGGGAGCGGAAGGCGAGCTCGCTGCCGGCCGCCGCGCGGCGGACGAGTTCCGCGTCGGTCTCCTCCGGCGGCAGCTCCGACGGCGGCTCTCGCGGCGGCTCGGCCGGCCCAGCCGGCTTCTGCACGGCCGTCGTTCCCCTGACAGACGTGCTCTCCTGAGTGGGCGTCATTCGCGGACCTCCTCTCCCTCTCACTCTGACAGTGTCGGGCGGGCGCGGATCGTCTCAGAATCCGATCCGGCCGCCGAGGAGAGCGCCGCCGCTACGACAGATCCGGGATCACGATCTGCTGCAGTGCCCAGGTGTTGCCGTCGGGATCGGCGAAGTACACGAACTCGCCCCAGGGCTGCGAGTCGACCTCGGACACCTCCGCGCCACGAGCCAGCAGCTCCTCCCGGGCCTTCGCCGCGTCCGCGACGACCATCTGCAGGCCCTTCTGCGAGCCGGGCACCATCTCGGTGATGCCGATGCCGAGAACGATGGAACAGGCAGACCCGGGAGGCGTCAGCTGCACGAAGCGCAGCCCCTCGTGCACGGTGTGGTCGTGATCGGCGACGAAGCCGATCCGCTCGACGTAGAACCGCTTGGCGCGATCGACGTCGGTCACCGGAACGGCGACGAGCTCGAGCTTCATGTCCATGGTGTCTCTCCTGCTCCGTGTCCTTCGAGCGCCCGGCTGAGCTCTCGGGGTCGACGCTAGAGCGGCATCAGGTCGGTTCACGTCCTGATGGAGGAGCAGGATGTCGGCATGGCCGCGACCACCTCCCGTGCACTCGCTCTGCTCGCCCTGCTGCAGACCCATCGGCAGTGGTCGGGGCCGGTTCTCGCGGCGCGCCTCGGCGTGACGGAGCGGACTCTGCGCCGTGACATCGAGCAGCTGCGCGAGCTGGGCTACGCCGTGGCGGCGACCCGCGGCGCACTCGGCGGCTACCGGCTCGAGCCGGGCAGCCGCGTCCCCCCGCTGCTCCTCAGCGACGACGAGGCCGTGGCCGTGGCGGTCGGGCTCCGGCTCGCGGCCGACGAGGGGCTCGCCGACGGCGAGCGGACGACGCTGAGCGCCCTCGCGAAGTTCGAGCAGGTGCTGCCGAGTGCTGTGCGGGAGCGCGTCAGCGCGGTCGGCGGGGTGCTCCGGTCCGCCAGGCCGCGCGCCGCGTCGATCCCGCCGGAGATCCTCGGCCGGATGGCGCTGGCCTGCCGCGACCACGAACGGCTCCGCTTCCACTACGTCGCGGCGGACGGGGCCGAGAGCGACCGCGTCGTCGAGCCGCACGCGGTGGTGTCCACGCATCGCTCCTGGGTGCTGGTCGGCTGGGACCGGCAGCGCGAGGACTGGCGGACGTTCCGGCTCGACCGGGTGAGCCGGCTCCTCGAGACCCGCGTGCACTTCGAGCCGCGGCCGCTCCCCGAGGACGACGCCGCGGCGTTCGTGGCGTCGTCCGGGCGGACGGCGCGGTACGAGCTGGTGGTCGATCTGGTGATGCCGATCGACGAGGTGGTGCGGGTCTTCGGGCGATGGTCGGCGGGATCCGTCGCGCTCGACGCTCGGTGGACGCGCTGGCCGGTGGAGGCGGAGACGGTGGCCGGTCTGCTCGCGGCGCTGGTCTGGATCCCGGTGGGCGTGGAGCATCGGGTGGACGGGGATCCGGACACGCTCTCGGCGGTGCGCGCGGCTCTCGAGCGGATGCACGCCGCTGCGTCGAGGTGACGCCGTCCCTCCACAGGAGAGGAGTCGCGGCGGCTCTCCACGGATCCGCCGACCGGCTCCCACGGCGGGCGGGGAGACGACGACCGTAGCCGCATGACTCCTACCGATCGCCTCGCCACCGCCCGCCACAGCCCCTCCCGGGAGCCGGAGCTCCTCCGCGTGAGCGGGCTGCCCGACCTGCTCGCCGCCGTCCCCTCGATGATCGGCCTCCATCCGGAGGACGCCCTCGTCGTCGTCCCGTTCCTCGGGAACCGGGCGGGAGGCGGTTTCCGCTTCCCGATCCCTCACCGACTGCGCCGAGCGGAGATCGACCAGCTGGCGGGCCGGTGCGAGCGCTTCACGGCGTCGATCTCGCGGGCGACCGCGGTGCTGGCCATCGTCTACACGCGGCAGAGCTACGAGACCGCGCGCGGCATCCCGCTGCTCGACCTCGGCCGCACCGTCCTCCGGCGGCTCGAACGGACCGACCTCGGGATCGTCGGCGTGGCCTGCGTCGCCGCCGACGGCTGGGGGCGCTACACCTCGATCGAGGAGAAGCGCGAGCCGCGCCCGCTCGCCGAGATCGAGGAGAGCCCGACCGGCGTCCTCGCGCGCGCGGCGGCTCCCGAGCCGCTCGACGTGACGGCGCTCGCCGCACTGCCGACGGTCTCGGACTCCGATCGTGCGACGGTCGAGGCGATCGTGCGTCATCCTGCCTCGGGGGCGCACGACGTGATCGGCCTGGTCGAGCGCTGGCTGCACGGCCCGCCGGCACCGCGTCAGGAGGCCACGCTCATCCGGGTGCTGCAGTCCCCGGCGCTGCGCGATCAGGCGACCCTGCAGATCGCGCTCGGCTGCGAGACGGCGTTCGAGGAGCGGCGGCGACAGAAGCGGCTCGAGGGGGAGCAGGCGCGCACCGGCCGCTCGATGGACGAGCTCATCGAGAGCGACGCCGACGCGGGACTCGAGGACGCGCACGACCTGCTCTCCGCGTCGCTGATGATGGGGACGGGGCCCGGCCCGGATCTCGAGCGGACCGAGCGAGCGACAGGTCGGCTCGCTCGGGCAGCAGCGCTCGCGCCCGCCGAGGCGCGGCCGCCGGTGCTGACCGTCCTCGCCTGGTGCTGGTGGGCGCTCGGCGTCTCCTCGATCGCCACCCGGCACCTCGAGGAGGCGCTCCGGATCGACCCGCACTACTCGCTGGCGAGGCTCCACCGGTCGGTGCTCGAGATCCGCGCCGTGCCCGACTGGGTGCTCGACTCCGCGACGCGTTCCCTGGACCGGGCGGCGGCGCACGTGTGACCGGCGCGGCGAGCACGGGGTGACGAGGTGCCGAGGGCTGCTCTTGCCTCCTCGGACGAGCGAGAGTAACGTGCAACCACATGGTTGTAAGAATCGAGGACGAGAGCGACGTCGACCGGCTGTTCCAGGCGCTGGCCGACAGAACGCGGCGCGACATCGTCGCACGGGTGCTGGAAGCGGAGCAGTCCGTGACAGTGCTCGCGGCACGCTACGAGATGTCCTTCGCCGCGGTGCAGAAGCATGTCGCGGTGCTGGAGCGGGCGGAGCTCGTCCGCAAGCGCCGCAGCGGGAGGGAGCAGCTCGTGAGCGGAGAGGTCGCCTCGCTCAGGAGGGCGGCGCGACTGCTCGAGGACTACGAGCTGCTCTGGCGCGATCGCGTCGACCGCATCGCCGACGTCCTCGCCGAGGACGAGGTGCGACCACCGGAGGAACGAAGGAAGGGACGTGCAGGATGACCGTCGTGGAGTCCGTCAAGGACATCGAGAACCTGACCATGACCATCACCGCCGAGTTCGAGGCGCCCGTCGAGCGGGTGTGGCGGATCTGGGTGGATCCGCGGCGGCTCGAGCGCTGGTGGGGACCGCCGACCTGGCCGGCGACCTTCGAGACGCACGAGGCGGTGGAGGGCTCTCGGAGCCGGTACTTCATGACGGGGCCGGACGGGGAGAAGGCCCGCGGCTACTGGGTGGTGACGAAGGTCGAGGAGCCGACGCGGTTCGAGTTCGACGACGGCTTCGCCGACGAGGAGGGGCACCCGGACGACTCGATGGGGGTCACCCACGCGGTGGTCACCCTCGCCGAGGTGGACGGACGCACCCGGATGACCGTCCGCTCCTCCTTCGAGACCCTCGAGCAGCTCGAGCAGATGGTGCAGATGGGCATGGAGGAGGGGATGAACCAGGCGATGGGTCAGATCGACGCGCTGCTCGCGGAGTGAGCAGGGCCGAGAGTTCGCGGCGGTGGGCGCGCCGTCCGGCGACCGGCCGTCTCAGGTCTGCGGCGCCGAGTCGGTGAGGTCGGCGGCGTACGCGGCGACCGATCGGCGATAGCGCGGCAACGTCGGGGCGAGCGCCTCGAGGGCGGTGCGCAGCGCCTCGTCGGTGCGACCGGCGCTGTGCAGAGCGAGCGCGAGGAAGACCTCGCGCGCCGCACCGATCGACGGGTGCTGCTGGGCGGAGGAGAGGAGGGCGATCGCCTCCTCGGTCCGGCCGAGGTTCCGGAGGGTCGAGGCGTACTGGATGCTCAGTCGGGCGAGCCGCTCGTCGTCGAGACCGGCGGCGACGGCGCGCTCGTACTCCTCGGCCGCCTCCGCCTCGTGGCCTGCGCTGTCCAGGGCACCGCCGAGCTCGAAGTGCGCGACTCCGTCGCTGCCCGGGTAGCGCGCGGCGAGCACTCGCATCCGTTCGACGACACCGTCCGGATCCTCGAGGCCGTCGAGCCGGTCGACGGCGCGCTGCCAGAGGAGGAACTCGTCGTCCGCGTCGTCCTCGGACGCCGCTCCGAGCTCCTCGAACAGCGTCACCTGCAGGCCGTCAGGGGAGCGCAGGCGGGAGTTGAGAGAGCGCCACGGCGTCTCCCGCGGGGAGGCGACGAGTTCGGCTCCCGCGGCGGCGAGGGCCGCGGTCGCGGCGGCGGCGTCGTCGACCTCGAAGGCGACGCGGAGGAGGTCGCTCGTGTCGCCGTCCGTCTCGAGGCCGTCGATCATCCGGACCTGCGCGGGGTTCGCCAGCTCGAGGGTGGCGATGCCGGCCTCGAGGATCGCGACGCGGGCGTCGCCGTCGCCGTCGAAGGCGGCGCGCTCGGTCAGACCGAGGGCGTCCCGGTAGAAGCGGAGAGCCGCGTCGAGGTCGTCCACCTGGACGACGAGACGCAGCTGGCGGACGGCGGAGGAAGTGGAGGCGGTCACGTGCCGACGCTACCGGGTCTCGATACGCCCGCTGCGCGGGCTACTCGATCAGCATGGGCTCGCTCATGCGGATGCGGTGTCATCCGACGCCGTGGGGGAGTCGGGCGCGGTGAGGGTCTCACTGCTGGTGCCCTCGACCTCGGCGGCCGCGGCGCGGCGGCCGGCCTCGATCACGGCGGTGGAGGCGGCGGCGCCGGCGACGAGGGCGAAGAGCGCCCAGCCGGCGCCCCACTTCCGCTTCCCCACGAGGCCGTCGAAGGAGAGCGCGCCGGGGCCGTCGGCCACGATCGCGGTCGCGGCGGCCGCGAGCAGGCCGTTGTACTCCCAGCCCCCGCCGCTGTTCCAGAGGCCGTTCGCCCAGTGCACCTTGCGGACGGCCGTGACCATCGTCGCGATCAGCCCGGCCGCCGCGACCGGCGTCGCCAGGCCCAGGGCGAGCGCGGCGCCCCCCGCGGTCTCGGTGACGGCGGCGGCGACCGCGTTCCGGCGCGCCGGGTGCAGCTCCAGGCTCTTCATCATCTGTTCGGTGCCGTCGAGGCCCGGGCCGTCGAACGAGCCGCGGAGCTTCTGCAGTCCGTGTCCGACGAACAGACCGCCGACGGCGAGACGGAGAACGAGCGAGCCGACCTTCATGGTGACCTCCGGGAGGGGTGGGGTGGTGTGGGACGTGTAGAGCGAGCGTCGCGGCTGGACCGGGCCGGGTCAAGGGGTCGCGCCGACCTCTGGAATCGAGCAGACAAGGCCTAGGCGGTCAACCGGTTCGCCTCCTATGATCGGAGCAGATCGACTCGAAGGAGAGCACGCATGACCGGACGCCTCACTGGCAAGACCGCCCTCGTCACCGGAGCCGGCTCCGGCATCGGCCGGGCCGTCGCGGAGCGCTTCGCGCGCGAGGGCGCCCGGGTCGCCTTCACCGACCGCGACCTCGCCGCCGCGGAGGACGCAGCGGCCGCCTTCCCGGACTCCGTCGCCGTCCGGCTCGACGTCTCGGACGAGAGCAGCGTCGAGCAGGCCTTCGCCCGCCTCGCGGCCGACGGCTTCGCGGTCGACGTGGTCGTCGCGAACGCCGGCGTGCAGCTCTTCGGCCAGGACGCGAAGATCGCCGACCTCGACCTCGACGTCTGGCGCCGCACGATCGACATCAACCTCACCGGCACCTTCCTCACCGTCAAGCACGCCGTCCGTGCACTGCGAGGCCGCGGCGGCTCGATCGTCCTCACCGGCAGCCCGACCGGGCTCAACGGCGAGGGTCAGGACTTCACCGCCTACAGCAGCTCGAAGGCCGGCATGCACGGCCTTGCCCGCACCGTCGCCGCCGCCTACGCGGGCGAGGGGATCCGCGTGAACACGGTCGTCCCCGGCTACACGGAGACCCCGCTGGTGACCGCGATCTCGGGCGACGCCGAGGCCCGCGCGGCGATCACCTCGCGGATCCCGCTCGGTCGGCCCGGCTCCGCGGCGGACGTCGAGGGAATCATGGTCTACCTCGCCAGCGACGAGTCGAGCTACGCCACCGGCGCGCTCTTCCGCGTCGACGGCGGCATGACCACCCTCTGATCGTGCCCGCGATCGAGATCCGGCCCGCCGCGCAGACGGTCCCGGCCGGGCTCCTCCAGGACGCCGAGCGCGACGAGCGGGCGGTCCGCTGCGGCCCGTGGTCGCTGCGGTTCTCCGACGGCCGGCTCGACGACCTCCGGTTCGGCACGGCGCGGATCCTCCGCGGGGTCCGCTTCGTCGTCCGCGACGAGGACTGGGGGACCTTCGCGACCGTCCGCGCAGCGCTCGAGATCGAGGGCGGCACTCTCGTGGTCGAGGGCGAGAGCGCTCAGGGCGAGGCCCGCGTCACCTGGACCCTGCGCGCCGACTTCTCCGGAAACTCGCTCACGATCGCACTCGAGGCACGCGCGAGCACGCCCTTCCTCCGCAACCGCCTGGGGCTGATCGTGCTGCACGGCACGGAGAGCGCCGGAGCGACCGTCGAGGCGCGCCACCCGGGCGGCACCACCGACCGCTTGGCCTTCCCCGAGCGGATCGCGCCCCATCAGCCCGCGCAGGACCTCGCCGGTCTCGCCTGGACCGCCGACGGCGTCCCGGTCGAGCTGACCCTGGAGGGCGACGTGTTCGAGACGGAGGATCAGCGCAACTGGACCGACGCGTCGTTCAAGACCTACTCGACGCCGCTGAGTCTGCCGTTCCCGGTGCCGGTCGCCGCGGGGGAGATCGTCCGGCAGAGCCTGCGGATCGACTGCGGCGGCGCGCCGCCGACCGTCACACGGGAATCGATCGCGTCCCCCTCCGTCCTGCGGACCGGCAGGGCCGGGTACCCGCTCCCCGAGATCCGCACCTCCGCCGCGAGCGCGTCGACGGGCCTCCGGCCGGATGTGCGACCGGCGCTCGATCTGCTGGTCGAGTGCGACGTGCGCTGGACCGGCTGGCGTCGCGCGTTGCAGCGCGCGCTCGAGGACGCCGGCGGACGCCCTGTCGATCTGCGCGTCGTCGCGTCCGGGCCGGAGGACGTCCGCACGGTCCTCGACGAGCTCGGCGACGCGCCGCTCGCCCGCCTCGGCGTCTTCGCCGCCCAGGGTCACCGCAGCACACCCGAGCTGCTCGAGGCGGCGCGACGGGCGGCGGCCGAGCGCGGCGCCGAGGTCGTCGGCGGGGTCCGCTCGCACTTCACCGAGCTCAACCGCGGCGCGGACGCCCTCGCGAACGGGGAGGCGTCGCTCGCCTTCAGCATCACCCCCTTCATGCACGACCGCTCGGGGCACCAGCTCGTCGAGTCCCTCGGCGTGCAGCGCACGGTGGTCCGCGACGCGGCGGCGATCGCGGACGGCCGACGCCTGCACATCGGTCCGGTCACGCTCGGTGCGCGGATGAACGCGGTGTCGACCTCGCCGTTCGACCCCGGCGCCGCCGACATCGACGGGTCCGGCTACGGCCCGGAGATCGTCCCGGGAGCGACCGACGAGCGCCAGCACGCGCCTGAGTTCGCAGCCTGGGTCGTCGGCAGCGTCGGCGCGCTCGCGGTCCCGGGCGTCGCCTCGCTCGCCTACTTCGAGCAGTGGGGACCGCGCGGTGTCGTCACGGCGGCCGGCGTCACGGCCGCCGGCACAGTGCTCCAGTGGGCGGCGGCCCTCACCGGGTCACCTCGTCTGGACGCGGACGCGCCGGGACTCGTCGCGCTCGGAGCTTTCGCCGCAGACCGCCGGGTGGTGCTGCTCGGCAATGCGGGCGGCACCGCGGTGGCGGTCGATCCGACGGGGATCGAGCGCTGGGAGGCGGCCGGGGGAGCGGACTGCGAGTCGTTCGTGCTCGAACCGGGCGGAGCCGCGCGGGTGCTGCTGACGCCGTAGCCGCGTCCGCGGACCGACGTCTCGCGCCGCAGGAACCGCTCGACGCGGGCGTCCCGCGGCGCGTCGACCGACGTGCGACGCCAGAGCCCGCCCCGACCACACGGTGATGAGGATCCGTCGGTATCGTCGTCGGCGGCGCGCGAGCGCGGGACCCCCGCCCGCGCCGCGCGCCCCTGAACGAGAGGGACCTCCGTGAAGCATCGACGCCGCGCCCACCTGACCGCCGCACGCTCCGCACTGGCACTGTCGGCCCTGGCGCTGTCCGGCGTGCTGGCGCTCGCCGGCTGCTCCGCCCCCGCCGAGGACGCGAAGACCGAAGAGCCGACCTCTCCGCTGATCGACTACCTCGGTGCGCTCTACGGCGGGGACCTCTCGCCCGAGGAGCAGGAGGAGAAGTACAGGGAGCAGGACCGCAAGCGCGAGGAGCTCGTCGCGACCTGCATGCAGGAGTCGGGCTTCGACTACACCCCGAGCGTGCAGTCGGCGTCGTTCTCGTCGTCCGACGCCGACGCCTACAAGCCGGACGATCGCGAATGGGTCGCGCAGTACGGCTACGGCGTCGTCGACTCTCCCGGTCGCTACGACTCGGCCGAGCCGGAGGACGAGTACGTCGACGCCAACTCCGAGTACTACGACAGCCTCTCGGAGTCCGAGAAGGCGGCCTACTCCGAGGCGCTGCACGGCCCGGCGGAGCCGGAGGACGCCGCTGCCTCCGAGGACGGGTCGTACGAGTACGACTGGACGACGGCGGGCTGCTTCGGCGCCGCCCAGCACGAGCTCGAGGGGGAGGATCCGGCGTCGGCGGAGAAGCACAAGCCGGTGATGGACGCGCTGAACGAGTTCTACACCGATCTGCAGTCGGTCCCCGAGCTGGCGGATCTGGATGCGGCGTGGTCCGCCTGCCTGAGCGACGCGGGCTACCCCGGCTTCGCCGCCCCCTACGACGCCGTGAACTCGATCAGCGACAAGCTGACGGCGGTCTACGACGCGGCCGGCGACCAGGTGATCGAGCCCACCGACCCGAAGCTCGTCGCGGTGAAGGACGAGGAGATCGAGCTCGCCCTCGCCGATCTGGACTGCCGGGAGAAGACCGACTACTCAGCGGTGCACAAGAAGGTCCAGGACGCGCTGGAGCAGCAGTTCATCGACGACCACCGCGCCGAGCTCGACGCGCTGAAGGCCGACGCCGAGCAGGGCGAGTAGATGCGCGTTCCCCGCCGCTCGGGCTCCGGCGATCCGACGCCGTCCGACTCGGCGCCGACCGGTCGGCCGACCTCCGATCCGACAC
The DNA here is from genome assembly GCF_022815565.1 of Rathayibacter sp. VKM Ac-2926. Taxonomy (NCBI): domain Bacteria; kingdom Bacillati; phylum Actinomycetota; class Actinomycetes; order Micrococcales; family Microbacteriaceae; genus Rathayibacter; species Rathayibacter sp. VKM Ac-2926. The sequence goes on along the minus strand of NZ_JALGRS010000012.1, from coordinate 93,979 downwards.
CGACCGATCCGCTCGACCTCCTCGCGGTCACCGGGCCCGCCGACGGTCCCGACAGCGGGTCCGACGCTCCGGGACGTCGCAGCCGCTTCGCCGCACTCGCCGCCGTCGTCTCGCGCAACCGCGTCCTCTGGATCGTGGCCGCCGCCGCTCTGCTGAGCCTCGTCGCGGGCCTGCTCGTCGGGAGGCTCGTGGTCTCGCCCGCCGAGGCCGCCGCGAACGCGGAACCGCCCGCCCCCGGCCTGATCACCGCGCCGGTCGAGTCCGGCGAGCTGAGCAACGACGTGACCCTCCGCGGCGAGGTGCGCTACGCGGACGCCGTCGAGGTGACCATCGACACGACGGGGATCCAGGGCGCGGCGGTGGTGACCGGTCAGGTCCCGGCGGCCGGCACCGAGCTGTCGCCGCTGTCGATCGCGCTGGAGATCGCCGGCCGCCCCGTCATCGTCCTCCCCGGCGATCTGCCGGCCTACCGGACCCTGCGGTTCGGGGTGTCCGGGCCTGACGTGGTGCAGTTCAAGTCGGCGCTGCGCGGCCTCGGGATCGACGCCGGCGACCCCGCCGACGACGTCTTCGACGAGACGGCCGCGAACGCGGTCACCGAGCTCTACGCCCAGGCCGGCTACGCGGCGCCCGCGACGCAGGAGGACGGCGAGGACGTCGTCCGCGCCGCCCAGGAGACGCTGCGCGCGGCCGAGCAGGGGCTTGTCGCCGCGCAGAAGGAGCTCGACGCCGCTCGGGCGGGCTCCTCGCCCGTCGAGGTCCGCGAGGCGGACAACGCGGTCGCGAGCGCACGACGCGAACTGGAGGCCGCCCGCGCGGCCGAGCCGCCGGACGGCCTCCGGATCGCGGACCTCGACGACGCGCTCGGCCTCGCCGAGCTCCGGCGGGCCCAGCTGGGTGCGAGCACCGACACCGGCGCCCAGCGCGGCGCCGTCGAGTCGGCGCAGTCCCAGGTGACGCAGGCGCAGGAGGACCTGACTCGAGCCCGCCAGTCCGTCCTGCCGGCGCTCCCCGCGGGGGAGGTGCTGTTCCTCACGTCGCTCCCGCGGCGGGTGGACGCCGTCACCGCCAAGCGCGGCGGCGTCCTGTCCGGGGCGGCGATGACGGTCTCCGGCGCGCAGGTCGAGCTCTCCGGCTCCGCCGCCGAGGCCGACGCGCGGCTGCTCTCGGTCGGCCAGAAGGCCTCGTTCGAGCTCCCTGACCGGTCGTCGCACGGCGCCACGGTGTCGGGCGTCGATCCCGCGAAGGACGGCAAGGGGCGCTGGACGGTGACGCTCACCCCCGATCCGCTCTCGCCCGAGCAGGTCGAGCAGCTGCGCGACACCAACGTCAAGGTCACGGTCGCGGTCGGAGCGACCGAGGGTGCCGTGCTCTCGGTCCCGGTCGCCGCGCTGTCCACCGGCTCCGGCGGCGAGAGCCGGGTCGAGGTCGTCGACGGTGATCCGCGCGATCCGGGCGCCGCCACCCGGCTCGTCGTCGTGACCACCGGTCTCGCCGCGAAGGGCGCGGTCGAGGTGTCGCCGGTGGACGGGACGCTCGACGAGGGCGACCTGGTCGTGGTCGGCCGGTGACCGCTCCGCTGGTCGAGCTGCGGGACGTCACCCGCTCGTTCCCCGGCCCGCCCGAGGTGCAGGCGCTGAAGGGCGTCAGCCTCCGGATCGACGAGGGCGACTACGTCTCGATCGTCGGCCCCAGCGGCTCGGGCAAGTCGACGATGCTGAACATCCTCGGGCTGCTCGACCGGCCGAGCGTCGGCGAGTACCGGCTCGACGGTGCGCTCACCGGAGCGCTCGACGAGAACACGCGCGCGGCCGTGCGGGCGCAGCGCATCGGCTTCGTGTTCCAGTCCTTCCACCTGCTGCCGCGACGCACGGTGCTCGAGAACGTGATGCTGCCGATGCTCTACAGCGGGACACCGCGGGCCGACCGCGAGGCGCGCGCCCGCGACGCCCTGCTCCGGGTGGGCCTCGGGCACCGGCTCGGCTTCCTGCCGACGACGCTCTCGGGAGGCGAGCGCCAGCGCGTCGCCGTGGCCCGCGCCGTGGTCGCCCGCCCGAGCCTCCTCCTCGCTGACGAGCCCACCGGCAATCTGGACGGCTCGACGACCGCGGACGTGATGCGGCTCTTCGAGGAGCTGACGGACACCGGACTCACCCTGGTCGTCATCACGCACGACCTCGCCGTCGCCCGGCGGGCGCGCCGGTGCCTCCGCATCGCCGACGGACGGATGCAGGAGGTGACCGCATGAGCCCGGCACTCGCGGCGCTGCGCCGGCGGCTCGGGCGCCGGCGACCGCGCTCGGCCGCCGCGTCCGCGCTGCTGCGGCCCGTCCGCCGAGCGGACCGCTTCACCGCCGCCGACCTGCTCGCCGAGGCCACCTCCGACATCGGCACGCGGCCGGCCCGGCTGGTGATGACCCTGCTCGGCACGGTGCTCGGCATCGGCGCCCTCGTCGCCACGATCGGCTTCGCGCAGACGACCGCCGACCAGCTCGCCCGCCGGTTCGACGCGTTCGCCGCCACCCAGGTCGTCGTGCAGCCGGCCGAGGCGAAGGACTCCACCGGGGACAGCGTCGCCACCGGGCGCCTGCCCTGGGACGCCGTCGACCGGGTGCTCCGGCTCGCCGGCATCGAGCAGGCGGCCCTCGTCGGCGAGGTGTCCCTCCGCGAGGGCGCGACCGTCACCGCCGTCCCCGTCAACGACCCCTCGGCGCCCGCCGCCGCCCCGCCGCGGGTGTTCGCCGCCTCCGCCGATCTCCTCGGCACCCTCGAGGGCGAGGTGACCGCCGGGCGGATGTTCGACTCCGGGCACGACGCGCGCGCCGACCGCGTCGTCGTCCTCGGCACCCGCGCGGCCGAGCGGCTCGGTGTCGAGCGCGTCGACTCCCGGCCGTCGATCCTGATCGACGGGGTCGCCTACTCGGTCCTCGGGATCTTCGCCGACGTCCAGGCCCGCGCCGAGCTGCTCGACGCGGTCGTCCTCCCCACCGGCACCGCGCGGGCCGACTTCGCGCTCGCGACGCCGGGAGACCTCCAGGCGCGCATCGACATCGGCGCCGGCCCGCAGGTCGCGGCGCAGGCACCGCTGACCCTCGCCCCGGACGCGCCCGACTCCGTCTCCGTCTCGGCGCCCGGCGGTCCGTCCGAGCTGGCCGGGGACGTCCGCGCCGACGTCGACCTCGTGTTCCTGATCCTCTCGGTGGTGGTGCTGCTCGCGGGCGGCGTCGGCATCGCCAACGTCACCACGCTGTCGGTGATGGAGCGCGTCGGCGAGATCGGCCTGCGCCGGGCGCTCGGCGCCACGCGACGCCGGATCGCGCAGCAGTTCGTCGTCGAGTCGGCCGTGATCGGCCTCCTCGGCGGTCTGCTCGGTGCGGCGACCGGCGTACTCGCGGTGCTCGCGGTCTCGCTCGCGCAGCAGTGGACCCCGGTGCTCGACCCCGGGGTGGCGTTCGGCGGCGCGCTCCTCGGCGCGCTGATCGGACTGCTCGCGGGCAGCGTGCCGGCGCGGCGCGCCTCCCGCATCGAGCCGATCGCGGCCCTCCGCGGGACGTGAGCGCCGCCGCCGGCGCCCGGGTCGCGATCGGGGCGCCGGCCCCGTTCCGCTGCCCGGGTGCCGCCGGAAGCGGCGACGCTCAGGCGTCGAGCGTCCAGCCCGGGCGCACCCAGTGGCAGGTGTAGCCGCCGGGGTGCTTCCGGAGGTAGTCCTGGTGCTCCTCCTCCGCGTCCCAGAACTCGCCGGCCGGCTGGACCTCGGTGACGACCGGGCCCGGCCAGCGGCCGGAGGCGTCGATCTCGGCGATCGTCTCGCGGGCGACGCGCTCCTGCTCGGGCGAGAGGGCGACGATCACGGAGCGGTAGCCCGTGCCGATGTCGTTGCCCTGCCGGTTCCGGGTGGTCGGATCGTGCGCCTGGAAGAAGAACTCGAGCAGGTCGCGGTACGAGGTCTTCTCGGGGTCGAACTCGATCTCCACCGCCTCGGCGTGGTCGCCGTGGTGGCGGTAGGTCGCGTTCGGAGTGGTCCCGCCGGAGTAGCCGGCACGGGTCTCGAAGACGCCCGGCAGGTCCCGGATCAGCTCCTGCAGGCCCCAGAAGCAGCCGCCGGCGAGGATCGCGCGCTCCTCGGCCATCAGACGGCGACCGTCTCGGACAGCGGCGAGTGACCGCCGGAGCGGGTGGCCGGAGCGGAGGGCAGTTGGGTGGACCGGGCGCGGGCGCCGGTGTCGTGCAGGGGAATGAGCATGGGTTCTCCTTGTCCTCGTCCATTCCACCACCTGAGCGCGGTCCTCGGGGGACCGGCGCAGGACCTAGCCGAGCAGCGTGTAGGTGGAGGCGTCCAGGTACACGGTGCCGTCGGTGCAGACCTCGATCGCGGCGGGCGCGCGGACGGCGGCATCGGCCGCGTCGATCACCTCGGCGACCAGGAACGTCGACGTCGCGGTCGGGCAGCCGAAGGCGCCGGGGGAGTGCCAGGCGACCCGGACGTCCGCCTGCGCCGCCGGAGCGAGGGCGAGCAGGCCGTCCGGGTTCGGGCCGTCGGCGGAGGCGACCGCGCCGAGGCGGCTGCCGTCGGCCCCGGCGGCGTAGACCCCGGGGATGCCGGCGAGCGTGCAGGTCCGGTCGGTCGTGTTCGTGAAGATCAGGTCGAAGGCGCTGCTCCCCGCGCCGGACGCGTCGGGGTCGGCGCGGTACTCGAGCGAGAGGTCGCTTCCGACGCAGCGGACGGTCGAGGGCTCGGGCGCAGGCTCGGGCGCCGGTGCCGGCGGCTGCGACGAGGTCGGCAGCGGGGCGGGAGTCTCGGATGCCGCCGTCGGCGCGGCGGTCGGCTCCGCGGTCGGGACGATCGAGGCGGGTGCCGACGCCGTCGCCGTGGGCGAGGCGGTGGGCGTCACCGTGGCCGTCGCGCTCGGCCGCGGCAGCGGCGAGGTGGAGGAGGCGATGTCGGCGCGCCCCGCGCAGCCGGTGACGAGGAGGCCGACCGCGGCGAGGGTCAGGGCCGCCGCGGCACCGCGGCGCAGGAGGTCGCTCATGGGCCGAGTCTGCCACCGCGGGGCGCGATCAGCAGCCCCGGACCGAGGGCCCCGGACCGACGGCCCTCGATCAGCTCCCGGTGTCCGCCAGGCGCCGGGACGCGGTGCTCATGTGCGCCTCCATCGCCCGCGCGGCGGCGGACGGGTCGCGGGCCTCGATCGCCTCGAGCACGGCGCGGTGCTCGGTGAAGGCGTCGAGGGCCTGCTCGGGGCTGCTGAGCGCGCGCTCGACCCAGAGTCGCAGCAGCGAGCGGATGGTCTGCAGCAGATCGCGCAGCACCACGTTCTCGGCGCTGACCGCGATCTGCAGGTGGAAGCGCACGTCGGCCTCGACGAACGCCGCGATGTCGTCGAGGTGCGACTCCATCGCCGCCAGATGCGCGCGCAGGCGCTCGAGTCCCTCGTCGTCGATCCGGAGCGCCGCCAGCATCGCGGCCTGCACCTCCAGGGTGCCGCGCACCTCGATCAGCTCGGCCGTGCGCCCCGCGGAGAGCATCAGGCCCCAGCTCAGCGTGGTCGGCAGAAGCTCGGAGGTGCTGTCGCGCAGGTAGGTGCCGGAGCCGGGCCGCACCGTGACGATGCCGAGGATCTCCAGCGCCGCGAGCGCCTCGCGCACCGCCGACCGGCCGACGCCGAGGCTCTCGGCGAGCTGGCGCTCCGGGGGGAGGCGGGACCCGGGCACGAGATCACCGCGGGTGAGCAGCGAGGTGAGCTGCTTGGCCACCTCGGCGACGGCGGTGCCGCGGGGGAGGACCTGCAGCTCCAGGCGCACGAGGGACGGATCGTCTTCGGGGTACGCCGGCATGGTCCGACCGTAGCAACCGCGCCGGCACCCCACCCGCAGCGACGCGACCGGAGAACCGGTTGACAAGCGGCACCCGGCACGGCATTCTCTAATTGGTCAACCGGTCAGCCAATTCCCCCGAAGGCGGCCCGAGCCCACCGCACCACCCAACACAGTCGTTGACACGGATCAGGAGATCGACGTGGACCTTCCCTCCCGCACAGGCGGAACCGCGACGGCGGACGCCGCCGTCGAGAAGAGCGCCATCAGGAAGGTGTCGATCCGGCTCGTGCCGTTCGTCGCCCTGATGTTCTTCATCAACTACCTCGACCGGACGGCCATCGGCTTCGCCGCGCCGAACGGCATGGAGGCGGACCTCGCCCTCTCGGCGGCCCAGTTCGGCTTCGCCTCGGGCGTCTTCTTCATCGGCTACATCCTGCTGGAGGTGCCGAGCAACCTCGCGCTGCACCGCTTCGGCGCTCGCCGCTGGCTCGCCCGCATCATGGTCAGCTGGGGCATCGTCGCGCTGCTCTTCACCTGGGTGCAGAACTTCGAGCAGCTCGTCGCCCTGCGCTTCCTGCTCGGTGTCGCCGAGGCGGGCTTCTTCCCGGGCGCGATCCTCTTCCTCAGCCTCTGGGTGCCGGCCAAGCACCGCTCGAAGATCCTCGCGCTCTTCTACCTGGCGCAGCCGCTCACGACGGTCATCGGCGCTCCGCTCGCCGGCCTGCTGATCGAGCAGGACGGCATCCTCGGCCTCGAGGGCTGGCGCTTCATGTTCCTCGGCGTCTCGCTGCCGGCGATCGTCATCGGTGTCATCGCCTGGTTCTACCTCAAGGACAAGCCCTCCGACGCGAAGTGGCTGACCCGCGAGGAGCAGGTCTGGCTCACCACCGCGCTCAAGCGCGAGGAGGACGTGAAGACCAAGGGCGTCACCACCCACCCCAAGATGTCGTCCGCTTTCAAGAGCGGCCGCGTCTGGATGCTGAGCTTCGTCTACTTCGGCTTCATTTACGGCCTCTACGCCCTCGCCTTCTTCCTTCCCACGATCATCGAGGGCTTCCAGGAGCAGTACGGCACCACCTTCGGCATCTTCGAGAAGGGCCTGATCACCGCGATCCCCTATGTGCCAGCGGCCATCGCCCTCTACCTCTGGTCGCGCGACGCCACCCGCCGCGGCGTCCGCACCTGGCACATCGTGATCCCCGCGATCGCCGGTGGCCTGTCCATCCCGCTCGCGCTCTTCGCCGGCTCCCCGGCGGCCACGATCGCCGTGATCACCGTCACCGCGATGGCGATCTTCTCGGCGCTGCCCAACTTCTGGACCTTCCCGACCCGGTTCCTCACCGGCGCGGCGGCCGCGGCGGGCATCGCGCTGATCAACACCGTCGGAAACCTGGCCGGCTTCTCGGCCCCGTACATCACGGGCGCCCTGAAGGACGCGACCGGCGGCTACGAGGTCCCGATGTTCATCGTCGGCTTCTTCCTGCTGCTCTCGGCCGTGCTGATGTCCCTGCTGGCGCGCCGCTACAAGGACGCACCGCTCGACGCCCCCAGCGTCGACGTGATCGCGCACTGAGCACCCCGCGCGATTTGCCGACCGTCCGACGCCCGACGCCCCTCCTCGAACAGGACTCCTGATGACCCGGCTCTACAACGACCCGTCCGACTTCGCCGACGAGATGATCGACGGCTTCGTCGCCGCGAACCGCCGCTTCGTGCGGCGGGTGCAGGGCGGCGTGGTGCGCTCGACCGTGAGTGCGCCCGGCTCGGTCGCCCTCGTGGTGGGCGGCGGCTCCGGCCACTACCCGGCGTTCGGCGGACTCGTCGGGCAGGGTCTCGCGCACGGCGCGGCGATGGGGAACCTCTTCGCCTCGCCGTCCGCGCAGCAGGTGCACTCGGTCGCCGCGGCGGCCGAGCACGGTGGCGGCGTGCTGCTGAGCTACGGCAATTACGCGGGCGACGTGCTGAACTTCGACGCGGCCGAGCGGCGCCTGCGCGACGAGGGGATCGACGTCCGCACCGTGACGGTGACGGACGACGTCTCGAGCGCGAGCGTCGCCGAGAAGCACAAGCGCCGCGGGATCGCCGGCGACCTGACGGTCTTCAAGGTCGCTGGCGCCGCCGCGGAGGAGGGTGCGTCGCTGGACGAGGTCGAGCGCATCGCCCGCCTCGCCAACGAGCGCACCCGCTCCTTCGGCGTGGCCTTCTCCGGCTGCTCGCTGCCCGGGGCGTCCGAGCCGCTGTTCACCGTTCCGGAGGGGCGGATGGCGGTCGGCATGGGCATCCACGGCGAGCCCGGGATCCGCGAGGACGACGTGCCGACGGCCGACGGTCTCGCCGAGCTGCTGGTCTCGTCCCTGCTCGCCGAGCTGCCCGACGGCGTCGACGCGGCCGAGGGCTCGCGCCTCGTCGTCGTGCTGAACGGGCTCGGATCGGTGAAGTACGAGGAGCTGTTCGTCGTCTACGCCGGCGTCGAGCGGCGCCTGCGCGAGCGCGGCCTCGAGGTGCTCGAGCCCGAGGTCGGCGAGCTCGTCACCAGCTTCGACATGGCCGGCGTCTCGCTCACCTTCTTCTGGGTGGACGACGAGCTGGAGCGCCTGTGGGCCGCGCCGGCCGAGGCGCCTGCGTATCGCAAGGGCTCGGTCCGCCCCGCCGAGCAGGCGGCGGTGACCGAGCAGGAGACGGCCGCGGTCGTCATCGGCGAGGCGAGCGACGACTCCCGCGACGCCGCCCGCACCGTGCTCGCCGCCCTCGAGGCGACGCAGTCCACGATCGACGAGAACGCCGACGAGCTCGGGCGGATCGACGCGGTCGCCGGCGACGGCGACCACGGCATCGGCATGCAGCGCGGCGTGCACGCGGCGGTCACCGCCGCCCGGGCCGCGCTCGAGGCCGGCGCCGGGGCGGGGACCGTGCTCGCCCACGCCGGCGACGCCTGGTCCGACCGGGCCGGCGGCACCTCCGGAGCGCTCTGGGGCGCCGCGCTCGCGGCGGTCGGCTCGGCGCTCGGCGACACCGCCGCGCCCACGGCCGCCGCGGTGGTCGAGGGCGTCGACGGCGCGCGCGCCGCGATCCTCCGCTTCGGCGCGACGCCGGGGGACAAGACGATGGTCGACTCCCTCGTGCCCTTCGCCGACGTCCTCGGCGAGGCCGTCGCCGCGGGCGACGAGCTGCCCGCGGCGTGGACCCGGGCCGCCGAGGCCTGCACCGCCGCCGCCGCCGCGACCGCGCGGCTGCTGCCGAGGATGGGCCGCGCCCGGCCGCACGCCGAGAAGAGCCTCGGCACCCCCGACGCGGGCGCGCACTCGCTCGGGCTGATCGTCACCGCGATCGGCGCGGTGCTGCGCTCCGGTGCCGCCGCCGCCCCCGGCTCTGTCGGCAGCGGCGCGTAGCGTCGACCCCGTCCCCGAATCCGCTTCCAGCAAGGAGAGAACACCCATGAGCGCACCCTTCCGCCTCGTCGTCGGCTCCGACGACGCCGGTCTCGACTACAAGGAGATCGTCAAGGCCGACCTGGAGAAGGACTCCCGCGTCGCGTCCGTCGTCGACGTCGGCGTCGACGCCTCGTCGCACACGCCCTACCCCAGCGTCGCCATCGCCGCCGCCGAGATGGTCGCCCGCGGCGAGGCCGACCGCGCGATCCTGATCTGCGGCACCGGGCTCGGCGTCGCGATCGCCGCCAACAAGGTGGCCGGCATCCGCGCCGTCACCGCGCACGACTCGTTCTCGGTCGAGCGCTCGATCCTCTCCAACGACGCGCAGGTGCTCTGCATGGGCCAGCGCGTCGTCGGCATCGAGCTGGCCCGCCGCCTCGCGAAGGAGTGGCTCGGCTACGAGTTCGACACGTCCTCCGCCTCCGCGGAGAAGGTGCGCGTGATCGAGGCGTACGAGGCCGGCAACCCGGTCGCCGACGACGCCGCCACGGTCGGCTCGTGCTGAGCCGCGCCGCCGGGGACGCCCCGGCGTTCACCGTCGGCGTGAGCCTCAAGATGTACTTCGGCCACGCGCGGACGCTCGAGTGGATGCGGCGCATCGCCGAGATCGCGCGGACGCACGAGGCGACCGCCTCCGGAGCCGTCGAGCTGTTCGTGGTGCCGACCTTCCCTGCGCTGGTGCCGGTCGGCGCCCTCGCGGCGGAGGCGGGCGTCGCGCTCGGTGCCCAGGACCTGTTCTGGGAGGACGCGGGAGCGTTCACCGGCGAGGTCAGCGGAGCGGAGCTGCGCGAGGTCGGCTGCCGGCTGGTCGAGATCGGCCACGCCGAGCGGCGCGCGCTCTTCGGCGACGACGACGAGCGCGTGCGCGCGAAGGTCGCGGCGGCGTTCCGCAACGACCTCGTGCCGCTGCTCTGCGTCGGCGAGACCGAGCGCGGCTCCGTCGAGGACGCCGTCGAGCTCGTGCTCGCGCAGATCGGCTCCGCCCTCGCGGACGCGGACGAGGCCGGCGCCGTCGGCCCGATCCTCGCCGCCTACGAGCCCGTCTGGGCGATCGGCGCCCCCCAGCCCGCCGAGCCGGCCTTCATCGCCGGCGTCGTCACCGCACTCGAGGCGGCCCTCGCGGAGCTGCCCGGCCGCGCCGGCAGCCGCGTCATCTACGGCGGCAGCGCCGGACCCGGGCTGCTGACCGCGCTCGAGGGCCGCGTGCCCGGGCTCTTCCTCGGCCGCTTCGCGCACGACCCCGAGGCGGTCGGCGCGATCCTCGACGAGGCGCTCGCCCTCGCCCGCTCCACCGAGGGGGCCCGCCCGTGAGCCGCCTCGGACTGAGCAGCTACGCCTTCTTCTGGCGCTCCTCCGACCGCGTCCCCGAGCCTCTCGGCGTCGAGGACATGGTCCGCGAGACCGCCGCCCTCGGCGTCGACCTGCTGCAGCTCTGCGACGTGCCGGCGCTCGAGGAGTACTCGGACGAGCAGCTCGGGTCATTGCGCACGGTCGCCGCCGCCGAGGGGGTCGCGCTCGAGCTCGGCACCCGCGGCACCGATCCCGCGCACCTGCGCCGCTGGCTCCGCCTGGCCCGCGCGCTCGACGTCGTGCTGCTGCGCAGCATGTGGACGTCGGGGGAGGACCGGCCGGACCGCGCCGAGACGCTGCGGCGCCTGCGCGAGATCGCGCCCGAGCTGGAGGAGGCCGGCGTCACGCTGGCCCTGGAGACGTACGAGCAGGTGAGCACCGCCGACCTCGTCGACGTGATCGCGACACTCGATCACCCGCGGATCCGGATCTGCCTCGACCCGGCGAACACCGTCGCGAACCTCGAGCTGCCGGCGGACGTCACCGCGCGCTGCGCGCCGTACGTCGCGAACTGGCACGTGAAGGACTTCGACTTCAGCCGCAATCCCGGCTGGGTCGGCTTCGTCTACACCGGCACGGCGCTCGGCGACGGCCGCCTCGACTACGACGGCATGCTCGCGCTGCTCCGGCCGGCCGAGCGCGGCATCACCCAGATCATCGAGTTCTGGCTCCCCTGGCAGGACACCGTCCCCGCCGCGGAGCAGGCGCTCGTCACCACGCGGCTCGAAGCCGAGTGGACCCGCACCACCCTCGACCAGCTCAGGAGAAGGAACTCATGACCGACACCACCGCCACCACCGCCCCGGGCACCGCCGCCTCCGCCCTCACCGTCGCCGTCATCGGCGCCGGCGGCAAGATGGGCATGCGGGTCTCGAACAACCTGCAGAAGTCCGACTACAACGCCCTCTACAGCGAGGCCTCGCCCGCCGGTCAGGAGCGCACCCGCGAGGCGGGCCGCGAGATCACCGCGACCCCGGACGCCGTGAAGGACGCCGACGTCGTCATCCTCGCCGTCCCCGACGTCGTGCTCGGCGCGGTCTCGGAGGACGTGATCCCGCAGATGAAGAGCGGCGCGATCATCCTCACCCTCGACCCGGCCGCCGCCTACGCGGGGCTGCTGGCGAAGCGCGAGGACATCCACTACGCCGTGGCGCACCCGTGCCACCCGTCAGTGTTCCTCGAGCGCACCACTCCGGAGGAGTGGGCCGACACGTTCGGCGGCATCGCGGCGCCGCAGGAGGTCGTCGCGGCCCTCGAGGACGCGGACGACGACGTGCGGGCCATCGCGGAGAAGGTCATCTCGACCATCTACGCGCCCGTCATCGCCGTGCACTGGGTGACCGTCAAGCAGCTCGCCGTGCTCGAGCCGACCCTGGTCGAGACGATCGCCTGCATGGTCGGCGAGTTCCTCAAGGAGGCGCTGGACGAGACCGTCAACGGCGTCGGCGTTCCCTACGAGGCGGCCCGCGCGATGCTCTACGGCCACACCTGGATCGCGCTGACCAACGGCCTGCGCGGCTCGAACCCGTTCTCCGAGGCGTGCCACATCGCCATGGGCTACGGCCGCGAGGCGCTCATCAAGGACGACTGGAAGAAGATCTTCGACGACTCGGAGCTCGACTCCGTCATCGCCAAGATGCTGAAGATCGACGCCGTCAAGCGCTGAGCGGCGGGGGCTGCGGGGTCTCGATACGCCGCTGCGCGGCTACTCGACCAGCATGAGAAGGACGCTGCGCGGCTACTTCATCAGCATGCAAGGGGCGAATCTCATGGTGGTCGAGTAGCCCTCGAGAAGGGCTGCCTCATGCTGATCGAGTAGCCCTCGCAGAGGGCGTATCGAGATCCGCCGTCGTCCGGTGGGTGGGTCTCGATACGCCGCTGCACGGCTACTCGACCAGCATGTCCTTCATGGTGATCGGGTAGCCCTCGAAGAGGGCGTATCGAGATCCGGGTCCTAGAGGCGGACGATCATCTTGCCGGTGTTGCCGCCGCGCATCATCGAGAGGAAGGCGTCGACCGCGTGGTCGATGCCGTCGACGACGGTCTCGTCGTAGGCGATGCTCCCCTCCTGGAACCAGCCGCCCATCAGGCGGTTGAACTCCGGGGCGTGGTCGAGGTACGCCGACAGGGTGAAGCCGCGCAGGGTCAGCGCGCGGGTGATGATGTTGGCCATGTTGTCGGGTCCGGCCGGCTTCTCGGTGCTGTTGTAGCCGGCGATCGCGCCGCAGAGCGCCGCGCGTCCGCCGTCGTTGAAGGCGTCGAGCGCCGCCTCGAGGTGGTCGCCGCCGACGTTGTCGAAGTAGACGTCGATGCCCTCGGGCGCCGCCGCGGCGAGCTGCTCGCGGACGGGACCGGCGTGGTAGTCGAACGCGGCGTCGTAGCCGTACTTCTCGGTCAGCAGCGCGACCTTCTCGGCCGAGCCGGCCGAGCCGATGACGCGCTTCGCGCCGAGCAGGCGCGCGATCTGGCCGGCCGCCGAGCCGACGGCTCCCGCGGCGCCGGAGACGAAGACGGTGTCGCCCTCCTTCAGCCCCGCGATGGTGGTGAGGCCGACGAAGGCGGTGAGGCCGGTCATGCCCAGGACGCCGAGTCGCAGCGACAGCGGGGCGTCGGGGATCTCGGGGACGACGCGGAACGCCGAGGTCTCCGCCTGCACGATGTCGCGCCAGCCGAGCTGGTGCAGCACGACGGCGCCGACCGGGAAGTCCGGGTCGCTCGACACGGTGACGCGGCCGATCGCACCGCCGGTCATCGTCTCGCCGAGTGCGTACGGCGGGGTGTAGCTCTTGACGTCGTTCATCCGACCGCGCATGTACGGGTCGACGGAGAGGAAGGCGTTCTCGACGCGGATCTCGCCGGCCGCGGGTTCGTCGTACTCGACCTGCGCCGTGCGGAAGTCCTCGGCGACGGGCCAGCCGACGGGGCGGCGGACGAGCTGGATCTGGGTGCTGGTGACGGTGGTCATGGAGCCTTCCGGGGGGTCGTGGGGGTGGGGATCAGGAGGCGGCGAGGCCGATGCCGAGCGCGAGGACCGCGAGCAGTCCGGGTGCCATCTGCGTGAGCGCCGCGCGCCGCTTGCCGGGGGAGGAGAGCAGCAGCACGAGGGCTGCGGCGACCATCGATCCGGTGCCGGTGAAGACGAGGGCGGCGCCGACGGCCGTGGCGCCCGAGGTGAGCACGATCACGCCGACGATCGTCACGATCGCGAGGAACAGGTTGTAGAAGCCCTGGTTGAAGGCGAGCTCCTTCGTCGACTCGGCCTCTCCGGCGGTGGTGCCGAAGGTGGAGCGGGCGCGCGGGGTCGTCCAGAGCAGCGACTCGAGCACGAAGATGTAGACGTGCAGCAGCGCCGCGAGGGCGGCGAGAACGAGTCCGGTGACGATCACGACGGGACCTCCTGATTGTGTATCGCTCGGTTCACTACCGAACGGCCTCACTCTATACTGGAACGACTGGTTCACAACAGTCCGGTTCTTTCCGGCAGTCAGCAGAGGGAGTCGCCGTGGGACGCACGCAGAGCTTCGACACCGACCAGGTGGTCCGGTCGGCGCGCTCCGTCTTCTGGGACCGCGGCTTCGAGGAGGCGTCACTGCCCGAGCTCGAAGCGGCGACCGGACTCGGCCGGTCCAGCCTGTATCACGCGTTCGGCAGCAAGCGCGGGCTCTTCGACGCGGCGGTGCAGAGCTACCTCGACGAGATCGTGCGGCCGAGGCTGGAGCCGCTGACGCGCGACGAGGTCTCGCCGACGGCCCTCGGGGACTACTTCTCGGGGCTGCGGGACGCGCTCGCCGATCCGCGAACCGTGTCGGCGCAGAGCGGGTGCCTCCTCCTCAACGCGGCAGGGGCGCCGATCGCGCGCGACGACGCGGTGCGCGAGGTGATCGCGGAGTACCGGGCGGAGCTGCAGCGGGCGATGCTCGCGGGGGCGGCGGCGCGGTGGCCGGGGGAGCCCGCCGAGTGGCGGGGGCGGCAGGCGGGGGTGCTGGTGTCGCTGCTGGTGACGGCGCTGGTGCTGGCGCGGGTCGATCCGGGGCAGTCGGTGGCGACGGCGGAGTCGGCGCTCGGGCTGGTGCGGGGGGACTGACGGCCCCGGGTGCTGACTGCTGGCGTGCTCGTCGCTTCGCGACATCGCTTCGTCGGTGCGAACGGGGTGGTCCCGGCACCTCGTCGCGGCTCCTTCCCGCGCGCCTGCGGCGCGCCCGCCAGGCCCGAGCCAGGAGCCGCGACGAGGCACCACGACCACCCCTCCGGTCGGAGGAGGTGGCGGCGGCCGTGTGCTCGGGCCGGAGGGGAACGCCAGGGATCGGGCGGCGTGGGCGGATGTTCGGCTCGTGGAACCGCGTTCGGCTTGCGGGAACGGGCCGACTCGACGTGCCGAGGGGTGTTCCGCGTGCCGGAGGTAGCCAGTGGGGACCTTCGGCTCGCGGATCGAGGGTCGGCTCGTGGAATCCAAGGGTTTCGGCGTGCCGGGGTTGGGTTCGCGTGCCGGAGGTGGCGGCGCCGCGGGTTCGGCTCGTGGAAGTGCGTCTGGCTCGCGGGAGCGGGCTGTTCCGACGTGCCGAGGGTCGTTTCGCGTGCCGGAGGTGGCGGGGCGGCGGGTTCGGCTCGTGGAAGTGCGTTCGGCTCGCGGGGTCGGCCCGTTCGGGCGTGCTGAGGCTCGTTTCGCGTGCCGGAGGTGGCGGGGCGGCGGGTTCGGCTCGTGGAAGTGCGGCCGGCTCGCGGATCGGGCTGTCCCGACGTGCCGAGGCTCGTTTGGCGTGCCGGAGGTGACGGGCCGGGCGGTTCGGCTCGTGGAATGACGTTCGGCTCGCGGAATCGGGCCGCTTCGGCGTGCCGGAGGTGGTTTCGCGTGCCGGAGGTGCGGGGCGGGCGGGTTCGGCTCGTGGAATCACGTTCGGCTCGGGGAATCCGGGGGAGTCGGCGTGCCGGGGGTGGGTTCGCGTGCCGGAGGTGGTGGTACGGAGTCCCGGTACGACGAAGGGCCGACGGGGAGGTCCCCCGCCGGCCCTCAGGAGGGGTGCGTCAGTCGGTGCCGGCGTCGAAGGCGGCGCCCTCGGAGGCGAGGTCGGTGGCGCGGCCGAGGGCGTCGGCGGCGGCGGAGCCGTTGCCCTCGGTGATCGCCTCGGACTCGCCGATCTCGAGGTGGCCGACCAGCTCGGCGGTCGAGCCGCCGACCAGGCCCGCGGCGGCGTACTGCTCGAGGCGCGAGCGGGAGTCCGCGATGTCGAGGTTGCGCATGGTCAGCTGGCCGATGCGGTCCTCGGGGCCGAACGCGGCGTCGCCGACGCGCTCCATCGACAGCTTGTCGGGGTGGTAGCTCAGCGCGGGGCCGGTGGTGTCGAGGATCGTGTAGTCGTCGCCGCGGCGCAGGCGCACGGTGACCTCGCCGGAGACGGCGGAGCCGACCCAGCGCTGGATGGACTCGCGCAGCATCAGCGACTGCGGGTCGAGCCAGCGGCCCTCGTACATCAGGCGGCCGAGGCGGCGGCCCTCGGAGTGGTACTGCGCGATGGTGTCCTCGTTGTGGATCGCGTTCAGCAGGCGCTCGTAGGTCAGGTGCAGCAGCGCCATGCCGGGCGCCTCGTAGATGCCGCGGCTCTTGGCCTCGATGATGCGGTTCTCGATCTGGTCGGAGTTGCCCAGGCCGTGGCGTCCGCCGATCGCGTTGGCCTCGAGGACGAGGGCGACCGGGTCCGAGTACTCGACGCCGTTGAGCGCGACCGGCCGGCCGGCCTCGAAGCGGACGCTGACCGTCTCGGCGGCGATCTCGACGTCCTCGCGCCAGGCGGCGACGCCCATGATCGGCTCGACCAGCTCCATGCCGCTGGAGAGCTCCTCGAGGCGCTTGGCCTCGTGGGTGGCGCCCCAGATGTTCGCGTCGGTGCTGTACGCCTTCTCGGTGGCGTCGCGGTACGGGAAGCCGCGGGCGACGAGCCACTCCGACATCTCGGTGCGGCCGCCGAGCTCGTTGACGAACTGCACGTCGAGCCAGGGCTTGTAGATCCGCAGGCGCGGGTTGGCCAGCAGGCCGTAGCGGTAGAACCGCTCGATGTCGTTGCCCTTGTAGGTGGAGCCGTCGCCCCAGATGTCGACGCCGTCCTCGCGCATCGCGCGGACCAGCAGGGTACCGGTGACGGCGCGGCCCAGGGGGGTGGTGTTGAAGTAGGTCTTGCCGCCGGAGCGGATGTGGAAGGCGCCGCACTGCAGCGCGACGAGCCCCTCCTCGACGAGGGCGCTCTTCGCGTCGACGAGGCGCGAGATCTCGGCGCCGTACTGCGCGGCGCGCGCGGGCACGCTGTCGATGTCGGGCTCGTCGGCCTGGCCGATGTCGGCGGTGTAGGTGCAGGGCACCGCGCCCTTCTCGCGCATCCAGGCGACCGCGACCGATGTGTCGAGCCCTCCCGAGAATGCGATTCCGACGCGCTCGCCCACGGGCAGACTGTTCAAGACCTTCGACATGGCTCCGATTTTAGGAGACTCGCGGGGGTCCTCGTGACGCGGCCGGCCGCACGACATCTGTTGGGTAGTTCTACCCAAAAGGATGGACGGGCGGGGAGGGCGCGTGGGAGGCTCCGCCTGGCCCGCTCGACGATGCGCGGGCCTCCTCTGCATCCGCACTGTGAAAGGCGCTTCATGCCACAGCCCCCCGCCCGCCGCCTCGCAGCACTCACGCTCGCGTGCCTCCTCGCGGCGGGAGGTGCCGCCGCGCTCGCTCCGACCGCGTCCGCGCTCTCGTCCTCGGTGGCGGACCCGACGGACACTCCGACGCCCACCCCGACGCAGGAGCCGACTCCGACGCAGGAGCCGACTCCGACGCAGGAGCCGACTCCCGAGCCGACGCCGACGCCGACCGCGACGCCCGAGCCGACGCCCACCGCGACGCCGACTCCGACGGCCACTCCGACCGTCACGCCCACCGCCACTCCCACGGCGACGCCCACTGCCACTCCGACCTCGACCCCGCGCCCGACGCGGACGCCGACGCCGACCCCCACTCCGACGCAGCCCCCGGCCGCGGCGACCGACCGCCTCGCCTCCGACTCGACTCTCACCGCCGGTCAGCGGATCGTCTCGCGCAACGGCCAGTTCCGCTTCGTGATGCAGACCGACGGCAACGCGGTCGTCTACGACGCCGCGGGCCGCTCGACCTTCAGCACCGGCACGTCCGGCACCGGCAACCGCATCACGATGCAGGCCGACGGCAACCTCGTCGTCTACACGACGGCGAACCGCGCGCTCTGGCAGTCGGGCACCGGCGGCAACCCCGGCGCGTTCCTGGTGATGCAGAACGACGGCAACCTCGTCGTCTACCGCACCAACGGCACCCCCGCCTGGGCGACCTCCTACCAGGCCGCTCCGCCGGCCGTCGTCGGCGACACCCTCCGCGGTGGCGCCGAGCTGCGTGCCGACCAGCAGATCACCTCGACCGACTCGCGCTCGCGCGCGGTCATGCAGGGCGACGGCAACTTCGTCGTCTACAGCGGCGGCTCCGCACGCTGGAGCGCCGGCACCTCGGGCGCGGGCAACCGCCTCGCGATGCAGGGCGATGGCAACGCGGTCGTCTACTCCGCCGGCGGCGGAGTGCGCTGGCAGTCGGGCACCTCGGGCAACCCGGGTGCGCGCATGGTCATCCAGAACGACGGCAACCTCGTCATCTACGCGGCCTCGGGCCGTGCCGTGTGGTCGAGCTACACCCCGCCCGCGCCGCCGGCGCCCGTGATCCGCGACGTGCTGAACGGCGGCGGCGAGATCCGCTCCGGCCAGCAGCTCGTCTCGAGCGACGGCGGCTCGCGCGCCGCGATGCAGAGCGACGGCAACTTCGTCGTCTACCGCGGTGGCGAGGTCCGCTTCTCCACCGGCACGTCCGGCAGCGGCAACCGCCTCGCGATGCAGACCGACGGCAACGCGGTGGTCTACTCGGCTGGCGGCGCTGTGCGCTGGCAGTCGGGCACCTCGGGCAACCCGGGCGCGCGCATGGTCATGCAGAACGACGGCAACCTGGTGATCTACTCGGGCAACCGCGCCGTGTGGTCGAGCTACACGCCGCCGGCGCCGCCCGCGCCGCCGGCTCCGGCCCCGCCCGCGTCGGGTAACGGTCAGAGCCAGCTGAACGGCAACAACAACCTGTACGGCAACCAGAACCTGGTCGCCGGCGAGTTCCGCGCCGCCATGCAGTCGGACGGCGTCTTCGCGGTCTACGGCGCCGGACCACTGCTGCGCTGGAACGCCGGCGTCTCCGGGGCGGGCAACTACCTCGCTATGCAGACCGACGGCAACGCCGTGATCTACTCGAGCGGCGGGTCCGTCCGCTGGCAGTCGGGGACCTCCGGCAACCCGGGCGCCCGCATGGTGATGCAGACCGACGGCAACCTCGTCATCTACAGCACCGGCGGGCGAGTGCTCTGGCAGACGAACACCAGCCGGCCGCCGTACCCGGGCAACGACCCGAAGGACTGCAGGGACTTCCGGTCTCAGGCTGAGGCGCAGGCCTGGTACCAGGCGCACTTCCTCGACTACGGGGACATCGCCCGCCTGGACGAGAACCGACCTCCGAACGGCGTCGCCTGCGAGGACTACAAGTACTGACAATCGATCGACGTCGAAGGCCGTCTCCCGAACTCGGGAGGCGGCTTTCGCCATGTGCCGGGTCGTGAAGCAAGCACTGTGCGACGACAGTCTCTGCCGGGGCGCAGCGAGCTTCCCGCCGTGTCAGGATGCCGTGTCCGCACCGATGCGCTCCCGTTCGAAAGGCCCTCGCCCGTGTTTTTGCCCCCTCGGAGCCGCCTCGCGGCCGCCGTCCTCGCCGCCGTCGTCGTCTCCGCCTCCGGGGTCGCCGCGGCGCCCGTCCTCGCCGCGCCCGCCACGTCGTTCTCCGTGGTCCGCCTCGCCGCCGCCGTCACGGTCGGCGACACCCTCGCGCCCGGCACCGCCCTCCACGTGGACGAGCAGCTCGCCTCGGCGAACGGGCAGTACCGCCTGGTCATGCAGGGCGACGGCAACGTCGTGCTCTACTCCGCGTCGGGCGGCGTCGAGTGGACGACCGGCACTCGCGGGTCGGGCAACTACTTCACCTTGCAGAACGACGGCAACATCGTCGTCTACACCGAGGGCGGCGCGCCGCTGTGGGCCAGCGACTCCAGCGGTCACGAGCAGCCCGACCGGCTCGTGCTGCAGGACGACGGCAATCTCGTCTCCTACGCGCGCTTCGACGGCGGCGGGCCGCTGTGGTCGAGTCGCGGCGCCGACACGCTCGGCTCCGACCGGCGCCTCGAGCGCGGCCAGTCGATCACCTCGCAGAACGGTGCCTACCGGACCGTCTTCCAGCGTGACGGCAACCTGGTCACCTACGGCCCGAACGGCGTGCGCTGGAACGCGGAGACCAGCGGCGGCCTGCGCCTCCTGATGCAGGCCGACGGCAACCTCGTCATCGACGACTTCTACCGACCCCTCTGGTTCACCGGCACGGGCGGCAATGCAGGCGCCCGCCTGGTCATCCAGAACGACGGCAATCTCGTGATCTACTCGACCGCGGGCCGTGCGCTCTGGTCGAGCGATGCCGCCGCGCCGGCTCCGGCGAAGCGCGACACCCTCACCGCGGGCCAGGAGCTCGCGGTCGGCGAGCAGCTGACCAGCGCGGATGAGCGGTTCCGTGCCGTCCTGCAGGGCGACGGGAACTTCGTGCTCTACGACATGGTCGTCAGCACCATCGACGACAGCGGTGTCCGCCGCGACAAGGTGATCTGGAGCAGCGGCACCTCGGGAGCAGGCAACCGCCTCGTGCAGCAGACCGACGGCAACGTCGTGATCTACAGCGCCGGTGGCCGCGCGCTGTGGCAGACCGGGACCTCGGGCAACCCTGGAGCCCGCTTCGTGCTGCAGAACGACGCGAACCTCGTCGTGTACAGCGCGAGCGGTCGGGCGCTCTGGACGTACCAGCAGCCGGGGACGTTCTACTTCTTCCCGGTCCTGTAGGGGGCGGCCGGACGATCCCGCAGTGCGGCGGCAGCCGGAAGGGCAGGGCGCGACAGCGCGCCTTCATGCTGGTCGAGTAGCCCCGGAGGGGCGTATCGAGACCCGGCGTGTTCAGCAGGGTGGGTCTGCAGGCTCGGCTTCGGGCGGTGGTGGATCTCGATACGCCCGCTGTGCGGGCTACTCGATCAGCATGCAAGCGGTGCGGCGAGCATGGTGGTCGTGGCCCTCATCGTGGTCGAGTAGCCCCGGAGGGGCGTATCGAGACCCGGCGTGTTCAGCGGGGTGGGTCTGCAGACTCGGCTTCGGCGGCGGGGGCTCCGGCGCGCAGGCCGACTGCGGGGAGGAGCACGTTGTCGACGAGGGAGATCAGGTAGTCGCGGTCGACGGGCTCGCGCATCAGGAGCACGCGGTAGGAGACCATCGACGGGGTCAGGACGGCGAGCATGTCGACGTCGACGTCGGCCGGGATCTCGCCGCGGTCGATGGCGCGGCGCAGCAGCGTCCGGTTGGCGCGGGCGCGCGGCTCGACGATGGCCTGGCGGACGGCGTCGGCGAGCTCCGGGGCCTTCGAGATCATCGCGACGACGCCCGACATGATGCGGAGCTTGCGCTCGGCGTCCTCGATCGCGCGCGGGCGGATCAGGGCGACCAGGTCGCCGCGCAGGGTGCCGGTGTCGGGGAGCGCGTCCTGGTCGAGGTCGGCGCCCTTCAGGCAGGCGACGGCCTCGAGCACGAGCTCAGCCTTCGACTCCCAGCGGCGGTAGAGCGTGGCCTTGCCGGCCTTCGCGCGGGCGGCGACCATGTCGATCGTCATGCCGTCGTAGCCGGTCTCGGCGAGCACGTCGAGGGCGGCGGTGAGGATCTCGCCGTCGCGGTTCGGGTTGCGGCGGCGGCCGGGGCGTGCCGGGGCGTCGCAGGTGGCGGCGGGGGGAGTGGGCGGCGTCATCGCGGCTTCTCCAATCGGTTCGGGAGGGCCGTGCGAACGGCCCGTGTGAACACCATGCTAATTGAAGAACTCCGCAGTTCCGAAACTAGCGAGTCTCGTATATGGTCTCCTCCATGTCGCAGACCACATCACTGCCGGAGTCCGCCGCCCCCGCGGTTCCGGCCCCGTCCTCCCGCCGCTGGTGGACGCTCGTCGCCGTCGGGCTCGCCCAGCTCATGGTCGTGCTCGACTCCACCGTCGTGAACATCGCCCTCCCCGCCGCCCAGGCCGACCTCGGCTTCTCGGACGGCGACCGCCAGTGGGTCGTCACCGCCTACTCGCTCGCCTTCGGCAGCCTCCTGCTGCTCGGCGGGCGCCTCTCCGACCTGATCGGCCGCAAGCGCACCTTCGTCATCGGCCTGATCGGCTTCGCGATCGCCTCCGCGCTCGGCGGAGCCGCCCCCAACTTCGAGCTGCTCATCGCGGCCCGCGCCCTGCAGGGCGTGTTCGGCGCCCTCCTCGCGCCGACCGCCCTCGCCGTGCTCACCACCACCTTCACCGTCCCGAAGGAGCGCGCCCGCGCGTTCGGCGTCTTCGGCGCGATCGCGGGGGCCGGCGGCGCGGTCGGCCTCCTCCTCGGCGGCGTGCTGACCGAGAGCTTCGACTGGCGCTGGAACCTCTACATCAACGTCGTGATCGCGGTCGTCGCGGTCATCGGCGCGATCGTCTTCGTGCCGACCATCGACCGGGTCGGCCCGCGCCCGCGGCTCGACGTGCCCGGGACGATCCTCGTCTCGGCCGCCCTCTTCGGCCTGGTCTTCGGCTTCGCCAACGCGGAGACCGACGGCTGGGACTCGCCGATGACCTGGGTGCCGCTCGCCGCGGCCGTCGTGCTCCTCGTCGGCTTCGTGCTCCGCCAGCGCAGCACCGAGCACCCGCTGCTGCCGCTGCAGATCGTGCTGGACCGCGACCGCGGCGCCGCGTACCTCTCGGTGCTGATCGCCGGCGCGGGGATGTTCGGGATCTTCCTCTTCGTCACCTACTACCTGCAGGTCTCGCTCGGCTACTCGCCGATCCAGACCGGGCTGTCGTTCCTGCCGATGATCGGGATGCTCGTGCTCGCCGCGCAGCTCTCGACCAACCTGCTGCTGCCGCGCTTCGGACCGAAGATCATGGTGACCTTCGGCATGCTGCTCGGCGTGGTCGGCATGCTGCTGCTCACCCGCCTCGACCTCGACAGCGGCTACGCGGCCGACGTGCTGCCGGCGCTGATGGTGCTCGGCTTCGCGATGGGCTCGATCATGCCCGGCTCGATGCAGACCGCCACCCGCGGAGTCGACATGCGCTTCGCCGGCGTCGCCTCGGCGATGGTCAACACCAGCCAGCAGGTCGGCGGCTCGATCGGCACCGCGCTGCTGAACACGCTCGCGGCGACGGCGGTCACCGACTACCTCCTCAGCCACACCCCGACCACGGCGGCGACCGCGGCGGAGGCCGCCGTGCAGAGCTACGCGGTCGCCTACGGCTGGGGCGCGGGCTTCTTCGCCCTCGGCGCGGTGCTCTCGGTGCTGCTGTTCCGCCGCCGCTCGGCGGGCCTGGCGGTCTCGTCCGGGGCGTCCGCGGAGCCGGTGCTCGCGCACTGATCCGCCGAGTCGCGCGGCCCCTTCCACGACCGTCCGACAGGGCGGGCCGGGGGAGGGGCCGCCTCGTCGTGCGGCCGTGATCGGATCGTGAGAACGCCGTCGGCGGGCCGTCGTGCGCGACTGCCAGGATGAGCGGGCCCGCACTGCCGCGGGCGATCGATTCACCGGGGGAACCACATGATCCTGTCCACTCGAGGCCGCCTCGCGGCCGTCGTCCTCGCCACCACCCTGACCTGCGGCGCCGTCGCCGGTCCCGCGCTCGCAGCTCCGCCGGCGCTGCACGCCGAGACCGCCGCCGCGGCCGTCGCGACCGGCGATCGGCTCGCCGTCGGAGCGACGCTGAAGGCCGGTGAGGAGCTCCGGTCGAACCTCGGCAGCCAGGGCGTCTTCCGCTTCGTGATGCAGACCGACGGCAACGTGGTCGTCTACGACCCGAACGGTGGGGCGTTCTGGGTCAGTGGCACCTCGGGTGCCGGCAACTCGCTCACGCTGCAGCGCGACGGAAACATCGTGATCTACTCCGCGCAGGGCGCGGCGCTGTGGGCCAGCGGCAGCAACGGCCGCGGGGAGCCGTCGTTCCTCGCGATCCAGGCCGACGGCAACCTCGTCTCCTACTCCGCCACGGCGGCACCGCTCTGGGCGAGCCGCGGCGAGAGCATCCTCGTCGACGGTCGTCAGCTCGACCGCGGTCAGGCGCTCGCCTCCGCCGACGGCCGCTACCGCGCCGTCTACCAGAACGACGGCAACCTCGTCGTCATCGGGCAGAGCGGAGTCCGCTGGAGCGCCGGCACGAGCGGCGGCACGCGACTCGCCCTCGAGGCGGGCGACCTCGTCAGCTATCAGGGCGGAGCGGCGGTGTGGTTCACCGGCACGTCCGGCTTCAACGGTGCCCAGCTGGTGCTCCAGAACGACGGCAATCTGGTGCTCTACTCGAGCTCGTTCCGCGCTCTCTGGTCGAGCGACGGCGGAAGCCCGGCGTACCGCGACTCGCTGGTGCCCGGCGCGCAGCTCTCCGTCGGCCAGTTCCTCCGCTCGCGAGGCGGGGACGTCCGCACGGTGCTGCAGAGCGACGGCAACGTCGTCGTGTACTACGGCAGTCCCTCCGGCGACGTCGCCCTGTGGAGCACGGGGACCTCCGGCGCGGGCAACCGCTTCGTGATGCAGAACGACGGCAACGCGGTCGTCTACAGCGCCTCGGGCCGAGCGCTGTGGTCCTCCGGGACCGGCGGCAATCCGGGATCGGTGCTGACGATGCAGAACGACGGCAATCTCGTGGTGCGCAGCGCCGACGGCCGGGCGCTCTGGGACTGGCAGCCGAACGGGTACGTAGGCATCTCCGGCGCCTGATCCGAGAGGCGTTCGCACGGAGACGGCCGGGGCGCTCCGCAGCAGCGGAGACCTCGGCCGTTCCCCTGCGCAGGGGAGATGTCCGCGTGTTGCGCCGTCGGTCGCCCCGGGTCGGGTGCGTGCGTAGCGTCGGGGGATGCCCGAGACGCTCGACATCGTCCACCTGCGCACGCTCGTGGCGATCGCCGACTGCGGTGGGTTCGGCCGGGCGGCCGTCGCCCTCCACATCAGCCAGCCGACGGTCTCGCAGCACGTCCGCACGCTCGAGCGGCGGCTCGAGCGCACCTTCATCGAGAAGGTCGGGCGCCGGGCCCGCTTCACGCCGGCCGGCGAGCGCCTCCTGGTGCAGGCCCGCCGGATCCTGGCCGTGCACGACGACGCGCTGGAGCTGCTCGACGCGGCGAGCGAGAACCCGCTCGCCCTCGGCCTGACCGAGCCGGCCGCGGAGCAGCTGCTGCCGCGCCTCCTCGAGACGCTGCACCGCGCCTTCGACGACCGGCCTCTCACCTTCACACTCGACCGCTCCACCCACCTGGCGGAGGCGGTGGCCCGCGGCGTCGTCGATCTCGCCGTCATCCTCGGCGTGGGCGGCGACCTGCCGGGCCGCCAGGTCGCGACGCTGCCGCTCGACTGGTACTCGGCACCCGGCTGGCAGCCGCCGGAGGACGCGCCGATCCCGCTCGTCGCCTACTCCGAGCCGTGCGGGATGCGCCAGCGCGCGCTGCAGCAGCTCGGCGCCTTCGGCCACGAGGTGCGGGTGGTCGCCGAGTCGGCGGGGCTGGAGGGAGTGATCGCGGCGGCCCGCGCCGGTGTCGGAGTCGCGGTGCTGCCGACCGCGCACCGCGGCGCGGTCGCCGAGGGACTCGTCGAGCGGCACGACCTGCCGGCGCTCGGCTCGGTCAACCTGCGCCTCGTCTCGCGGCGCGGCCTCGCACCGGACGTCGAGGACACGGCGCTCGCCGCGCTCGCGGAGGTCTTCGGCACCGTGCGGGCGCGGCCGGTCGCGGTGCCCGCGGGCGCGCGAGTGTGATGTCCGTCGCCGGCCGCCGACGCGGGTGTGACGAAGAGTTACCAACGATCGGGATCGCCGATCGGAACGCATCCGGAATCGTCGTTGGACGCCCGGAGCACCCCGCCCGTAGCGTCGGAGCCATGACCTTCCCGCCCGCCCTCACCGCCGCCGCGCCGCTCGGCGCGACCGGTGCAGCGAGCCGCGGGAGCGTCGGCACTCGAATGTCCTCGGACGGGAACCCCTTCGCGCCGGTGCGCGGATGTTCCTGTCCGGTCTCCCGCTGACGCCTCCGCGTCGCCCGACTCCTCCGCCCGACGGCCTGGCCCTCGCCGCCTGTCCCGGCATGTGCGCGCCGCCGCCCGCCGCGCGTCCCTCTCTCCGCGCCCTCCCGCGCTCCTCCGGCGTGCCCGCGCGCCTCCGGTGCGCCTCCGCACCGTCTCGAAAGGACCTCCCATGACCGTCGAGTTCATCTCCGCGATCAACGTCAACCACTCCAACGAGGTCAACGGCCTGGCCGACCCGGCCGTCGACGTCGCCTACCTGCGCCGCTACTCCCGGATCCTCGAGGACGGCGGCTTCGACTACACGCTGGTGCCCTACGGCTCGGCCGGGCACGACCCGTTCACCATCGCCGCCGCGGTCACCCAGTACACCGAGCACCTGAAGCCGATCGTCGCGCTGCGGCCCAACACGGTCTACCCGACCGTCGCGGCGAAGGCGCTCGCCACTCTCGACCAGCTCTCGGGCGGCCGGGCCGTCGTGCACTTCATCGCCGGCGGGAACGACCACGAGCAGGCCCGCGAAGGCGACCGGCTGAGCAAGGCCGAGCGCTACGCCCGGCAGGAGGAGTACCTCCGCATCCTCCGGAAGGTCTGGTCGGCGACCGAGCCGTTCGACCACGAGGGGGAGTACTACCGCTTCGAGGACTTCGTCTCGCGGGTGCGGCCGGTGCGCGGCACCATCCCGATCTCGGTCGGCGGCTCGAGCGACGAGGCCTACCGCCAGGGCGGCGCACTCGCGGACGTCTTCGGGCTCTGGGGCGAGCCGCTGGCCGACACCCAGCAGCAGATCGACCGGATCGCGGACGCGGCGCTCGCCGCCGGCCGCGCCGACACCCCGCGCACCTGGGTCACCTTCCGGCCGATCATCGCGCCGACCGAGGAGCTCGCCTGGGAGAAGGCGCACCGGATCCTCGGCATCCTGCAGAGCCGCGGCGGCACGACGAACCCGCGGAAGGGCGAGAAGGGACTCTGGGTGCAGACGCCGAGCGCCACCGGCCCGGCGAACGTCGGCTCGCAGCGCCTCCTCGACATCGCGCGGCGGAAGGACCTGCACGACCGGGCGCTCTGGACGCCGACCGCGACCGCCACCGGGGCGGCCGGCGCCTCCACCGCGCTCGTCGGCACGCCGGAGACGGTCGCCGCGGCGATCCTCGACTACGTCGACCTCGGCGCCGACCTGATCTCGATCCGCGGCTACGACAACCTGAACGACGCGGTCGACTACGGCCGGTACGTCATCCCGCTGGTCCGCGAGGAGCTCGCGCACCGCGAGGCGACCGGGCGCCGCGGCGAGGTCGTCGCGCAGCCGCCGCTCGAGGTCGAGCTGGCCGGGGCGATCGCGTGACGCTGCTCACGGGAGCGCCCGCCACGGTGCTCCGCGAGCCGGTCCCGCCCGCGCCCGACCTCTCCGACCCCGCGCTGGCGCGGGTCACCGCCCGCCTCGCCGAGACCGCCGAGCACTACGACCGCACCGCCGAGTTCCCCTGGCAGGGGATCCAGGCCGTGCACGAGGCGGGACTGCTCTCCCTCGGCGTCGGCACCCGCTACGGCGGCACGCCCGCCACCACCGTCGACCTCGTCCGCGTCTTCGGCGCGCTCGGCGAGGGCGACCCGGCGGTCGCGCTGATCTCGGCGATGACCGTGCTGCAGCACGCCGCGCAGGACCGCGCCGCGCTCTGGCCGGAGGAGCTCTACCGCTCGGTGCTCGCCGACTCCGCCGAGCGCCCTGTGCTGCTGAACGCGGTGCGCGCCGAGCCCGAGTGGGGCGCTCCGGCCCGGGGCGGCCTGCCCGTCACGACGATCCGCCGCGACGGCGACGGGTGGCTGCTCGAGGGCCGCAAGGGCTTCGCCACCGGCTCGGAGGGGCTGGCGTACCACCTGGTCTGGGCGGTCGATCACGGCGGGGCGTCGGGCGAGCCCGAGCTCGCGCACGCGATCGTGCCCGGCGACGCCCCCGGGGTCCGGATCGAGCGGACCTGGGACCACCTGGGCCAGCGGGCCTCGAGCACGCACGACGTGGTCTACGAGCAGGTCCGCCTGCCGTTGGAGCACTTCCGCGGCACGCCCCGCTCGCAGCTCGCGCCCGAGGCCGGAGCGGCCGGCGGCTTCGGTCTCGCGGTCGCGGCACTCTACGTCGGCGTCGGACGGGCGGCGCAGAGCTTCTTCGTGCGCTTCGCGAACGACCGGGTGCCCACCTCGCTCGGCCGGCCGATCGCCACGACGGAGCGGATCCGCTCGGTCGCCGGCGAGATCCAGGCGCAGCTGGTGCAGGCCGAGGAGGTGCTGCTCTCGCTGGCCGCGCGAGTGGACGCGGGCGATCCGCGCGCCGCCGAGCGCCTCGTGGTCGGCAAGCTGCTCGCCACCCGCTCGGCCGTCACCGCGGTCGAGACGGCCGTCGCCGCGCTCGGCAACCCCGGGCTCACCCGGCACCACCCGCTCGAGCGGCACCTCCGCGACGTCCTCGCCTCCCGGGTGCACCCGCCGCAGGACGACGCCGCCCTCCTGATCGCCGGCACGCGCTCGCTCGCGGCCGCCGCGCTCTGACAGCCCGCACTCCGACACCCCGCACTCCGACACCCCGCACTCCGACTTCTCTGCACGGGAGACCACCGCCATGACGTTCCACCGCTCACGCCCCCTCCGACGATCGGGCACCGCCGCCGCGCTCGCCCTCGCCTCCGCGCTGGCCCTCTCCGCCTGCTCGGGCGCCTCGGGCGCGGGCGCCGTCTCCGACGACGCGACCCCCGTCGACGGCGGCCGGCTCTCGCTCGCCTTCTTCCCCGACAACGCCGCGTTCTCCTGCGTCGACCCGTTCCAGACCTACTGGATCGAGCACCGCACGGTGATCCGCAACGTCGCCGACTCGCTCACCGACCAGGATCCGGAGACCGGCGAGATCCAGCCCTGGCTCGCGACCGACTGGAGTGTCAACGACGCGGGCACCGAGTACACCTTCGACCTGCGCACCGACGTCACCTTCTCGGACGGCACGACCTTGACCGCGGAGAGCGTGAAGACCTCGTTCGACAACGACAAGGCGACCCTCGCGCAGCTGCCCTCGGCCTACGGAGGCGTCTACCTCGCCGGCTACTCGGGCACGGAGGTCGTGGACGCCGACACCGTGAAGGTCGTCTTCTCCACGCCCAACGCCGCGTTCCTGCAGGGCACCTCGACCACCAACCTGGCGATCCTCGCCGCCTCCTCCTACGAGAAGACGCCCGAGGAGCGCTGCCTCGGCGGGATCGTCGGCTCCGGCCCGTTCACGCTGACCGGCTACACCCCCGGCACCGGCATCACGCTGGACAAGCGCGACGGGTACGCCTGGGGCTCGGCCCTGCGCGAGAACACGGGGGAGGCGCACCTCGACGGGATCGACATCAGCTACGTTGCGGAGGACAGCGTCCGCGTCGGGCAGCTGACCAGCGACGAGATCGACATCGCCTGGCCGCGGAACCCGATCTCGGAGAACGACCAGGCCGTGATCACGGGCTCCGGCGACACGGTCGAGAGCCGCTCGCTGCCGGGCCCCGCGAGCAACTACTACCCGAACGTCGCCGAGGGGAAGATCCTCTCGGACGAGAGGGTGCGGCAGGCCGTGCAGAAGGCGATCGACCGCGACACCTACGCGACGACGGTCTTCGGCTCCGGCTACCCGGCCGCGACCAGCATCTACAACACGACGACTCCGTTCTACGAAGACGAGTCGTCGAAGCTCGCCTTCGACGCCGAGGGCGCGGGCGAGCTGCTGGACGAGGCGGGCTGGAAGCTCGGCGACGACGGCTACCGCTCGAAGGACGGGCGGCGGCTCACGCTCTCGGTGCCGATCGTCACCCAGTTCGGTGCCGGCGATCAGCTGATCCAGGACCAGCTGAAGCAGGTCGGCATCGAGCTCGAGCTGAACGTGATCACCAACGCCCAGCGCGCCGACGTGCTGAACAGCGGCGACTACGACCTGATCTCGACCTACTACACGCGGGCCGACCCGGGAGTGATCCAGTGGATCATCGACTCCCGCTACGCCGGCTCGAAGGCGCAGGCGACGAACGGCCTCGACGCCGAGCAGGCCGCGACCGTGCAGGCCCTGCTCGACGAGGGCGTGCAGACGGTCGACACCGCGGCGCGCGCCGAGGTCTACGGCGAGCTGCAGGACTACCTGATCGACAACGCATTGGTCTTCCCCTTCGCCGAGCGGGTCCAGCTGGCGGGCGTCTCATCGGCGGTGCACGGCTTCCGCTTCACCTCGGAGGCGTTCGGCGACTTCGCCGACGCCTGGATCCAGCCGTGACCGCGCTCGGCTCGGCCCCCGTGGCCGCGGCACCGGGGGCAGCACCGGGGAGGCCGGGCACCCGCTCGGCCCCCTCGGGCCTCGGCCGCTACCTCCTCGGCCGGCTCGGTCAGGCGGTGCTGGTGCTCTGGGCCGCCTACACGGTGACCTTCGCGGTGCTCTGGCTGCTGCCGAGCGACCCGCTGGCGCTCCTGCTGTCGGCCAACAACGTCGAGGTGGACTCGCTCACCCCGCAGCAGCTCGCGGAGGCTCGGGCCCGCTACGGGCTGGATCAGCCGGTCTGGCAGCAGTACGCGACGATGCTCGGCGACGCACTGCGGGGCGACTTCGGCACCTCGATCACCAAGGGGATCCCGGTCACCGACCTGATCGCGGAGAAGCTGCCCGGCACCCTGCAGCTCAGCGCCCTGGCGATCGGCCTCGCGCTGATCGGCGGCACCGTGCTCGCCTACCTCGCGGCGTACGTCCGCTGGGCGCCGCTGAAGACGGTGCTCGGCCGGCTGCCCTCCGCGGGTGTGGCGTTCCCCGGCTTCTGGATCGGCCTGCTGCTCATCCAGTTCTTCGCCTTCTCGCTGCACCTGCTGCCCTCCACCGGCAGCGCGACCCCGGCGAGCCTGATCCTGCCGGCGGTGACCATGGCAATCCCCACCTCCGCGATGCTCGCCCAGGTGCTGATCCGCAGCTTCGCGGACGTCGAGGCGGAGGCCTACATCACCACGGCCCGCGCCAAGGGCCTCTCCCGCGGCGCGGTGCAGTGGCGGCACGCCTTCCGCAACGCCTCGCTGCCGACGCTGACGATCCTCGGCATCCTGGCCGGCAACACCGTCACGGGAGCGATCGTCGCCGAGACGATCTTCGCCCGGCAGGGCATCGGCACGCTCGCCCAGGAGTCGGTGCTCACCCAGGACGTGCCGGTCGTCCAGGCGATCGTCGTGCTGGCGGCCGTCGTGTTCGTCGGCATCAACCTCCTGGTCGACCTGCTCTACCCCCTCCTCGATCCGCGCATCACCTCGACACCGAAGGCGAGCCGACCATGACTCTCGAACTCACCCGGCCCGAGGCGCTCGTCGTCCCCGAGCCGCTCACCCGCGCGGCGCACGGCCGGGGCGCCCGCCGCGTGCGGGTCCTCCGCCTGCTGCTGCGCCGCCCGGGCTTCGTCCTGGCGCTGGTCTTCGTGCTGTTCGTCCTGGCCTCGGCGATCGCTCCGGCGCTGTTCACCGGCGTCGACCCGACGGCGACCGCGCCGGCCGACAAGCTGCAGGCGCCGAGCCTCGTGCACCTCTTCGGCACCGACGAGCTGGGCCGCGACCTGTTCGCGCGGGTCCTGCACGGCGGGGCGCTGACGGTGCAGGCGACGGTGATCGCCCTCGCGATCGCCCTGGTCGGCGGGCTGACACTCGGCGTGGTCTCCGGCTCCGCGGGCGGCGCGGTGGACGCGGTGATCATGCGGATCGTCGACGTGCTGCTCGCGATCCCCGGGCTGCTGCTCGCCCTGGCGATCGTGACGGCGATCGGCTTCGGCACGCTGCCGGTGGCGCTCGCCGTGGGCATCGGCATCCTGCCCGGCTTCGCGCGCACCACCCGCGCCGAGGTGCTCCGCGTGCGCACACTGCCCTACGTCGAGGCCGCGCGCACCGGAGGGGCCAGCCGGCTGCGTGTGCTCGTGCGGCACGTGCTGCCCAACTCCTGGGGGCCGGTCGCCGTGCTGGCCGTGCTCGATCTCGGCACCGCGATCATCGCGATCGCCGCGCTGAGCTTCCTCGGCTTCGGCGCGGCCCCGCCCGCGGCGGAGTGGGGGACGCTGATCTCCAGCGGCCGCAACTACCTCGTCACCAGCCCGTGGCTGTCGCTGCTGCCGGGGCTCTTCGTCGGGCTGCTGGTCTTCGCGCTCAACCACGTGGCCAAGAGCCTCGAGGAGGTGCAGCGATGAGCGCCGGGGTGGTCCCCTCCGCAGGGCCCGCCGCGTCCGGCCCGCTCGTGCGGCTCGACCGCCTCAGCGTCGCCTACGGCGAGCGCACGGTCGTGCACGAGGTCTCGCTCGAGATCGCGGCCGGCGAGATCGTCGCCGTGGTCGGCGAGTCCGGCTCGGGCAAGTCGACGACCGCGAACGCCGTGCTCGGCCTGCTGCCCTCCGGCGGCCGGATCACCGGCGGCTCGATCGCAATCGCCGGCGAGGACGTGACCCGTGCGGCCGAGAAGCGGCTCCGGCATCTGCGCGGCCGGTTCGTCGGCCTCGTGCCGCAGGACCCGATGGTCGGGCTCAACCCGACGCTGCGCATCGGCGCCCAGGTGGCGGAAGCGGTGCGCCTGCGCGGCGTCGACCGCCGCTCCGTCGACGCCGAGGTGCTCGAGGCGCTGCGGCAGTCGGGCATCGACGATCCGGAGCTGCGCGCCCGGCAGTACCCGCACGAGCTGTCCGGCGGGCTGCGCCAGCGGGCGCTGATCGCGATCGCGCTGGCCGGGCGCCCGCGGCTGATCATCGCCGACGAGCCGACCTCGGCCCTGGACGTCACCGTGCAGAAGCGCCTGCTCGATCACCTGCAGTCGCTGGTCCGCGAGCAGGGCATCGCGCTGCTGATCATCACCCACGACCTCGCCGTCGCCGCCGACCGGGCCGACCGCGTCCTCGTGCTGCGCGAGGGCCGGGTGGTGGAGCAGGGCCCGCCCGCGCAGATCCTGGTCGCGCCGCGCGAGGAGTACACCCGCGAGCTGCTCGCGGCGGCGCCGGGACTCGGCGGCGAGCTCGTGCCGCGCTTCGAGCACGTCGAGCCGGCTCCGGAGATCGTGCGGGTCGAGAGCGTGGTGAAGGACTTCGCGCTGCCGGGCCGCCGCCCGCCGTTCCGGGCGCTCGACGACGTCTCGTTCTCGATCCGCGCGGGGCAGACCCTCGCGCTGGTGGGGGAGTCGGGCTCGGGCAAGACGACCGCGCTGCGGATCGCCCTCGGTCTCGAGCGGGCGTCGAGCGGCCGGGTGCTCGTGGAGGGGGAGGACCTCACCGCGGCGAGCGACCGGCAGTGGCGGCCGCTGCGCCGGCGGATCCAGCTCGTGCAGCAGAACCCCTTCGCCGCGCTCGACCCGCGCTTCACGGTGCTGGAGTCGGTCGTCGAGCCGCTGGTCTCGTTCCGGATCGGCGACCGCGCCTCGCGGCTGGAGCGGGCTCGCGAGCTGCTCGACCGGGTCGGGCTGCCCGGCTCCTTCCTCTCCCGGCTGCCGGCCGAGCTGTCCGGCGGTCAGCGCCAGCGGGTCGCGATCGCCCGCGCGCTCGCCCTCGGGCCGGATCTCGTGCTCCTCGACGAGCCGGTCTCCGCGCTGGACGTGTCCGTGCAGGCGCAGATCCTCGAGCTCCTGGTCGAGCTGCAGCGCGACCTCGGCGTCGCCTACCTCTTCGTCTCGCACGACCTGGCCGTCGTCGCCGAGGTCTCGCACGAGGTCGTCGTCCTCGACCGCGGGCGGGTGCAGGAGGCGGGGACCACCGCCCGCGTCTTCGGCTCGCCCGCCGCGGAGTACACCCGCACCCTGCTCGCGGCGATCCCCGGCCGAGCGGCGGTGCGCCCGTGAGCGGCCGCTTCCTCGTGATCGGCGGCGGGGCCGTCGGCTCGGTCCTCGCCGCGCAGCTGCACCTGGCAGGGCAGCCGGTCCTGCTCGTGGCGCGCGGGGAGCACCTGCGGCTCCTCCGCGAGAACGGGCTGCGGGTGCGCCGGCCCGCGGGCGACGAGATCGTCCGGCTGCCCGTCGCCGCCGGCCCCGCGGAGGCGGCGCCCGCGCGCGGCGACGTCCTCGTGCTCGCGGTGAAGGCGCAGGACGCGGAGGCGGCGCTCGCCGAGTGGGCCTGGACGCCGCTCGCCCGGGCCGGGGCCGGGGCCGAGCTGCCGGTGCTGACCCTGCAGAACGGACTCGCCACGGAGGACAGCGCGCTGCGCCGCTTCGCCGCGGTCTACGGGGTGTCGATCGGCATCGCCGCCAGCTTCCTGGTGCCCGGCGAGGTCGTCTCGCCCTCCTTCCCGACCGTGGGCGTGCTCCGGATCGGCCGGCACCCCGACGCCGCCGATCCGCGCGCGGAGGAGTACGCCGCGATCCTCCGCGACGCCGGTTTCGCCGCCCGCGCCGTGCCCGACATCGGCGCCTGGAAGGCCCGCAAGCTGCTCGCCAACGCGGCGAACGGCCTCGACCTGTTCGAGGGCCCGGCCGAGCAGCGCGCCGCCGCGCGCGTCCTGCTCGTCGCGGAGGCGCGCGCCGCCCTCGCCGCCAACGGCCTCGCGGTCGCTCCCGACGACGGCACGCGCCTCGCCGTCGATCCCGTGCCCGGCCACACCGCCGGCCGGCTGTCGACCTGGCAGAGCGCCGCCCGCGGCACGAGCAGCGAGATCGACCACCTCACCGGCGAGATCGTGCTGCTCGCGCGGCGTGCCGGCGTGCCCGCCCCCGTCAACGAGCGCCTGCAGCTCCTGCTCGGCCTGCACGGCCGCGCCGCGGCCGCCGCGCCGCTCCCGCTCGCGGACCTGCTCGCCCCCGTCCCCGTGCTCGTCGAGTAGCCCCGTCCTCATGCTGGTCGAGCAGCCCCACCAGGCCAGCCTCATGTTGGTCGAGTGGCCCCGCAGGGGCGTATCGAGACCCACCCCCTTCGAACACTCACCCGCCGGTACGCCCGCCCTACCAAGGAGCCCCCCATGACCCTCACCCACCCGCCCACCACCGCCCCCGCCGCCCGCGCCTTCGACGAGCCCGAGGGCATCGCCCCGCGCGGCATCCTCGTCGTCCTCGGCGGCCGCGGCGAGACTCCCGCCGTCTACGAGCGCTTCGGCAGCCGCATCGCCCGCGACGCCTACCGTGTCCGCGCCTTCGGCGACGCCACGGCCCCCGGCGTCCGCGACGCCGCGCTCGCCCTCCTCCGCGACCCCGCGACCATCGCCCCGCTCGTCCTCGTCGGCTCCGACGCCGGCGCGGCCGTCGCCCTCGAGCTCGCCGCGACGGAGCCGGTCGACGCCGTCGTCCTCGCCGGACTGCCCGTGCGCGCCGAGAGCGGCGGGGGGATCGGCGAGCGGACCGCCTGTCCGAACCACGCCGGCGTCCTCGAGCGCGAGACCGACTCCGCCGCGCGCGACGCCGCACTGCCGCCCGAGCTGCTCACCGTCGCCGCCAGTGCCGTCACCGTTCCGCTGCTCGCGCTGCACGGCGCGGCCGACGCGATCAGCCCGCTCGCGGAGGCGGTCGCCGTCTACCGCACCGCCCCGCGGGCCGAGATCCACGTCCTCGCCGACGGCCGCCACGACGCGCTGAACGACGCGACGCACCGCTCGGCCGCGGCGACGGTGGTCCTCTTCCTCGAGCGGGTGAAGGCGTCGGCCGCCGCCGCGCCGATCATCGAGCGGATCGCGGAGTGAGCGCGCTCGGCCCCGCCGTCGACCCCACCCCTGTCGAGATCACCGCCGACGTCCCCACCGCCGACCGCTCCGGCTGGTCCCCCGGCGGCACCCCACTCGGCGTCGTGCGCGCCCGCTCGGTCGACGACGTCCGCGCCGCGCTCCGGCACGCCTCCGCCCACGGCATCCCCGTCGTCACCCGCGGCGCCGCCAGCGGACTCGCCGGCGGCGCCAGCGCGGGGGAGGGCGTCCTCGTCCTCGACGTCTCGGGCCTCGACCGCATCCTCGAGATCGACCCCGTCGACGGCGTCGCCCGCGTCGAGCCGGGCGTCATCACCGCCGATCTCGACCGCGCCGCCGCCGTGCACGGCCTCCTCTACGCTCCGGACCCCGGCAGCGTCGAGATCGCGACGATCGGCGGCACCATCGCCACCAACGCCGGCGGCCTGCGCGGCGCGAAGTACGGAGTCACCCGCGACGCCGTCCTCGCGCTCGACGTCGTCCTGGCCGACGGCTCGCTCGTCCACCTCGGCCGCGACACCGTGAAAGGCGTCGTCGGCCTCGACCTCACCGCGCTCGTCGTCGGCTCCGAGGGCAGCCTCGGCGTGGTCGTCGGCGCGACCCTCCGCCTGCTGCCCCGGCCGCGGGCGACCGCGACCGCCGCCGCCTTCTTCGCCGACGTGGCCGCGGGCGCCGAGGCCGCCGTCGCCCTCGCCCGTGCGGGTCTGCGCCCGAGCGTGCTCGAGCTGGTCGACGACCGCACGCTCGAGGCCATCGACGCCCTGCGCGGCTCGACCCTGGCCGGCCGCGGCGGCGCCTTCCTCCTGGTGCAGACCGACGGCTTCGGCGCCGCCGAGGAGATCGCCGAGGTGCGCGCGGTGCTCGCCGCGACCGCGCTCAGCGTCGAGACCACCCTCGACCCGGCCGAGGGTCTCGCCCTCGCGAGCGCCCGCCGCGACGCCCTGCCCGCGATCGAGGCCCGCGGTCGCGTGCTGATCGAGGACATCGCCGTGCCCCGCTCCCGCCTCGCCGAGGCGATCCGCCGCGTGCACGCCATCGCCGCGGACACCGGCGCCGACGTCTACGTCTTCGCCCACGCCGGCGACGGCAATCTGCACCCGATCATCCGCCTGCGCGACGACTCCGAGCGGTCCCGCAGCCAGGCCGACGCCGCGGCCGAGGCCATCTTCGCGCTCGCCCTCGACCTCGGCGGCACCGTCAGCGGCGAGCACGGCGTCGGCGCCCTCAAGCGCGACTGGGCCCGCCGCGAGCTCGGCCCCGACGTCGTCGCCCTGCAGCGCGCGGTGCAGCGGGTCTTCGATCCGCAGGGCATCCTGAATCCCGGTACCGCGCTGTGAGCGCACCCCTCGAGAGGACCGACATGACCACCACCCTCCGCTCCGACGTGCTCGTCACCCCCGACGAGCTGGCGGCGGCACTCGCCTCACCCGAGCCGCCGCTCGTCCTCGACGTGCGCTGGCGTCTCGACCGCCCCGACGGCCGCCCCGCGTACCTCGAGGGCCACGTCCCCGGCGCCGTGTACGTCGACCTCGACCACGAGCTCGCCGCGCACGGCGCCCCCGAGGACGGCCGCCACCCCCTGCCTCCGATCGAGGCGCTGCAGAGGTCGGCGCGCCGCTGGGGCCTGCGCCAGGGTCAGGCCGTCGTCGTCTACGACGACCTGAAGAACCTCTCCTCCGCGCGGGCCTGGTGGCTGCTGCGCGCCGCCGGAGTCGCCGACGTGCGCCTCCTCGACGGCTCGCTCCGCGCCTGGACCGCCTCGGGCCGTGCGCTCGAGACGGGCCCCGTGGAGCCTGAGGGCGGCGACGTCGAGCTGGCCTACGGTGCCCTGCCGGTCCTCGACATCGACGAGGCCGCCGCGCTGCCGTCCTCCGGCGTCCTCCTCGACGCCCGCGCCCCCGAGCGCTACCGCGGCGACGTCGAGCCGATCGACCCCCGAGCCGGCCACATCCCCGGTGCTCTGAACGCCCCCGCGACGGGCAACGTCGACGCCGACGGCCGCTTCCTCGACGCCGCCGCCCTGCGCACCCGCTTCGAGTCCCTCGGCGTCCGCCCCGACGCCCCCGTCGGCGTCTACTGCGGCTCCGGAGTCACGGCCGCCGCCGACGCCGTCGCCCTCACCCTCGCCGGCTTCGCCCCGTCCCTCTACCCCGGCTCCTGGTCCCAGTGGTCGAACACCCCCGCCCGCCCCGTCGCCACCGGCCCGGACGCCTAACCCCCTTCCCGCTGGCCGAGCAGCGCGCAGCGCACCCCATGCTGGTCGAGTAGCGCGCAGCGCGTATCGAGACCCGCCCGCGACCAGACCATCAGCCGAGAGCCCCGCTCACCACTCATCACTCCGCAGAAGTCGTCGTACCGGGCACTCGAGTACGACAACTTCTGCCGACTCGCGGCCGCAGCCGCGGTCTGCGCCGCCGACTCCTCAAGAGTTACGGTAGTCGCGCCCGGCTACCGCAACTTCTGCGTACTCGCCGGCGCCGCGTGCGCCTGCGTCGAGTCGGCTCCGCAGGAGTTGTCGGAGCGGGCGCTCGGGTACGACGACTTCTGCGCACTCGCGGCCGCGAGCGCGGTCAGCGCCGCCGACTCCTCAAGAGTTGCGGTAGTCGCGCCCGGCTACCGCGACTTCTGCGCACTCGCCGGCGCCGCGTCCCCCGCGTCGAGCCCGCTCCGCCGCCGACTCCTCCGAAGTTGCGGTAGTCGCGGTCGGCTACCGCAACTTTTGAGGAGTGGGCCGGCCGACCCGGGCGTCAGCCCAGGCGGGAGTGCTCGCCGAGGTGGTGCCACGTCCGGTTGTGGTACACCAGCGGCGCCGTGGCGTCGGAGTCGTCGGGGACGTGCGCCTCGAGGGCGTGCACGGCGACGATGGTCGACGAGCCGGCCTCCATGCGGTTGATGACGGTGCCGCGGATCCACGCGGAGGCGCCGGGGAAGTACGGCTCGCCGGTGGGCAGCCTCGACCAGATCGAGGTGTCGGCGAAGCGGTCGATGCCGCTGGTCGAGCCGAGGCGGGCGAGGTCGAGCTGCTCGGCGCCGAGCAGGTGCACGACGAGGGTCTCCGACGCCTGGATGGCCGGCGAGCTGGACGACGCCGAGGACAGCGAGAACACGAACAGCGGCGGCTCGGCGCTCACGGAGAAGACGGACGTCGCGGTCAGCGCGACCGGTCCGGTGCCCGGGTCGGCGGTGATCAGCGCGACCCCCGCGGCGTGGTTGCGGAACGCGAGCTTGAAGTCCGCGGGCGAGAGCCCGGCGAAGGCGGCGTGCGGTCGGCCGTCGGCAGGCGCGGATCCGGCGGACGCGGCGGTGTCGGACGCGGTGGCGAGGTTCTCGCGGCTCATCGGAGACTCCAGATCGATCGGGGTGGCGGCGCGGAACGGGCCCGCCCTCGCGCCACAGCACGGCCCCTCCAGCCTGTCGCACCGGGCAGGGGCCGCTCGCCTCATTGCGGAGTATGACACTCCCGCCTCCGCCCCCCGAAGCCCGCACCGCTCGTCCGATCTGCAGGCGATGCGACGGTGAGAGCCCTCCCACCCGCGCCCGGGGGCGGCACACCCCCGGATCGCCTGCAGATCGAACACCCACCACACCCACCACCCCCACCACACCCACCACCCCCACCACCCCCACCCCCCGCGTCCGCTCCCCGCGCAACCCGTGGCACCCCCGCCCGCACGCGCGCAGACTCGACACCATGGCCCACCGCCCCCGCGAATCGAGCACCCGCCCCGAGAACAAGACCTGCGCCTCCTGCGGCCGCGAGATCGAGTGGCGCGCGAAGTGGGCGCGCGACTGGGAGAACGTCCGCTACTGCTCCGACGCCTGCCGCCGCCGCGGCGTCGGCCCGGAGGAGGCGCGCCTCGAGGAGGAGATCCGCACCGTCCTCCTCGCCCGCGCCGCGTCCGCCACCGCCTGCCCGTCCGAGGTCGCCCGCCGGGTCGGCGGAGAGGAGTGGCGGCCGCTGATGGAGCCGGTCCGCCGCGCCGCCCGTCGCCTCGTCGACCGCGGCGAGATCGACATCGTCCAGGGCGGGCAGATCGTCGATCCGTCCCGCGCGAAGGGCCCGATCCGCCTGCGCCGCCGACCCGGGGGACCGCTGTCGCCCGACGGCGGCGCCCGCTAGCCTCGCTGACATGCCCAGCAGCGACGCCGTCGTCCTCACCGTCCCCGGACCGCACGGCGACCGGGAGGTGCGCGTCTCCAGCCCGGGCCGCGTGCTGTTCCCGGAGCCGGGCATCACCAAGCGCGAGGTGGCGGAGTACCTGATCGCGGTCGGCGAGGCCTTCGTCGCCGCCAACGGCGACCGGCCGATCTCGCTGCAGCGCTTCTCCTCCGGCATCGACGGCGACCAGTTCTTCTCGAAGAACCCGCCCAAGGGCGCCCCGGAGTACGTCCGCTCCGTCCCCGTCACCTATCCGAGCGGGCGCGTGCACCCGCAGCTCGTGATCGACGAGCCCGCCGTCGCCGTCTGGGCCGCGCAGATGAACACGCTCGTCTTCCACCCGTGGGCGTCCCGTGCCGAGGACTCCGACCGGCCCGATCAGCTCCGCATCGACCTCGACCCGCAGCCGGGCACCGATGTCGCCGACGCGGTCGTCGCGGCGCACGCGCTCCGCGAGGTGCTGCGCGAGGCGGGCCTGGAGTCGTTCGTGAAGACCTCCGGCAACCGCGGGCTGCACGTGTTCGCGCCGATCGTGGCCGAGCACGAGTTCCTCGACGTGCGGCACGCGGTGATCGCCGCCGGCCGCGAGCTCGAGCGCCGGATGCCCGAGCAGGTCACGACGGCGTGGTGGAAGGAGGAGCGCGGCGAGCGGATCTTCGTCGACTTCAACCAGGCCAACCGCGACCGCACGATGGCCGGCGCCTACAGTCCGCGTCCGCTCGCGCACGCTCCGGTCTCCTGCCCGGTCGAGTGGGAGGAGCTCGACGGGATCGATCCGACCGCGTTCACGATCCGCACGGTTCCCGAGCGCCTGAGCACGACCGGCGAGCCCTGGGCGCGGATGCACGACGCCCCCGGCCGCCTGGACGCGCTGCTCGGCTGGTGGGAGCGCGACCTCTCCGCGGGCCTCGGCGAGCTGCCGTTCCCGCCCGACTTCCCGAAGATGCCGGGCGAGCCGCCCCGCGTCCAGCCCAGTCGCGCGAAGAAGCCGGCGGCGGAGTCCGCGGAGGACGCCGCCGAGTAGCGTCAGCCCAGCACGTCGCCCAGGTCGTACGCCGTGGGCTGCTCCAGCTGCGCGAAGGTGCACGAGCCGGCGTCGCGGTCCGGCCGCCAGCGCTCGAACTGCACCGTGTGCCGGAACCTCGATCCCTCCATCTGGTCGTAGCGCACCTCGAGCACCGTCTCCGGCCGCAGCCGCACGAACGAGGTGTCGCGGCTCCCGGAGAAGCGACTGCGCTCGCCGTCGCCGCGCACCGCCTCGCCGTCCGCGTCGCGCTCGACGACGTCGGCGAGCTCCTCGATCAGCTCGACCCGCCGGGCGTCGGTGAAGGCGGAGGCACCGCCCACCTGCCGCAGCGCCCCGTCGGTGTCGTACAGGCCGAGCAGCAGCGAGCCGAGCCCGGGCTTCGAGGTGTGCTCGCGGTAGCCGATCGCGATGACGTCGGCCGTCCGGTGGTGCTTGACCTTGAGCATCGTCCGCTTGCCCGGAGCGTAGGGCGCGGCGAGGGGCTTCGCGATCACGCCGTCCAGCCCCGCGCCCTCGAACCGCTCCAGCCAGTCGCGGGCGAGCGCCTCGTCGGCGGTGGTCCGGCCCAGGTGCACCGGCGCGGTCACTCCGTCCAGCAGTGCGGCGAGCGCCTCGCGCCGCGCCGAGTACGGCTCGTCGAGCAGGCTCCGGCCGCCCACGGCGAGCAGATCGAAGGCGACGAGCATCGCCGGGGTCTCGGCCGCGAGCGTCGCGACGCGGCTGGCCGCCGGGTGGATGCGCTGCGAGAGCAGCTCCCAGTCCAGCCGCTGGGCGCCGCCGGGCCCGGTCGCCAGCACGATCTCGCCGTCGAGGACGCAGCCGTCGGGCAGCAGCCGGAGGAACGCCTCGACCAGCTCGGGGAAGTAGCGCGTGAGCGGCTTGGAGCCGCGGCTGCCGATCTCGCAGACCCCGCCGGAGACAGAGACGATGGCGCGGAAGCCGTCCCACTTCGGCTCGTAGGAGTAGCCGCCGTCGACCGCGTCCTGCGCGGGCACCGCGGCGACCGCCTTGGCGAGCATCGGGGCGAGGGGGAGGGGGAACGGGAGGTCCATCCTGTGATCATCCTCGCCGCAGCAGCCCTGGCGCACCCCTCCCGCAGAGGCTCCTCCCCAGGGTCGAGCGCGTGACGAACAGATCACAAGCGCCACCTCCGGTACCTTTCGCGCCAGCGGATACGGAAGACTGCGCCTCATGAGCATGTGGGGACAGCACTCCGGAACGCGCGCCAGACCAGACCGATCGGTGCGTCCGCTCCGAAGAAGAGCTATGACCCTCGAATGTCGGAACGACGCCGGACGGAGCCGCCGCTGATGGCGCGCACCGCCGTCTCGGCCGCCCGGCAGCTGTTCTCGCGCTCGCGGCGCAGCGACTCCCCCGGGGAAGGGGAACCCCCGTACGGAGTCGAGCCCGACGTGACCGAGTACCTGCCGGCTCCGGCGCGCGACGAGGAGGCTCCCCGCCGGGACGCCCTCCTCGAGCAGCACGCCGCTCCGGCGCACGCGGATGCCGGGTACGTCTTCGACGTGCCCGCGCCCGCGATCGGCGAGTACTGCGAGCTCGACGCGGATGCTCTCGAATTCCCCCATCCGGGGGTCGCCTCCTTCGTCCCCGATCTCTCGCGCCCGGTCCGCGGCGGAGGATCGCACAGCGCGTTCCGCAGCCCGCCGCCGCCCGCCCCGGCGCCCGCCGCACCGTCGCCGATGATCGACCTCCCGCGGGACTTCGCGCCCTCGGAGGAGGTCGAGGAGCCGCACGCCCACGAGCAGCAGGCCGTGACGATCGCGCCCCCGTCCCCGCCCCCGCCCCCGTCGTCGCGCTTCGAGCCGCAGCCCGTCGACGCGCAGTTCTTCGACGCGCCTCCGGCGCCGCCCGCACCCCCGGCCCCGCCCGTCCTCGCCCCGCCCCTCGCGGAGCAGCCGGACGAGCCCACCGCGGAGGAGACCGACGAGACCGAGTGGTCCGGGACCGAGGAGCCCGCGGACCTCCAGTTCGACGGCACCCGTCTCGCCGCGCCCCGGCAGCCCGCGGCTCCGCCCGCCGACGCGCAGCCGGTCGACGCGCAGTTCTTCGAGCCGCCGACCTCCGCGCCGTCCGCGGTCCAGCCGCCGGCCCCTGTCGAGGCCGCACCGCCCGTCGCGCCGCCGCTCCCGCCGGCGCCCACCGTCGACGCCGCGCTCCTCCGCGGCTTCGCCCTCGCGCCGACCGACGTCGACGGCCCCGCCCTCGCGCCCGTCATCGGCGAGGTCTGCGAGCTCGACACCGAGCACCTCGAGTTCCCGCACCCGAACGCCGCCTCCTTCGTGCCGGTCCAGGGGCGCAGCCGCGGCGCCTTCGGGCTGCTCCTGCCCGATCCGGCCCGCCGCTCCGCGCCCGTCCAGCCCGAGCAGCACGTCCAGCCCGAGCAGCACGTCGAGCCCGAGCAGTACGACGAGCCGGAGCAGTACGACGCACCCGAGCAGTACGCGCAGGAATCCTTCGGCGGACCCGATCAGCACACCGCGCCGCAGCACCGCACCGAGGACCCCGCACAGGACCTCTTCAGCGAGCGCTTCCTCGCTCCCGCGCCGTTCCCCGGCCGCAGCGACTCCGACGGCGACACCCGCGACGACGACGACGCCGACGGCTTCCTCGCGCCGCCCGTGCCCGCCACGGCGCACCAGTGGCACGGCGCTCCCGTCTCCGCCGAGGCCGCGGACGACGAGGGCAGCCCCCGCCCCCGCCGGAAGACCGTCCTGATCGTCGCCGGCATCGGTGCCGCCGTGCTGCTCATCGGCGGCGCGCTCGTCGCCGTCCCGCTGATCACGAACGGCGGCGGAGACGGCGGCAGCGCCACCGGCCCCGTCGCGGCCGCCGCTCCCGG
The DNA here is from genome assembly GCF_022815565.1 of Rathayibacter sp. VKM Ac-2926. Classification (NCBI taxonomy): domain Bacteria; kingdom Bacillati; phylum Actinomycetota; class Actinomycetes; order Micrococcales; family Microbacteriaceae; genus Rathayibacter; species Rathayibacter sp. VKM Ac-2926. The sequence goes on along the minus strand of NZ_JALGRS010000012.1, from coordinate 50,490 downwards.
CACCACCGAGGCCGCCGTCGCCTGGGTCGCGGACACGATCGATCCCGCCTCGGTGCTCCTGGTGCAGGACGACCTCGTCGGCGACGTCACCGACGCCGGCTTCCCCAGCGACACCGTCGTGTCGGAGTCGACGCTCTCCGCGGCGGCACCCGATTCGGCCTGGCGCGCGGCCGACTACATCCTCGTCACGCCGAGCCTGCGGGCGAGCGCGACCGGCGAGACCGAGACGGCGCTCGACAACTCGGAGGCCGTCGCGAGCTTCGGCAGCGGCGACACCGCTGTGGAGGTGCGCCGCGTCCTCGACCAGGGCACCGATCAGGCCGCCGCCGCGGCCACCGTCCTGACCGCCGCGCGCGCCTCGGCCGGCAGCCAGCTCGCGGCCAACCCCGCGCTGACCACGACCGACGCCGCCCGCGCCCTGCTCGAGGGGGGCCGCGTCGACTCGCGGCTCCTCCTCCTGCTCGGCCAGCAGCTCGCCTTCACCCCGCTCTCGGTCGCCGACTTCCCCGTCGGCACCAGCGAGGTCGACGGCGTCCGCCACCGGATGATCCTGTCCGGCTACAACGGCGCCGCGCTCCCGGCCGACGCCGCCGCGCTGCAGAGCGCGACCACCTGGCTCGGCAGCCAGTCGGGCGACTTCGTCCCGACCTCCGTCGAGTCGACCCCCGAGGGTCTCCTCGTCACCCTCGACCTCGATGAGCCGACCGGGCTGCTCCCGGGCGCTCAGTAGCACGACCCACCCGAAGGACCCGCCATGAACCCGATCCGCCCTCTCCGTCTCGCGCGCGCCGCGCTCGCCCTCGCCGCCGTGTCCGCGCTCGCCGCTCTCGGCGCCGCGCCCGCCTCGGCGGCCGAGGCGCCGCCGGCCACCGGCTGGGTGCGGGTCGCGCACCTCTCGCCCGACACCAAGTCGGTCGACGTCACCCTGACCGCCCTCGGCGGCGGCGGGGCGAGCTTCGAGCTCGACGGCGTGGCCTACGGCGCGGTCTCGCCCTACTGGACGCTCCAGCCGGGCACCTACGTCGTCGCGATGGTCCCGTCCGGCGCCCCCGAGGGCACCGCCCCCGTCATCGAGCAGTCCGTCGACGTCTCGGCCGGCACCCCGCTGACCGTGGCCGCCCTCGGCCGCAACGCCGTGCTGCGCACCACGGTCTTCACCGACGACCTCACCCCGCCCGCCGACGGCCAGGCCCGGGTCCGCGTCGTCCAGGCCTCGACCACCGCGAGCCAGGTGGACGTCGCCACGACGACCGGCACGCTGCTCGCGACCGGCGCCGCCCAGGGCACCGCCACCGGCTACACCAGCGTCCCGGCCGGCCCGTGGAGCCTCGACCTCTCGGCCGGTGCCGTGACCGCGACGGCCGACCTCGACCTCGCGCCCGGCTCCGTCGCCTCGCTCTTCGTCCTCGACGACGCCTCGAACGGCCTCGTCGTCTCGCCCGTGCTCGACTCGGCCGCCATCGGCGACCTGCCCACGGGCGGCATCCAGACCGGAGGCGGCGCCACCGCCGTGCACGTCGCCTCCACCACCTCCGCCGCCGCGCCGCTCGTCGACGGACTCCTCGGCGTGCTCTCGGTCCTCGGCGTCTTCGCCGCGGTCGCGGGTGCCCTCGCCCTGATCGCGCGCCGCTCCTCGGTCGGCACCGGCCGAGCGAGCTGATGCGCCGCCTCGCCGGAGCGGGAGCCGCCCTCGCGGCGCTCCTGCTCCTGGCCGGCTGCGCCACCGCGGGGGAGGAGGCCGCCCCCGCGGCGACGCCCGCCTCCTCCGCCGCCCCCGCCACCACGGCGCCGGCCACCCCGTCCCCGGGTGACGCGGGCGCGCTGCAGAACCCGGTCGCCGCCGCCGCTCCCGCGCGCTCGGCGGTCACCCCGGTCCGCGTCGTGATCCCCGCGATCGGCGTCGACTCCACCCTCGAGTCGCTGACCCGCGACGACAACGGCTGGATCCAGCCGCCCGTCCAGGTCGACGAGGCCGGCTGGTACCGGGACGGCGTCGTCCCCGGCGACATCGGCCCCTCCGTCATCGCGGGTCACGTGGACTCGCGGATCGGCCCCGGCGTCTTCCTGGACCTCACGGCCCTCGTCCCCGGCGACACGGTCGACGTGATCCTGTCGGACGGCAGCACGCGCACCTTCTCCGTCACCGGCTCGGTCTCGGTGCCCAAGGAGGACTTCCCGACCGAGGACGTCTACGGCCCGAGCCCCACTCCGCAGCTGCGCCTGATCACCTGCGGGGGAGTGTTTGACGACTCCTACGGCCACTACGTCGACAACGTCGTCGTCTCGGCCGACCGCATCGCCTGACGGTCCGCCGTGACGGCGCCCCACTCGCAGGCGGCGCGCCGATTCGAGGCGTAGCGTCGAGGACCATGAGCACCTCTTGGAAGCGCTGGGTCCCCGCCGCCGCCGTCCCCCTGGTCGTCGTCGCCGCGGCCGTCACCCTGCCCCTGTCCGCGAGCGCGGCCGGGGACCTCCCGGAGAAGTCCGCCGCCGACCTCCTGACCTTCGTCGCCGAGAGCGACACCACCGCCTTCTCGGGCGAGGTCCAGCAGACCTCCGCCCTCGGGCTCCCCGACCTCTCCGCTCTCGGCAGCACCGGCTCCGGTGCGCAGGGCTCGGACGACGCCTCGGCGACGAGCGCGCTGATGGAGCTCGCGACCGGCTCTCACCAGGCCCGTGTCTTCGTCGACGCCGAGCACGGCGCGCGCCTGCAGGTCCTCGACCGCCTCGCCGAGCGCGACGTCGTCGCGACGAAGGCCGACGGCGTCTGGATCTACGACTCCGCCGAGAACTCCGCGACCCACCTGCTGCCGCCCACCGGCGACACGGCCGCTCCTCCGACCGAGGCTCCCGCCGGCGAGATCCCGACCCCGTCCTCGGTCGCCGAGCAGCTGCTCGCCTCGATCGACCCGACCACCACCGTCGCCGTCGGCTCCGATGTCCGCGTCGCCGGCCGTGACGCCTACGAGCTCGTGCTCACCCCGCGCGACAGCAGCACCCTCGTCGGCTCGGTCACCGTCTCGATCGACGGCGAGACCGGCCTGCCCCTCGGCGTGGCCGTCACTCCCGTCGGCGGCACCGCGCCCGCCTTCAGCGTCGCCTACACGAGCATCGACGTCTCGGCGCCCGACGCCGCGATGTTCTCCTTCACGCCGCCCGTCGGCGCGGAGGTCACCGAGAAGGCCGCACCGACGCACGAGCAGGACCCCTCCACCGACGCCACCGACGTCCCGGCCGCGCCCGAGGGCGACTCCGGCGTCACCACCACCGGCACCGGCTGGGGCTCGATCGTCGAGCTGCCGGCCGGCGACGCCGAGTCGCTCGCCCAGCTGGACGCCGTGACCACGGCCGTCGACGGCGGCCGGGTGCTCTCGTCCGCCCTGTTCACGGTCCTCTTCACCGACGACGGACGCGTCCTCGCGGGCGCCGTCCCGGTCGACGCGCTGACCGCCGCCGCCGGTCGGTGACGACCGGCGAGCTCGCGGTCGAGACCCGGGGCCTCACCAAGCGCTTCGGGCGCCAGGAGGCGGTGTCGGGTCTCGATCTCGCCGTCCCGCGCGGCGCCGTCTTCGGCTTCCTCGGGCCCAACGGCTCGGGGAAGACCACGACCATCCGGATGCTCCTCGCCCTGGCCGCGCCGACCGAGGGTGACATCACCGTCCTCGGCACGGCGATGCCGCGCGGCGCGGCCGAGGTGCTGCCGCGGGTCGGCGCGCTCGTCGAGGGGCCGGGCTTCTATCCGTTCCTCTCCGGCCGCGCGAACCTCCGCCGCTTCGACGCGGCCGAGGCCGGCACCTCCGCGCGCAGCCGCGACAGCCGGGCGGAGGAGGCCCTCGCCCGCGTCGGCCTCTCCGCTGCGGCCGGCAAGAAGGTGGGCTCCTACTCGCTCGGGATGAAGCAGCGCCTCGGCATCGCCGTCGCCCTGCTCTCGCCGCGCGACCTGATCGTCCTGGACGAGCCGACCAACGGGCTCGACCCGCAGGGCACCCGCGAGGTCCGCTCGCTCGTGCGCAGTCTCAACGCCGACGGCACGACGGTCCTCGTCTCCAGCCACCTGCTCGCCGAGATCGAGCAGCTCTGCACCCACGCCGCCGTGATGCGCACCGGCCGCCTCGTCGCGCAGGGTGGGCTCGACGAGCTCCGCGGCGACGCGGCCTCCCTCGAGCTGCTCACGCCCGATGTGGTCGACGCCCAGCGCGCCCTCGTCGAACTGGGACTCGCGCCGCGGCTCGTCCCCGCCGAGCACCCGATCGATCCGCCGCTGGTCGTCGCCGCGATGCCGACGACCGCCGCCCCGGAGTCCGTGGTCGCGTCCCTCGTCACCGCGGGAGTCCGCGTGCGCGGCTTCTCCGTCCGCCGCCCCTCGCTCGAGGAGCGCTTCGTCCAGCTCACCGGGGAGGGCTTCGATGTCGAGCGCTGAGACCACTGCGGCCGCCGCTGCCGCCCCCGCCCGCACCGGGCGCAGCCTCGGCATCGGCTCGCTCCTCGCCTCCGAGCTGGTCCTGCTCTTCCGCCGCCGCCGTACCTGGGCGCTGCTGGCGGCCCTCGCGGCCATCCCGATCCTGCTGGCGGTCGCCGTGCGGCTGTCCGGCGGCGACGGCGGCGGTCCCTCCTTCGTCGGCGCGATCGCCGGCAACGGCCTGTTCACCGGCTTCGCGGCGATCACGGTCGCCGTCCCGCTCTTCCTGCCGCTGACCGTCGGCGTCGTCGCGGGCGACGCGATCGCGGGGGAGGCGTCGCTCGGCACCCTGCGCTACCTGCTGGTCAGCCCGGTCGGGCGGATCCGGCTGCTCGTCGTCAAGTTCGCCGCCGCGATCGCGTTCTGCCTCGCCGCGGCGCTGACCGTGATGGTGGTCGGCATCCTGATCGGCCTGGCGCTCTTCCCGGCCGGCCCGGTGACGCTGCTCTCCGGCAGCACGGTGCCGCTCGCCGACGCGATCGGCCGCGCGCTCGCGATCGCCGTCTACGCGGCGCTCTCGCTGGTCGGCCTCGCGGCGATCGGCCTGTTCGTCTCGACGCTCACCGACGTCCCGGTCGGCGCGATGGCCGCGACCGTCGTCGTCTCGATCGCGGCGCAGATCGTCGGCTCGCTCTCGCAGCTCGACGCCCTGCACCCGTTCCTGTTCACCGACCGCTGGTTCGACTTCGCCGACCTGCTGCGCGATCCGATCGCCTGGAGCTCGTTCGGCGAGAACGCGCTCCTGCAGCTCGCCTACGTCGCCGTCTTCGGCTCGCTGGCGATCGCGCGCTTCACCACCCGCGACGTCCTGTCCTGAGCCGCCCGGAACGACGGAGGCCGCCCTCCCCGCAGCAGCGGGAGGGCGGCCTCCGTCGTTCGAGCGGCCGGGCGTCAGCCCTGCGGCGTGATGCCGAAGGTGACGGAGCCGCCCTCGTCCACCTGCGCGTCGAGCACCTTGTCGCCGAGGGCCACGGAGGCGGCGACGTCGAGGAAGACCCGCGCACCGTCCTGCTCCACGACCGCATCGGTGGTCTCCGGGGCCGGCGCGACGGCGACGGCGAAGTTGCGGGCGTCGAGGTCGTCGCCGCTGATGCGGAGTCCACCCTCGACGGGGGTCTCGGTCTGACCGGTGATGGTCTTGACGACGGTGCTGGCGTTGTCGGTGAGCGTGAGCATCGGGTCGTTCCTTCCGTCCGTGATCGATGAGGGAGCCACGATGCCGAGATCCCCGGCCCGTCTCAACCCGGAGCCGCGGACGTGGAGGGGATGCACACCTCCGCGTCCCTCGCAGCAAGCCGCGGCAAGGTTTGCCTTGACGCGGAAAGTTGCCGCAAGCTACCGTGGCCGTCACGCGCACCCACGCTCTCGACGACGAGAAGAGGACGACCCCGATGAGCTTCCCCGCCCGCCGCATCACCCTCAGCGACGTCGCCGCGGCGACCGGCGTCTCCGTCGGCACCGTCTCGAAGGCGCTGAACCACCGCGGCCAGCTGAGCGGCGACACCCGCGGGCGGATCCTCGCCGCCGCCGCCGAGCTCGGCTTCGCGCTGCCGGCCGCCGCGAGCGGGCCGGCCCCGGAGCAGCGGGTGCTCACGATCGGGCTGGTCACCTCCGACGACATCGGCCGCTTCAGCATCCCGGTGATGTGGGGCCTCGAGGACGCCTTCCCCGCCGAGCAGGCCTCGGTGCTGCTCAGCAACTCCCGCGGCGACCGGGTCCGCGAGCGACACTGCGTCGAGATCCTCGCGGCCCGCGGCGTCGACGCGATCGTCGTGATGACCAACCTCACCGGTCCGCGCCCGGCGCTGCCCGCGACCAGCGTGCCGATCGTCTACGTGATGGGCTCCTCCGACGACCCCGCCGACATGTCGGTCGTCGTCGACCAGACCCAGGGGATCCTGCTCGCCCTCGAGCACGTCGCCGCGCTCGGCCGCCGCGACATCGCCTACGTCGCCGGGCCCCGGCTCGACTACTCCGCCCGGATCCGCGCCGAGGCGGTCCAGGAGCACGCGCCCTCCTTCGGCCTGCGCCTGGTCGGCGACCGCTCGCTCTACGGCAACTGGACCGAGACCTGGGGCCGTCAGGCCGCGCAGATGCTGCGCCAGCGGGTCGAACCGGTCGACGCGGTGCTCTGCGGCAGCGACGAGATCGCCCGCGGAGTGGCGGACGGCCTCCGCGAGGCCGGCGTGAGCGTCCCGCGCGACGTCGCGATCGTCGGCTTCGACAACTGGGCCGCCGCGGCGATGAACTCCCGTCCCGCGCTCACCACGGTCGACATGAACCTCGAGGAGCTCGGCCGGGCGGCCGGCGCCCGCGCGCTGGAGGCGATCGACGGCCGCCCCCGTGCCGGGATCGAGGCGCACCCCTGCCAGCTGATCGTCCGCGACTCCACCTGACCCGGCGCCCACCCGCCGCGCCCGCCCGCACCCGTCCACGCTCACGCACCGACCGCACGCACCCGACCGCCCGCACCGACCGAACGACGAGGGACCGACGATGCACTCTCCTCTCCGCCTGCTCGACCCGCACCTGCCCGACCTGACCCGCCGGCGCGCGCTCGCCCTCGGCGGTGCGGGCCTGGCGGCCGCGCTCGGCCTGACCGGCTGCTCCGCCGTCCTGCCCGAGGCCGACGTCTCCGCGCCCTCGTTCGCCGCCGCCCCGAGCGGCACGATCCGGTTCTGGTGCCGGAGCGTCGCCTTCACGCCGGCCCAGCTGATCGTCGAGAAGTACCACGCGGCGCAGAGCGCGGTCCGGGTCGAGCTGACCGTGCTGCCCGAGGGGCAGATGGTCACCAAGCTCGCCACGGCGATCCGCGCGGACGCCGTGCCCGACGTCGTCGCTCCCGACTCGGTCACCACGCCGGTCTTCAGCTCCCGCGAGGCGCTGACCGACCTCACCCCGCTGATCCAGGCGCTGCCCTACGCCGACCGCCTCAACCGGCCGCTGCTCGACGTCGCCTCCTACGACGGCAAGGTCTACGGACTGCCCGCCCTCTCCAACGTGTCGCAGCTCTTCTGGAACAAGCGCCTCTACGAGCAGGCCGGCCTCGACCCGGAGCAGGGACCGACCGACTTCGACCAGTACCTGACCCACGCCCGGGCGCTCCAGCGGCTCGACGGCGTCTCCGGGGTGACCTTCACCGGCAACTCCGCCGGCATCCTCGGCTACGTGATCCAGCCGCACTTCTGGGCCGACGAGAGTCCCTTCTACGACGGCGTCGTCGGCCGCCAGAGCGCGACCGTCGCGGGCAACGAGCCGCTGCGGCGCACCCTGGAGCTCTACCGCACCTTCGAGCAGGAGGGCCTCGCCCAGCCCGGCGCCTCCGCCGACAGCGGCACGGCCTGGGGCAAGGACTTCCTCGACGGCACCGTCGGCCTCTTCCCCGGCTCCTACGACCTGATCGTCGGCGGAGCCACCCCCGAGTTCCTCGGCGACCTCGGCGTCAGCGCGTTCCCCGGCCCCGACGGCGGCGTCTCGCAGTTCTCCGGCGGCGCGGTGCTCTCGATCCCGCGCGGCGCGAGGAATCCCGAGGCGGCCTGGGACTTCATGCGCTTCGTCACCGAGCTCGAGCAGCAGTCCGAGCTCGCCGCGCTCGGCTGGTACCCGGTGCGCGACGACGTGCTCGAGACCGGCTTCGTCGACGAGTTCCCGCTGATGGTCCCCGGGATGGAGCGGATGAACGAGGGCTTCGCCGCCCCGACCACCCTGTACACCCAGCTCACCAACACCGTGCAGTCCCCGTGGCTCGCGATGTTCCGCGGCGCGGTCTTCGGCGACGACGACCTCGACGCGGTCCTCGACCGCGGCCAGGAGGAGACGGCCCGCGTCCTGGAGGTGAACCAGGCATGAGCGTCGCCCTCGGAAAGAAGGACGCCCGCACCGGGCTCCTGATGATCCTGCCCGCCCTCGTGCTCGTCGTCGTCTTCGTCGTCGTGCCGCTGATCTTCGCGGTGGTGATCTCGGTGACGGACTGGCCGCTGGTCGGCACCGTCGGCTTCGTCGGGTTCGACAACTACGCGACCGCCTTCTCGGACACCACGTTCTGGGCGTCCGTGCTCTACACGCTCGGCTTCGCCGTCGTCTCGACGCTGCTCGGCATCGTCGTCGGCTACCTGCTCGCCGTGCTGGTGCGCTCGAACCGGCGCGGGGCGGGGATCATCCGCACCGCCGTCTTCGTGCCCTACGTGATCGGACTCACCTCGCTGAGCTTCGTCGCGCTGCTCGAGTTCCGCCCCGACAGCGGCGCGCTCGACCAGGTGCTGATGGCCCTGGGCCTCACCGACGCGCCCACCGCCTGGCTGCTCGACGCGACGAGCGCGACGACGCTGATCGTCCTCCTCGGCGCCTACGTCGGCTCCGGCTTCACGATGATCGTCTTGATGTCGGGCATGCAGGGCATCGACGACGCCCTCTACGAGTCCGCGGCGATCGACGGCGCCGGCCGGTGGAAGCAGGAGTTCCTGGTGACGGTGCCGCTGGTGAAGCGCTACCTCGGGCTGCTCAGCGTGCTCGGCTTCGTCGGCGCGATCCTCGCCTTCACCCAGTTCTACGTGATCACGGGCGGCGGGCCGGGCACCGGCACCCTCACCGTGATGCTCTACGTCTACAACAAGGCCTTCGGCGATCTGCAGGTCGGCTACGCGACCGCGCTGTCGTTCGTGGTCGTCGTCATCGCGGCCGCGCTGACGCTGCTCCAGTTCCGCGTGATGAAGGACGACTGATGCCCCCTCGCACTCCGACGCCCACCCGCCCGCCGGCGCCCGCCGCCGCCCCGGTGCCGGCGCGTCGCCGCAGCACCCCCGCCGCCCGGCTCCGCACCGTCCTCTACGTCGTGCTCGGCACGCTGGTCTCGGTCGCGTTCGTCGCGCCGGTCGCCTGGTCGATCCTGCGCTCGTTCCAGCCCGGCGCGCAGATCGTCGCGCCCGCCGCCGAGCAGTCCTTCTCGAACCTCACGCTCGACAACTACACCGGCCTGCTCGGCTCGATCGGCGCGGGGACCTACATCGTCAACTCGCTGATCATCGCGCTCGGCACCGCCGTGCTCAGCGTGGTCGTGACCACCCTCGCCGCCTACGCGCTGGTGCTCTTCCCGTTCCGCGGCTCGAACGTCGCCTTCGGCCTGATCCTGCTGACGATGATGGTGCCGTTCCAGGCGGTGCTCACTCCGCTCTTCCTCGAGATGAACGCGCTCGGGCTGACCGACACCCACCTCGGCATCATCCTCTTCTACCTCACCTTCAACCTGCCGTTCGGGGTGTTCCTGATGCGCAACTCCTTCGCGCAGATTCCGCGCGAGGTGACCGAGGCCGCGCGGATCGACGGGGCCGGGCCGTTCCGCATCCTCTTCTCGGTGCTGCGGCCGATGATCGTCCCGGGTGTCGCCACGGTGTTCCTCTTCGCCTTCCTCGGCGCCTGGAGCGACTTCCTCGGCGCGCTGACCTTCCTCACCCGGCAGGACCTCTTCACGCTGCCGGTCGCCATCCAGAACATCTCCTCCGGCGCCTTCGGCCAGACCGACTTCGGCTACGTCATCGCCGGCGCGGTGCTGCTGATGATCCCGTGCCTGCTGCTCTACGCCGCCATCCAGAAGTACTACGTCCGCGGTCTCGTCGCGGGCGCCGTCAAGGGCTGAGAGGTCTCCCGTTGCCCCGCACCGCCCCCGCTGTCCGCCCCGTTCGCCGCTTCCCGCTGCGCTCCGTCCGCCTGCTGCCGAGCGCCTTCGCCGACGCTCAGGCCACGGGCCTGCGCTACCTCCTCGCGCTCGACCCCGACCGCCTGCTCGCGCCGTTCCTGCGCGAGGCCGGTCTGCCCGCGGCGGAGGGCTACGGCAACTGGGAGTCGGACGGGCTCGACGGGCACGTCGGCGGTCACGCACTCTCGGCGAGCGCGCTGATGCTCGCGGCCACGGGCGACGCCGCCGCGCGCGAGCGGATGGAGACCCTGCTCGACGGGTTCGAGCGGGCCCAGGACGCGGTCGGCACCGGCTACCTCGGGGGCGTCCCCGGCGGGCGCGCACTGGGGGAGGAGCTCGCCCGCGGCGAGGTCGACGCCGACCTCTTCACCCTCAACGGCCGCTGGGTGCCGCTGTACAACCTGCACAAGACGCTCTCGGGCCTGCTCGACGCCGCGTCCGCCGGCGGCTCGGAGCGGGCGCTCGCGATGGCCGTGCGGTTCGCGGACTGGTGGCTCGGCGTCTCCGCCGGGCTCGACGACGACGCCTTCGAGGCGATGCTGCACGCCGAGTTCGGCGGGATGAACGAGGCGTTCGCCGATCTCGCGGAGCAGGTGGCCGCCGCGGACCCCGGCGACTCCGAGCGCGCCGCCGCCTACCGCGCCGAGGCCGCGCGCTTCTCGCACCGCGCGCTGCTCGACCCGCTGCTCGAGCGGCGCGACGCGCTCGACGGGCTGCACGCGAACACCCAGATCCCGAAGGCGGTCGGCTACGCGCGCCTCGGCGGCGAGCAGCTGCCGGCCGCGCGCTTCTTCTGGGAGCGGGTCACCGGCGAGCGCACCGTCGCGATCGGCGGCAACAGCGTGCGCGAGCACTTCCACCGCGCGAGCGACTTCACGCCGATGATCCTCGACCGCGAGGGCCCCGAGACCTGCAACACCGCCAACATGATCGAGCTGAGCGGTGTCCTCTTCGAGGCGGGCGGCGAGGAGCGCTACCTCGACTACGTCGAGCGCGCGCAGTACAACCACCTGCTCTCCTCGCAGCACCCCGACGGCGGCTTCGTCTACTTCACCCCACTGCGCCCGGCGCACTACCGGGTCTACTCCGCGCCGCACGAGGGGATGTGGTGCTGCGTCGGCACGGGGCTCGAGAACCACGCCCGCTACGGCGAGCTGATCTGCGCCCTCGTCGGCGACGAGGCGCGCGACGGTGACCGCGCACGGACCGGCGACGACCTGCTGATCGCCCTCTACCTGCCCTCGACCCTCGACGCCCCGGAGCACGGGCTGCGCGCGCGGATCGACACCGCCTTCCCGCAGGCGGACGACGTGACCATCACCGTGGACCTGGAGCGCGCCGGTGCCGTGCGGCTCCGCCGGCCGTCGTGGGCGGAGTCGATGACCGTGGCGGTCGACGGCGCAGCGCTCGACACCGCGGCCGTCGAGGGCTTCGTCCGCACCGCCGTCCTGGAGCCCGGCCGCCACGAGATCCGGATCGTCTTCGCGCTCGGCTTCCGCGCCGAGCCGCTGCCCGACGGCTCCGCCTGGTCGGCGTTCTCCTACGGCCCCGTCGTGCTCGCGGCGAGGACCGACGACGCCGACCTCGACGGACTGATCGCCGACGGCCGGCGGATGGCGCACGTCGCCGCGGGCCCGCTCCGCGACCTCGCCGCGACCCCGGTCGTCACCGGGGGAGTCGGCGCCGTCGCCCTCCTCGACCGCGCGACCCTGACCGCGGAGCTCCGCACCGACGCCGGTCCGGTCCGCCTCGAGCCGTTCTCCGCACTGCACGACAGCCGCTACACGCTCTACTGGCCCAGCGGCTCCGACTCCGCCGCGCGCCGGGCCGAGCTCGCCGCGCTCGACCGCGAGGCCGCCTCCGCAGCCGCGGTGATCGACTCCGTGACCGCGGGCGAGCAGCAGCCCGAGTCGGACCACGCCTTCGTCGGGCATCGCAGCCGCGCGGGCGGCGCCGACGGCGTGCACTGGCGCAGCGCCGAGGGCCCGGACGGCTGGTTCGGCTACACCCTCGTCGATCCGTCGCAGCGCGCCGCCGTGCTCCGGGTCCTGCTGCGCGACCGCGACGGCGGCGGCGAGCACGAGCTCCGGATCGACGGCCGCCCGCTCGGCGAGCCGCTCGCCGTCCGGACGCTCGACGACGCCGTCGAGGTGGAGTACGCGATCACCCCGTCGACGGGTGAGGACGGCCTGGTCGAGTTCTCGCTGCACGCCGTCGGCGCCGGGCCGACGGGCGATCTGCTCGCGGTGTCGCTGGTGGCGGAGCCGGCGGGAGCGGGGGAGTAGGGCGATCCGGCGCGCCCGCGCCCTGCGAGACTGTCCGGATGCACCCCGCCGACGCCTGCCCGTGCGGAAGCCGCCGCCACTACGCCGACTGCTGCCGCCCCGCCCACCTCGGCGAGACGCCCTCGCCGACCGCGGAGCGCCTGATGCGCAGCCGCTACAGCGCGAACGTCCTCGGCAGCGCCGGCTACCTGCTGTCCAGCTGGCACCCGTCCACCCGCCCGAAGCGCGTCGACCTCGACGACGACGTCCGCTGGCGGCGCCTGCAGATCGTCGACACCTCGTTCGGCGGCGAGGACGACGCGGAGGGGCTCGTCGAGTTCCGCGCCTCCTACCGCTCGTCCGAGGGGCCGGGGCTCGTGCACGAGCGCAGCCGCTTCCTCCGCGAGGACGGCCGCTGGTACTACGTCGACGGCGATCTGCTCGGCGACGGATCCTGACCACCCCGGCCGTGCGGAGCGCGAGCGGCCTACCCTGGGGAGATGGCCAGAGACTTCCGCCGGGCGGACCACGCGTCACGCTACGAGCTGCACCAGGATGGGGCGCTCGTCGGCGTCCTCGACTTCCACGAGAACGACGAGAGCGTCTCGCTCGTGCGCTCCTTCACCTCGCCGCCGCACCGCGGCCAGGGGCTGGCCGGCGAGCTGGTCGCCTTCGCCGTCGACGACATCGAGGCGACGAGCGGCCGCAGCATCGTGCCGATGTGCTGGTACGTCGGACAGTGGTTCGACCAGCACCCCGAGCGGGCGCACCTGCTCACCCGCGGCGCGCAGGCGTAGGCCGAGGCTCTAGGTCCTGACGATCGGCTCGACCCCGGCGAGGTCGGGCCCGAGCCCGATGTCCACGAGCCGGATCCGGCCGACGTAGGAGCGCGCGGGCTCGAGCAGCAGCCCCGCCTTGATCGCCCCGAAGGTCACGGTCACGTCGGCGGGCAGGACGGTCTCGTCCGGTACCGCGCCGTCGTCGGGCCCGATCCCGCTCGGCAGATCCACGGCGACCACGACGGGCGCGTCCTCGCGTCGTCCGAGCGCCTCGATCACCGTCGCCACCACCTCGCGCGGCCGCCCGCGCAGCGCCGGCTCCGCCGTGCCGATGCCGAGGATCCCGTCCACGATCACGTCCGCGCGGGCGACGGCGGCCGCGAGGGCGGCCGGGTCATCGGCGGCGACGCGGCCGCAGCCGTCGTCCAGCGCGACGGCGAGTCCGCGCTGGTGCGCCCTGTCGGCGGTCAGCACGAGCGACACGTCGCTGCCGGAGGAGGAGATCTCGGCCGCCGCGTACAGCGCGTCCCCGCCGTTGTTCCCCGGCCCGACCAGCACGAGCACGCTGCCCGCACCGCGCCGGTCCCGGCGCGTGCTGAGCGCGGCCCGCAGCTCCCGCGCGAGCCCGTCCGCTGCCCGCTGCATCAGCGGCTCTCGACGCGCCAGATGCGGCGCCTCGGCGGCCCGCACCTGCGCGGAGGAGTATCCCTCGGCCATCCCTCCACTGTGCGCCCCGCCGGCCCGCACAGCAACCCGCCCCACCCCATTCGCAGCCCGACCGCCCCCTCCGGTCGAGCACCCGAGTCACGCCGGTCGACCAGCCCGGGCCGGGCCGCTCGAGCAGCCCGCCCCCTGCTGGTCGAGCAATCCGGAGGGCGTATCGAGACCCGCCCCGTCGGGAGCCGCCTGCCGTGCATGCTGGTCGAGTAGCCCGCAGGGCGTATCGAGACCCGCCCGCCACGACCCGCCCCCGCGCTCACCCCGCCTGCACCGCCCGGTCCGACTCCTCGACGATCGCGCGCATCGCCGCCTCCGCCGCCTCACCGTCGCCCTCGGCCACCGCAGCGGCGACCGCCCGGTGCAGCCCCACCGCCTCCGAGTCCGCCTCGCGCGGCATCAGCGCGTGCCGCGTGCGCCCGGCGAGCCCCTCCGCGACGAGGTCGCCGAGCTGCGCGAGCATCGGATTCCCCGACGCCGCCAGCAGCGTCCGGTGGAAGACGACGTCGGCAGCGAGGTAGGCCGCCTGATCGGCCGCCCGAGCGTGCTCGGACATCCCGCCCGCCGCCTCGGCGAGCGCGATCCGCTGCCCGGCCGTCGCGTGCTCCGCCGCGAGCCGCGCCGCCAGCGGCTCGACACCGAGGCGAAGCTGGCTCAGCCGATGCAGCTGCACCTGCCGATCCGGCCCGTCGAGGCTCCAGCCGATCACCCGCGGATCCAGCGCGTTCCAGCACTCCGGCGGCTGCACGCGCGTCCCCGCCCGCCGCCGCGAGACCACCAGCCCGAGCGACTCCAGCACCCGCACCGCCTCGCGCATCACCGAGCGGGAGACCCCGCGGCGCTCCGCCCGCTCGTCCGCGCTGAAGGCGCTCCCGGGCGCCAGTGCGCCCTGCACGATCTGCGCCCCGAGCTCGTCGAGCACCGCCTCGTGCAGCGAGCGCGGTCCGTCCATGCCCTCAGTATTCCGGCGCACGCCTCGCCCGACCAGCTATTCGTCGGACATAATCGAGGTCATGACCGCATCGGCCAGTCCCTCCGCCACTCCCGTCCGCGCCCTCGTCGTGATGGGCGTCTCCGGCAGCGGCAAGTCCACGATCGCCACCCTGCTGGCCGACCGCCTCGGCTGGACCTTCGTCGAGGGCGACGAGCTCCACCCCGCCGCGAACGTCGCGAAGATGGCCGAGGGCGTCCCGCTCGACGACGAGGACCGCGCCCCCTGGCTGGCGACGATCGCGGCCCGCGTGGACTCTCTCGTGAGCGGGGGCGACTCCGTCGTCGTCACCTGCTCCGCCCTGCGCCGCCGCTACCGCGACGTGCTCCGCCGCGACGACCTCGTCTTCGTGCACCTCGCCGGCACCCGCGAGCTGATCGCCGACCGCCTCGGCGCGCGCACCGGCCACTTCATGCCGCCCGCCCTGCTGGATTCGCAGTTCGAGGCCCTGGAGCCGCTCGGCGACGACGAGCGGCACGTCACCGTCGACCTCGCGGCCGCTCCCGAGGACGAGATCGCGCAGATCGTCGAGACCCTGGGCCTGCAGGCCGCCTAGCCCAGCAGCCCCTCGAGGCTCGCCGCCGGCAGCCCGAACGCCTCGGCGACCGCCGCGTTCACGACCTGCCCGTCGTGCGTGCTGAGCCCCTTCGCGAGCGCCGGATCCGCCGCGAGCGCCGCCTTCCAGCCGCGGTCCGCCAGCGCGACGACGTAGGGGAGCGTCGCGTTCGTCAGCGCCCGCGTCGACGTCTCCGGCACCGCGCCGGGCATGTTGGCGACGCAGTAGTAGACGCTGTCGTGCACCGCGAAGACCGGGTCGTCGTGCGTCGTCGGCCGCGATCCCTCGAAGCAGCCGCCCTGGTCGATCGCGATGTCGACCAGCACCGAGCCCGGCTTCATCGTCGCCACCATCTCGTCCGTCACGAGCTTCGGCGCCCGCGCACCCGGGATCAGGACCGACCCGATCACCAGATCGGCCTCCGCCATCTGCGCCGCGATCTCGTACGTCGAGGACGCGCGCGTCTGGATCCGCCCGTCGAAGCGCGCCTCGAGCTCGCGCAGCCGCGGGATCGACAGGTCCACCACGGTCACGTCGGCGCCCATGCCGAGCGCGTTCGCCGCGGCGTGCTCGCCGGCCACGCCGCCGCCGATCACGACGACCTTGGCCTTCGGCGTCCCGGGCACTCCGCCGAGGAGGGTGCCTCGCCCGCCGGCCGCCCGCATCAGGTGGTAGCCGCCGACGGTGATCGAGAGCCGCCCGGCGACCTCGCTCATCGGCGAGAGGAGGGGCAGGTGGCGATCGGGCAGCTGCACGGTCTCGTAGGCGATCGCGGTGGTGCCGGCGGCGAGCAGCGCATCGGTGCACGCGCGGGAGGCGGCGAGGTGCAGGTAGGTGAAGAGGATCTGCCCGGAGCGCATCCGCGGGTACTCCGCCTCGATCGGCTCCTTGACCTTGACCACCAGGTCGGCCTCGCCCCAGACCTCGTCCGGCCCCGCGACGATCCGGGCGCCGGCGGCGGCGAAGTCCTCGTCCGAGACCCGCGAGCCGAGCCCGGCGCCCGCCTCGACCAGCACCTCGTGCCCGCGTCGCACGAGCTCGTGCACTCCGGCGGGCGTCGCCGCCACGCGGTTCTCGTTGTTCTTGATCTCGGTGGGGATGCCGATGCGCATGACTGCTCCTTCGCGGTGGACTGCCCCTATCGTGCGAAGATCATGTTTCGAACGGGAGAACATCCGCAGGATCGTCGAGAATCGAAGCGTTCACCGCAGGATCCGTGATCAGAAGGAGCCGTGCCGCCATGAGACCGCAGGATCTGCACGATCTCGGCGACCTCGATCCGATCGACCGGACCCTCGTCCGCCTGCTCCGGGCCGATGCCCGCACCCCGAACAGCCGCCTCGCCGAGCAGGCCGGCATCGCGCCCTCCACCTGCGTCTCGCGGGTGCGCTCCCTCGTCGAACGCGGCATCATCACCGGCTTCACCGCCGAGCTCGACCCCGCGGCCCTCGGGCTGACCCTGCAGGCACTGATCAGCGTCAACATCCGCGCCGGTCAGCGGCAGGCGATCACCCGGTTCGCCGAGGAGATCCGCGCGCTGCCCGAGGTCGTGCAGCTGTTCTTCCTCGGCGGCTCCGAGGACTTCCTCCTCCACGTCGCCGTGCGCGACTCGAACGACATCCGCGACTTCGTGGTGTCGAACCTCTCGGCGCACCCGGCGGTCGCCTCGACCCGGACGAGCCTGGTCTTCGACCACCACCGGAAGGGACCGGCGCTGCCGGAGTGACGCGGTGCGCATCAGAGGATGCCGACGCTCAGTGCGCGCCGAGCCTCGGTGTGCGTGGGGCTCAGTGCGCGCCGGGGCTCAGGTCGCCGCCGCCGCGCTGGGTCAGCCCGGGGATCCGCCGCGCGAGCCCGGCGATGTGCTCCTCCGCGATCTCGATCCGGGTGTCGCGCAGGCGCTGGCGCAGCAGCGCCTCTACGTCCTCCTCGGGCCGCAGCTCGGCGTCGCCGGCGACCTGCAGCAGGATGCCGCGGAGCTTCTCGTCCAGGGGAGCGTCGTCGCTGCCGTGCTGAATCGGGTGGTCCTGCGATGCGTTCGTCATGTCCCCATGCTGCCACCGTCCGCGCGGCCCGCACGGCAGGATGGCCGCATGCCGTTCTCCCGCGCCGAGCTCGCCTCGTACCGCGACCGCACCGTCGAGGACCTGCTCGACGGCGACGTCCGCCTCCTCTTCGTCGGCATCAACCCCGGCCTCTGGACGGCCGCGACCGGCGCGCACTTCGCCCACCCCGGCAACCGCTTCTACCCGGCCCTCGCCGCCGCCGGCATCCTCGACCGCGTGCTCCGCGTCTCCGAGGGGATGACCGCCGAGGATCGCCGCGCCCTCGCCGACCGCGGCGTCGGCATCACCAACCTCGCACCCCGTGCCACCGCCCGCGCCGACGAGCTCACGCCGGAGGAGCTGCGCGCCGGCGCCGAGCGCCTGATCCGCACCGTCGAGCGCGTCCGCCCCGCCGCCGTCGCGATGGTCGGCATCACCGCCTACCGCGCCGCCTTCGGGCGGATCAGGGCGCGCCAGGGGCGGCAGGACGAGCCGATCGCCGGCGCCCCGCTCTGGGTGCTGCCGAACCCCAGCGGCCTGAACGCGCACGACACCGTCGCATCGCTGGGGCTGGCCTACCGCGAGCCGGCCGTCGCCGCCGGAATAGTCCCCGACCCTCGGAGGTTGCAAAGTCCATGAGTACGCATGAAATCAAGTTCGGTGTCGACACCTTCGGCGACGTCACGGCCGCGGCCGACGGCACGCTCCTCTCGCACGGCCAGGTCCTGCGCGATGTGGTGGAGGAGGGCGTCCTCGCCGACGAGGTGGGCCTCGACTTCTTCGGCGTCGGCGAGCACCACCGCGCCGACTTCGCCGTCAGCGCCCCGGACGTCGTGCTCGCCGCGATCGCCGCCAAGACCGAACGCATCCACCTCGGCTCCGCGGTCACCGTCCTCTCCTCCGACGACCCCGTGCGCGTCTACCAGCGCTTCGCCACCCTCGACGGGCTCTCGAACGGCCGCGCCGAGGTCATCCTCGGCCGCGGGTCCTTCACCGAGTCCTTCCCGCTCTTCGGCCTCGACCTCTCCCAGTACGAGGTGCTCTTCGAGGAGAAGCTGGAGCTGTTCCACGAGCTCGTGCAGGGCGGCCCGGTCACCTGGCAGGGCACCGTCCGCCCGGCCCTGACCGAGCAGAGCGTGTACCCGACCATGGAGGGCGACCGTCGCCTGCGCACCTGGATCGGCGTCGGCGGCAGCCCCGAGTCGGTCGTCCGCGCCGCGCGCTTCGGCTTCCCGCTGGTCCTCGCGATCATCGGCGGCGCCCCCGCCCGCTTCCGCCCCTACGTCGACCTCTTCGGCCGCGCGCTCGACCAGCTCGAGCAGCCGCGCCTGCCCGTCGCCGTCCACTCGCCCGGCTTCATCGCCGACACCGACGAGGAGGCGCACGAGCTCTACTTCGGCCACTACAAGGGCATGCTCGACTCGATCGGCCGCGAGCGCGGCTGGGCCCCGCTCACCCGCGAGCGCTTCGCCGAGGAGGCGGGACCCGACGGCGCGCTGCACCTCGGCTCTCCCGAGACGGTCGCCCGGAAGATCGCGAACACGGTCGGCGCCCTGGGCATCGACCGCTTCGACCTCAAGTACAGCGCCGGCACCCTGCCGCACGCCGCGATCATGCGGAACATCGAGCTCTACGGCACCCGGGTGATCCCGCGCGTCCGCGAGCTGCTCGCGGACCGCTGACCGGAGTCCGGACGCCGACCCGCACCCGGGCGCCGTGGAGGGGGCGCACTGCGCGCTCCCACCGGGCGCCCGGGCGGCGTCGATATGCTCGGAGACCGGGCGTTCACCCGCCGCCCCCGACCCTCCGGAAGCACATGCCAGACAGCCACGCCGCCCGCACCCCCTACGAGGTGCTGGGCGTCCCCGCGAGCGCGTCGGAGGACGAGCTCAAGCGCGCCTACCGCCGCCTGCTCCGCGAGACCCACCCGGACACCGGGGGAGACGCGGCCTCGTTCCACGCCGTGCAGGTCGCCTGGGAGCGGATCGGCAGCGCCGGCGCCCGCGTCGACTACGACCGCGGAGCGCCTGCCCCCGGTGCCTCCTCGCACGCGCCGTACACCGGCTCGCCGCGCCAGCAGACCGCGTCCTCGGTGCGCGCCCGCTCCTACGGCCACCCGGGTGGCGCCGCTCGCGAGTACTACCTCCGCCTCGTCCGCGAGTGGGTCGGCCGCGGCGTCGAGATCGACGATCCCTTCGACCCGGCGCTGGTGCGCTCTGCCCCCCGCGAGGTCCGCTCCTGGCTGGCCAAGGCCCACGCGGAGGAGGCGACGGCCTCCCTGGTCGGCGCCCTCGGCATCGCCTTCACGATCTGGAACGACGTCGCGGTCGGCGACGGCGGCGTCAAGATCGATCACCTCGTGCTCGGCCCGTCCGGTCTCCTCGCCCTGACCTCGGCCGACTGGGGTGAGCCCGTCCGCCTGCGCAAGGGCGAGGTCGAGGGTGTGGGCCTGGCCGAGGACGAGAAGCCGCTCGCCTCGCTCTCGAAGGCCGCCCGCCGCCTCGGCCGCGAGCTCGGCGTGCGCTTCTCCGCGAGCGTGATCGTCGTCCCCGACGACGCGCTCGAGCAGCCCTACGAGCAGGTCGAGCGCGGTCGCCACGCGGGTGACGTGCTCCTCCGCCGCTCCCTCCTCCCGCAGCTGCTGCGCTCCGGCACCGACGACCCGCGCCTCGGGGGCTACGGCGAGTCCTTCGAGGTCCGCACCCGCGTCCAGAACCGCGTCCGCTTCGTCTGACGCGCGGCGCCGCTAGCCCGCCCCCGCCCGGCGGGCAAGGGGCTGTCGGCGCCACCCGTCCCCGCCCGACGATGGACGCACATGATGGACGCCTGCCCTCCGGCACGGCGACGACGACGAGCGGAACGAGGCGGACGATGGTGCGATTCGGCTACACCCTGATGACCGAGCAGAGCGGCCCGAAGCAGCTGGTGGGCTACGCGGTCGATGCCGAGAGGCACGGCTTCGAGTTCGCGGTCTCGAGTGACCACTACTCGCCCTGGCTGACCGAGCAGGGGCACGCCTCCTACGCCTGGACGATGCTCGGCGCGGTCGCGCAGGCGACGTCGACCATCGAGCTCGCCACCTACGTGACGGCGCCGACCATCCGCTACCACCCCGCCGTGATCGCGCAGAAGGCGGCGACCCTCGCGATCCTCTCCGACGACCGCTTCCTCCTCGGCCTCGGTTCGGGCGAGAACCTCAACGAGCACGTGGTCGGCGAGGGCTGGCCCGCCGTCTCCGCACGCCAGGACATGCTCGAGGAGGCGGTGCACATCATCCGCGCCCTGCATACCGGTGAGCTGGTCACCTGGGAGGGCGACTACTTCCGCGTCGACTCCGCCCGGATCTGGGACCTCCCGGACAAGCCCGTGCCGATCGGCCTCGCCGTCTCGGGCGAGAAGTCGATCGAGCGCTTCGCCCCGCTCGGCGACCACCTGATCACCACCGAGCCCGAGGCCGAGCTGATCTCGCAGTGGACCGCCGTCCGCGGTGCCGACGCCGCTCCGTCGCGCTCGATCGGGCAGATCCCGATCTGCTGGGCGCCGGACAAGGAGCAGGGGATCGCCCTGGCGCACGAGCAGTTCCGCTGGTTCGCGGGCGGCTGGTCCGTCAACGCCGACCTGCCCACCCCGGCCGGCTTCGCGGGCGCCAGCCAGTTCGTGCGCCCGGAGGACGTCGCCGAGTCGATCGCCTGCGGCCCCGACCTCGACGAGCTCGCCCAGAGTGTCGTCCCCTTCATCGAGGCCGGCTTCACCGACATCGCCTTCGTCCAGGTCGGCGACGCCCTGCAGCAGCGCTTCCTCGACGAGGTCGCGGAGGACCTCCTCGAGCGGGCGCGCGCGCTCGCTCCCTGAGCGCCGAGACTCCCTCTCCCTGCTGATCGAGCAGCTCAGGCAGCGGCCCGCCTTCATGCTGATCGAGTAGCCCGCGGAGCGGGCGTATCGAGATCCACCCTGCTTCAGAACGGCAGGTCTCGATACGCCGCTGCGCTGCTACTCGACCAGCATGAGACGGATGCGCCCCGACGACATCACCCGGTGACGACGATCGTGACGGTGCGGACGGTGTTCGTCGTGCCGGTGTCGCTCGCGGTGAGGGTGTGGCTGCCCGGCGTCGCGAGCGCGGGAGGAAGAGTGACCTCGGTGACGAAGGCGCCGTGCTCGTCGGTGACGACGGAGGTGAAGCGTGCTCCGCTGTCGAGCCGGAATCCGACGCTGGTGGTGATCGGCCAGCCTGCACCCGTGAGGGTCAGCGTCGGACTCCCGGCGGAGATCGTGGTGCGCAGAGCGGTCACGGAGGGCCCTGACGCCGGCGCGGGCGCGGCGGGCCGATCGAGATCGACGGCGAGGCTGATCACCTCGCCGTGACGAGCGGCGACGATCTGCGTCCGTCCGCCGGCCGCCTCCGGGGAGAGGGTCAGTGTGAAGGCGCCGTCGGCGCCGGTGGTGACGGGGTCGGAGAGGTCCGGACCGTCGCCGTACCCCTCGGACATCCCCGGAGGCAGATGCCGCAGGACGACGGAGGTGCCTGCGGGGACGATTCCGGTGACAGTGCGTCCGTTCACGTGGAGGTCGTCGAACGCGAGTGGGACGGTCGTCGCGGCACCGGCGGTGCTGATGCTGAGCAGGTGCTCGGTGCGCGTGTACTCCCCGCTGTCGGTCGGAGACGTCCACAGCCGGTACTCGCGGGTCGTCCCCGGTCCCTGGAACGGGGTCGGCCCGGAATCGCAGCGCCAGAGGCCCTCCTGGTCGACCTTCTGCGCACCGCAGACGACGGCGCCCGTCGCCTCGTCGGTGACCCTCACGAACGTGACCGCCGTCCCCGTGCCCTTCAGCAGGGACACCGTCTGCTCCGCCGAGCGCCCGCCGGTGGTGGTGAAGGCGGTCGGCAGGTCGGTGCGGGTGATCGCGTGGACCACCTCGACGGGGTCGACGGAGGGGACGACGAGGGCGTTCTTCGACGGGTCGAACAGGCGCAGGCTGTTCTCGGCGTGCTCGTACAGGTCCAGGGTCTCGTTCGTGATCGACCCGAACTGCGCCTCCGCGGCGCCGTGATAGGCGTCCGGGTCGATCGGACGCGTGTTCACCGAGGGCAGCTCGTCCACCGAGACCGTGTGCTTGACGGACCCGCACTGGGTCAGGCCTCCCTTCTCGTTCACCGACTCGACCCACTGCGCACGGAAGTCGGTGAAGGTCTTCCCGGCGTTGACCTCATCGGTGAGCACGCGGATCGTCCTGCGCAGGTCCTGGAGGCCCGCCTGCCAGGTCAGCTGGAGCGCCTCGTTCGCGGAGACCTGGATGTCGTCGATCGCGCCCTGCACGGACGGCGGCAGCGTCTCCGCGGTGTACCCCTGCGCGACCGCGTCCAGCACGATCCGCGACTGCGCGAACCGGGCCCGGTAGGCGATCTGGTCCTGCGCCAGCCGCACCGCGGTCAGCTCCTTCTCGGCCGCGACCCGCGTCATCCGCGACAGCGCCTCGTGTGCCGGCCACTGGAACGCGTCGATCAGCTTCTGCCCCGGTGACTCGCACTCCGCGGGGTCCGACCCGCGCAGCCACAGATCGAGCATCGCGATCACCAGCGCCACCGGACCCAGCTCCGGGAACGCCAGTGCCACCAGACCCACGACCGCCTCCGCCAGCTGGAACCCGTCCTCCGTCTCGGCGAAGTTCCGCAGGTTCAGCACCGTCCCCAACCCCACCGCGAGCGGACCCATCTCCGGGACCACCACCGAGGCGACCCCCGAGACCGCGACCGCGTCCGTCAGCGCGTCCGAGTCCCCGCTGAACGCATCGACCAGTCCCTTCACGGCGAACACCGCGTTCGCGATGCCCTCGCCGCTCCCGACCGAGCCCCGCATCAGCTCGGACGCCGTCGCCTCGAACCCCTTCCACACGCTCGCCCGCGCCTCAGCAGGCACGTACTCCCCGCCGAACCGCTCCGCCAGCGCCGCCATCCGCGCCGCCGCAGCGTCGTCCGCCAGACCCGCCTCCGGCGCCAGGGGCCTCCCGGAACCCGGCAGCTCCCGCCCGGGCGGGCCCGTCTCCGCAGCCGGTCTCTCCTCGGGCGACGGTTCCTCCTCCGGCGCGGAACCCTCCGGAGCGGGACCCGGGACCGTCCTCGGGCGGGCCGCGGTCGAGCCGGCGCCGTCGACGGCGCTCGGGCTCAGGTCGCAGAGGACGCACAGGGCGTCCGAGGCCGCCGGTGCCGACTCCTCGGGGCTGTTCGTCCGCGACCAGACGGCGGCGAGGGTCGTCTCCCATCGGAGGTAGGGGGACCTGAGCGGATACAGGAGGTCGATGTGCCCGATCGGCCCGGCCTTCTCGAACGACCCGACGTTGTTGAGGAGCGTCCCGGCGCCGTTCCTCCGCACCATCGGCTCGTATTCGGCGCGGGCCGGGATGTGCAGTTCCTCGGCGATCCTGATCTCGGTGGGGTGCTGCGTCACGAGCCGGTCGAGGGCTCGCGTTCGACGCCCGAGAGCATCGCGGACGTGCTCGGGTCCGCTCTCCGCGCCCTGCTCCTCCGTCGTCGCCCGCATCAGTGCGAAGTTCAGGAACGGATTCGGGCCCCGCGCGAAGTGTGCCTCCCCGTAGGAGTCGTCGCTTCCCGACTCCGCTGCAGCCTCCTCGCCGGGATCTGCGGGGTCGGGACTCAGGAGCCAGTCCTTCACCGCCGCGAGACCGCGCGGTCCTCCCTGCGTCACGAGCTCGTCGACCAGGCTGAAGACCCGCTGATCCTTCTCCGGAGTGCCGGGTGTCCCCAGGTCGCCACTGCGCACCGGGGTGGGGATCGAGAGCTCGTACTCCTTGCCGACCTGCGAACCGGCGAGCGCCTGGACCGAGTGGTACAGCTCGTGGGCGAAGGTCGCCGTCGGTGAGAAGGCGCGGATCTGCCCGGTCTCCTCATCGAAGTACGACGAGATGCGGTCCGGGTCGAAGGTGAGGAACGAGTCGGACCCGGTTCCAGTGATGGCGTGCTCCCTGCTCAGACGGGAGGACGACCAGCTGTCCCCCGGGACGACGAGGACCCGGATGTCGGAGACGTCGCCGTTGACCTGCAGGAACCGGTTGCCCTTCACCTCGCTCGCCCCGAGGAGGTCCGGCACCACCTCGACGAGGCTCTTCGACGGCTCCGCCGTCAGGAGCTCGGACAGCAGGGAGCTCACGAGCCGCTGGGCCCGCAGGCCCTTCGGCGAGATCGCCATCCCCCCGACACCGCTCGGCTGAGTGGCGACCGCGATCCCCGGAGCGACCTCCCACGCCTTGTAGACGAGACCTGTCCTCGGACTCTTCACGAGGCTGAAGGAGGCGGGCGGCAGCTCGCTGCCAGCCGGCGAGCCGCCGCCGGGCGCGGCCGACGCCCCGCTCCCCGAGATCAGGACGCTGACGACCGCGATCGCCGCGACGGCTGCGCTCAGTCGCCCCGTTCGTCCACGGTCCCGCCGCGTCGATCGGGGGAGGGGGATCGATGCTGCCAGACGCAGAATCGGAGCTGAGAGAACTGACATGCCCTCATTATAAAAATCCGCCGAGCAGCCGCGCAGAGCCGTGGCGCGCGATCACGGGCCGAGCGCGAGACCGGTGAGCAGGTGCCGTCAGAAGCCGCGGAGCCGCTCGATCTCGCGCCGATCGCGCTTGGTCGGGCGGCCGGCGCCCCGGTCGCGCTCGATGATCGCGGGGGCCGCCTCGCGCGGCGGCGGCGGCGGAGTGCGGTCCTCGAAGCACTCGGCCGCGACGGGCGCGCCGACCCGCTTCACGATCAGGCCGCGGACCACGAGCTCGCGGTCGAAGCCGCCGATGCGGGCGCGGACCTCGTCGCCGACCTTCACGGTCTGCGCGGCCTTGGCCCGCTCGCCGTTCACCCGGACGTGACCGGCCCGGGCGGCCGTCGTGGCGGCCGAGCGGGTCTTGTACACGCGGACCGCCCACAGCCAGGCGTCCACGCGGACGGAGCCGGTCACCGGGATCTGCATCCGTCCAGTCTACGAAGCCATGATGGGGGTGGTCCCATCGACGAGGGATCCGCGGCCCCACCGGCCGCCGACCGAGGAGGTTCACCATGAGCACGTACCACAGCTACGGCGAGGACACCGGCGAGGGCGTCCCCACCCGCGGAGCGCCCGAGCACAGCGGCTCGCCGTCCGAGCTGCGCGAGAGCCCCTTCCCGCACGCCGGACTCGAGTTCCTCCTGGTCCCGTCGGGTCACGAGGAGTGGCAGGTCCGCCACCCGGACGGCCGCGCGGTCGGCGTCCTCGCGATCATCTCGCACAGCGGCGAGGAGGGCGAAGCGGTCTTCGTCACCCGCCGTGTCGGCTCCGACGAGGCCGTCGCCGAGGGCACCGACTGGCGCGGCATCGTCACCGCCGTGATCAACGACGATGCGGCCGACGAGCGCGTGCAGGGCAGCCCCGACCCGGCGCTGGACTACACGCGCGGCGGCCTGCTGCACCGCGGTGCGGCCGACGTCGAGGACCAGGTCTGAGCGGTCGCGCCTGAGCGGGCCGGTCCGAGCGGCCGCCCCTAGCGCGCGAGGAGCGCCGCGTTGATCCGGGCCGTGAGCTCGTGGTCGACGCGGCGCTCCTGCGCGTCCACCGCGCGGATCGGCGCGGCGTTCCGCGCGCTGGAGACCAGCCAGGCGGCCTCGGCCGCCGCGAGGTCCTCGGCCCGCAGCGGGCGCTCCGCTGTGCCCAGCCCGAGCCCGCCTGCCAGCTCGAAGAGGTCCGCCTGCGTGGTCCCCGGCAGCAGCCCCAGGCTCGGCGGTGGAGTGACCAGCTCGCCGCCCGCGAGCAGCACCAGGTTCGAGGTCGGCCCCTCCAGCAGGAAGCCGTCGCTGGAGACGAACAGCGCGTCGTCCGCTCCGCGCCGCAGCGCCTCGCGCGAGGCCGCCCGGTTGACCGCGTAGGAGAGCGTCTTCGCGCCGGCGAGCAGCCACGGCGACGTGTGCTGCACATCGGAGCGCAGTCCGCGGTTGAGCAGCACCACCCGCACGCCGTCCCGGCGGGCCGGCCCGAAGTCCGGGCTCGTCTGCACGAAGACGATGCCGGTCGGCCGTCCGTCGCCCTCGACCCCGCGGCTCAGGATCGTCTTCACCATCGCCTCGGGCACCCGCGGGTGGGCGGCGACCGCCTCGTCGATCGCCGTCCGCCAGGCGGCGCGGTCCGGGCGGGGCAGGTCCAGCATCCGCGCCGAGGTCTCGAACCGGTCGAGGTGCGCGTCGAGCGCCTGCAGCCGCCCGTCGACGAGGTTGATCGTCTCGAAGACCCCGTCGCCGCGGGTGAAGCCGAGGTCGGTGACGTCCAGCCCGCCCCGACCGGTCGCATCGAGCACGGATGCGGAGCCTGCGTCGTGCGCCGGAGCGTCGAGCGAGGGGCGGCCGAGGACGACGAGGGTGTCAGCGGGCATGCGCGGTGCGGTCCTTCCGGGGGCGGAGCGGGAGACGGGCGAGCACGACGACCAGCAGCGCACCGAGGAGCGCGCCGGTGCCGTTCGAGACGAGGTCGCGCACGTCCGCGACGCGCGAGGGCAGTGCGAGCAGCTGGATCGTCTCGACGATCACCGAGACGCCGAGGCCGATCGGCGCGGCGAGCAGCCGGCGCCGCCGCGGCAGCTGCAGCGCGACCAGCGCGCCGAGCGGCACGAACATCAGCACGTTGGCGACGAACTCGGCGACGTCGAAGGTGAACCAGGCGGTCAGCGGCGTGGAGGCGAGGAACGCGATGATCCCGCGGACGAGCGCCGAGGGCTGACCGGCCGGGTACGGCGCCGGCGTCAGGGTGATCAGCGCGATCACGCCGAGCCAGGCGAGCGTCGCGGGCAGGAGGATCCTCGAGCGGCGCATCCGTCGATTCTGCCAGGTGCACGATCCGAGCCGGTGAGCGACTCGGTGCTGGGCGGCGGGCGGTCCGGGACGGTCGGCGCGATGTGGAAGGCTGGAGCGCATGACGAGCGACGGCCCGGCCGACGGCGGAGCGCTTCCGCGCCACCCCTTCGACGCCGCGCTCGGCGACGGCTGGGTCGAGATCGGCGACGGGCGGCGCTTCTGGGGCCGCTTCGGCGCCGCCGGGCTGCTGCTGCGCGACCCGGACGGCCGCGTCCTGCTCCAGCACCGCGCCACCTGGAGCCACTTCGGCGACACCTGGGGACTCCCGGGCGGCGCCCGCCACCCCGAGGAGACCGCCTTCGAGGGCGCCCTGCGCGAATCGGTCGAGGAGGCCGGAGTGCCCGACGGGATCGTCGTGCCCGTCCTCTCCCGCGTCGTCACCATCGGCCCCTGGAGCTACACCACCGTCGTCGCCCGGGCCCTCGAGCACTTCACCCCGCGGATCGCCGACGCCGAGAGCCAGGAGCTGCGCTGGGTCCCGCCGGCTGAGGTCGACGCGCTCCCGCTGCACCCGGGGTTCGAGGCCTCCTGGCGCGAGCTGCGCGCCCTCGACACCGAGCCGTGCGTCCTCGTCGTCGACGCGGCCAACGTCGTCGGCTCGCGTCCGGACGGCTGGTGGCGCGACCGCGCCGGCGCGGCGGAGCGCCTCGTCGCGGCGCTCGGGCGCCTCGCGGCACTCGGTGTCCCCGGCTCGCTGTTCGCCGTCGAGGCCGACACGGTCTGGCCGCGGATCGCGGTCGTCCTCGAGGGCGACGCCCGGGCGGCACGCACCGCCGACGCGGTCGACGCGGCTCCGCGCGGACGGCTGAGCGTCGAGAGCGCCGCCGGCTCCGGAGACGACGCGATCGTCGAGCGCGTCGCGGCGATCGGGCCGACCGCCCGCGTGGTGACCGCCGACCGCGGCCTCGTCGCCCGGATCGAGGAGCTCGGCGCCACGGCTCTGGGCCCGCGCACCCTCCTCGACCTGCTCGACGCCGTCCCGCCCGCAGCCCCTCCTGCAGCCCGGGAATAGCGCGCGGATCGGGTCGGTTGCATCCCTCATGGCCACGACAGCGATGACTCTCGACACCCACGACCAGACCGTCTCCGACGGCATCGTCCTCATCGACTTCTGGGCGGAGTGGTGCGGCCCGTGCCGCCAGTTCGCCCCCGTCTTCGAGGCGACCAGCGAGAAGAACCCGGATGTCACCTTCGCGAAGGTGGACACCGAGGACCAGCAGCAGCTCGCCGGCAGCTACGGCATCTCGTCGATCCCCACCCTCGTCGTCTACCGCGACGGCATCCCGCTGATGGCGCAGCCCGGCGCCCTGCCCGCCCCGGCCCTCGACTCCCTGCTCGAGCAGGTCCGCAGCCTCGACATGGTCGCCGTCCGCAAGCAGTACGAGGAGGCGAAGGCCGCGCAGGAGTCCGGCGCCCCGCAGAAGTTCGACCACGGCGCGCAGATCTGATCCGCACCGCTCCACCCGCACGACGACGGAACCCCCGGCAGCCGCTCAGGCCACCGGGGGTTCCGTCGTTCCCGCAGGAGTCCCGCGGCGAGCTGGATCAACCCGTGTTCTGAAGGCCGGCGGCCACGCCGTTCACGGCCAGCAGCAGGAGCCGCTGGTTCTGCTCGGTGCCCGAGCCGCCCGGATCCGTGCGCAGCGCCCGGAGCGCGCGCAGCTGCAGCAGCGACAGCGCGTTGACGTAGGGCGTGCGCAGCCGCACGGCCCGCCCGAGCACGCGGTGCCCGGTGAGCAGGCTCTCCTCGCCGGTGATCGACAGCACCCAGCGGCGGGTGAGCTCCATCTCGTCCAGCACGAGACCGGCGAGGTCGTCGCGGGAGTCGAGCGCCAGGTAGCGGCGGGCGATGCCCTCGTCGGTCTTCGCCAGCGACATCTCGACGTTGTCGATCATCGTGGTGAACAGCGGCCAGGTCTCGTAGGCGGTGCGCAGCTCGTCCAGGTCGCCGACCGCCTCGAGGGCGCTGCCGAGTCCGAACCAGCCGGTCAGGTTGACGCGGGCCTGGGTCCAGGCGAAGACCCACGGGATCGCCCGCAGGTCCTCGAGCGACTCGACCGAGAGGCCGCGGCGGGCCGGCCGCGAGCCGAGCGCGAGCAGGCCGACCTCCTCCTGCGGGGTGACCCGGGCGAACCAGGGCGCGAAGCCGTCGGCCTTGACCAGCTCGAAGAAGCGGCGGCGCGACTCGCGGTCCATCGTCGCGGCGACGTCGCGGAAGCGGTCCGCGGCGCCCGCGTTGCGCTCGCCGATCGAGGGCGAGGAGGCGAGCAGCGTGGCACCGGCGACCTGCTCGATGTGCCGGGTGGCGATGTCCGGGTTGCCGTAGCGGGCGAAGATGACCTCGCCCTGCTCCGTCAGCTTGAAGCGGCCGTCGACCGAGCCGGGCGGCTGCGCGAGCACCGCGCGGTTCGCCGGTCCGCCGCCGCGGCCGAGGGCGCCGCCGCGGCCGTGGAAGAGCGTGAGCACGATGCCCTCGTCCTCGGCCCACTTCGCGATGCGCGCCTGCGCGTCGTAGAGCGCGAGCGTCGCCGAGACGGGGCCGACGTCCTTCGAGGAGTCGGAGTAGCCGAGCATGACCTCGAGCCGGTTCCCAGTCGCGGCGAGGCGCGCGCGCACCTGAGGCAGCTGGATCATCTCGGCCAGGATGTCGGTCGAGGCGTCGAGGTCGGCGAACGTCTCGAACAGCGGGACGGCGTCGATGATCGGCGGGTTCCCGTCGGTCGCCGCCTCGGCGAGGTCGAAGACCGTCTTGAGGTCCTCGGCCGACTGGGTGAACGACACGACGTAGCGGCGGGCCGCGTCGGTGCCGAAGCGCTCCTGGATCGTCGCGATGGCGCGGTAGACCGAGAGGACCTCGATGCTGCGCTCGTCGAGCTCGCCGCCGGCGCGGACCGCCGCGAGGGTCTCGCGGTGCACCTTCGAGTGCTGCCGCACCTCGATCTCGGCGAGGTGGAAGCCGAAGGTCTCCACCTGCCAGAGCAGGTCCTGCAGGTCGCCGTAGGCCGAGCGGACGTCGCCCGCCTCGATCAGCGAGTCCTGCAGGGTCCGCAGGTCGGCGAGCAGCTCGGCGGCGGAGCCGTAGGCGAGCGCGCCGCCGGAGCGGGTCGCCGCGAGCCGGTCCGCCGTGAAGAGCAGGACGCGGCGGTGGGTCTCGCTCGGCGAGCGCTCGGCGATGACCGCGGCGAGCTCGGGCGCCTTCTCGACCCCTGCGGCCCAGAGCGCCTCGACGGCCGCCGACGGGGGAGTGGTGCCGGCGTCCAGCGTGAGGGAGCGGCCGACCCGGCGGGCGACGCGCTCGAGCCCGATCAGGACGTGCTCGGCGGCGATGTCGACGGCCTCGAGGGTCGTCTCGGCGGTGACGAACGGGTTGCCGTCGCGGTCGCCGCCGATCCAGGTGCCCAGGCGCACGAACGCGGGGGCGATCGGCTTGCGGGTGCCGGAGGCGTCGCCGAGCAGCGCGTCGTCGAGCCGGCGGTAGACCCGCGGCAGGACGGAGAACAGCGACTCGTCGAACACGCTCATCGCGGTCCGGACCTCGTCGAGCGGGCTGGGCTTCGACTCGCGCAGCGGCGCCGTGCGCCAGAGCGTGTCGACCTCGGCGAGCAGGCGCCGGCGGTTCTCGACCAGCACGACGCCGCCCGTGCGCGGGTCGTCCCGCTGCTCGAGCAGGGCGCTGATCCGGCGGATGGTGGAGGAGACCGCGCGGCGGCGCGCCTCCGTCGGGTGCGCGGTGAGGACGGGGCGGAACTCCAGGCGCGAGAGGCGCTCGAACGCCTCCTCCTCGCCCAGCTCGTCGGTGAGGGTCGCCATCGACGCGATGATCGAGTCCTCGGGCCGCTGGGCGCCGGCGTCGGCGTCGCGGCGGCGCAGGACCCGCACGCGGTGGAACTCCTCCGCCACGTTCACGAGGTGGAAGTAGCAGGTGAACGCCCGCGCCACCTCCTCGGCGCGCTCGGCGGTCAGCGACGCGACGAACTCCTCCGCCGCGGCGAGCTCGTCCGGGTGCCCGCTGTCGTAGGCGCCGATCGTCAGGGCGCGGAGCCGCTCGACGTCGGTGTAGAGGCTGTCGTCGCCCGATTCCCGCAGGACCTGGCCGAGGAGCTCGCCCAGCAGATGGACGTCGCCGCGGATGCGGTCGTCCATCGGCGGCGCGACGGTCCCGTCGGCGGAGGAGGCGGAGGAGGCGGGTGCTGCGGTCGCGGCTGGCGCGTCGGAGATCGGAGGCACGGCACGACCTTAGCGGCGGCGCGTGTCCGGCGGATGACGCCACTGTCACGCGGCGGAATGGAATGATCGAGGGGTGACCGTGACCCCTGCACCTCCCGCCCCCGCCGTCCAGACCGAGCAGGCCGCCCCTCACGTCGTCGTCCTCTTCGGGGCCGTGGGCGACCTGTCCCGCCGCAAGCTCATCCCGGGCATGGCGCACCTGGCGCTGTCCTCGCTCGCACCCGACCTGCAGATCGTCGGCACCTCGCTCGAGGAGCACGACGACGAGTCCTTCCGCGCCTTCGCCAAGCTCGCCTACGACGAGTTCGGCAGCCGCTCGCTGACCCCCGCCCAGTGGGACGAGTTCGCCTCCAAGCTCCGCTACGTCCCGCAGTCCGCCGGCCCCGCCGCGCTGGCGAAGGCGGTCACCGACGCCGAGAAGGTGCTCGGCCCGGACGTCAGCCGCCTGCACTACCTCAGCGTCCCGCCGCGCGCCGCCCTCTCGGTCGTCCGCATGCTCGCGGAAGCCGGCCTCGTCGAGCGCTCGCGGATCATCATGGAGAAGCCCTTCGGCGTCGACCTCGAGAGCGCCGTCGTCCTCAACGCCGAGCTGCACGAGACGTTCGACGAGGAGCAGATCTTCCGGATCGACCACTTCCTCGGCAAGGAGCCGGCGCAGAACATCCTCGCCTTCCGCTTCGCCAACGGCCTCTTCGAGCCGATCTGGAACCGCAACTTCATCGACCACGTCCAGATCGACATCCCCGAGAAGCTGACCCTCGACCGCCGCGCCGAGTTCTACGAGTCGACCGGCGCCTACAAGGACATGGTCGTCACCCACCTCTTCCAGGTCCTCGCCTTCATGGCGATGGAGCCGCCGACCGCCCTCGAGCCGAAGGCGATCAGCGAGGAGAAGAACAAGGTCTTCCGCTCGATGCGGCTGCTCAACCCCGAGAACGTCGTCCGCGGCCAGTACATCGGCTACCGCGAGGAGCCGGGCGTCGCCCCCGACTCCGAGACCGACACCTTCGTCGCCCTCAAGTGCGAGATCGACAACTGGCGCTGGGCCGGAGTGCCGTTCTACCTGCGCACCGGCAAGCGGATGGCGGAGGGCCAGCGGATCATCTCCATCGCCTTCCGCGAGCCCCCGAAGAGCATGTTCCCGCAGGGCTCTGGAGTCGGCGCCCACGGCCCCGACCACCTCACCTTCGACCTGGCCGACGCGTCCAAGGTGTCGCTGTCCTTCTACGGCAAGCGCCCCGGCCCGGGCATGCGGCTCGACAAGCTGAGCATGCAGTTCGCCCTGCAGGAGACCGACCGCGCCGGCGACGCCCTCGAGGCCTACGAGCGGCTGATCCTCGACGCGATGCGCGGCGACCACACGCTCTTCACCACCGCCGAGGGCATCGAGCGCCTCTGGGAGGTGTCGGCGCCGCTCCTGCAGGACCCGCCGCCCGTGCGCCTCTACGCGCCGGGCTCCTGGGGCCCGAACGCGATCCACCAGCTGATCGCCCCGCACGCCTGGCGGCTCCCCTTCGAGCGGGTCTGGCGCGACAAGCGCTGACGAGGGCTCCCGGCATGGCGCGCGCGGCGGACGACCGCATCTGGACGGTCCCGAACATCCTCAGCATGGTGCGGCTCGCACTGGTGCCGGTGTTCCTCGTGCTCATCATCGAGGGGGAGGACGCGCTCGCCCTGCTGACGCTCGTCCTCTCCAGCCTCACCGACTACCTCGACGGCTGGATCGCGCGCCGCTTCGACCAGATCACGCGCCTGGGCGCCGTCCTCGATCCGGCCGCCGACCGCCTTTACATCTTCGCGACGGTGATCGGCCTCGCCGTCCGCGAGCTGGTGCCGTGGTGGCTGGTGGCCGTGCTGGTCGCGCGGGATCTGATGCTCGTCGTGCTCGCGGTCGTCCTCGCGAACCACGGCTACGGACCGCTGCCGGTGCACCACCTGGGCAAGTTCGCCACGTTCTGCCTCTTCTACGCGCTGCCGCTGATCATGCTCGGGCAGGCCTTCCCGGCGCTGGCCCCGGCGTCCCTCCCCGTCGCGTGGGCCTTCGCGCTCTGGGGCGCGTTCCTCTACTGGTGGGCGGGGATCGTCTACGCGGTGCAGACCCGAGGCCTCGTCCTGGGGGTCGACGGAGCGTCAGGGGCGACCGGCGGGCCCTCCGATTCCGATACGCTGAGGGGATAGCGAGGAGGTACGTCTTGGTCGAGTCCGTGCGCGGAGCGTCATCCGCAGATCCGTCCGTTCCCGTCGAGCCGTCGACGGAGACGACCCTCACGTTCACCGACGACATCGGCGCCCAGCTGGCGGCGCTCGACAACCGGGCGTCCCGCGAGGAGGCCGAGGCCGTCGGCGCTCTGCCCTCCGGCTCCGCC
This sequence comes from Rathayibacter sp. VKM Ac-2926, assembly GCF_022815565.1. Taxonomy (NCBI): domain Bacteria; kingdom Bacillati; phylum Actinomycetota; class Actinomycetes; order Micrococcales; family Microbacteriaceae; genus Rathayibacter; species Rathayibacter sp. VKM Ac-2926. Next base: position 16,514 of record NZ_JALGRS010000012.1, on the reverse strand, counting down.
CTGCTCGTCGTCCGTCGGGGCCCCAACACCGGGGCCCGCTTCCTGCTCGACATCGACTCGACGACTGTCGGCCGACACCCCGATGCGGGCATCTTCCTCGACGACGTCACCGTCTCGCGCCGGCACGCCGAGTTCGTGCGCCGCGGCACCTCGTTCGAGGTCCGCGACCTGGGCTCGCTGAACGGCACCTACTTCGACGGTGTCCGGATCGAGTCCGCGATCCTCACCGACGGCTCCGAGGTGCAGGTCGGCAAGTTCCGCCTCACCTTCTACGCGTCCCGCGCCGACCTCGTCGCCGCTCCGGACGCGTAGCCGTGGGTCGTTCGACCGCTCGCGCACTCCCGTCCGGCCCGGCCGCTCTCCTGAGCATCGGCCAGGTCCTCTCGCACCTCACCACCGAGTTCCCCGACGTCACGCCGTCGAAGCTGCGGTTCCTCGAGGAGCAGGGGCTCGTCTCGCCCGCTCGCACCGACTCGGGCTACCGCAAGTTCTCGACCGGTGACGTCGAGCGCCTGCGGATGATCCTCGCGCTCCAGCGCGACCACTACCTGCCGCTCAAGGTGATCCGCGGCTACCTCGACGACGTCGACGCCGGACGCGAGCCGTCCCTCCCCGCCGGTGCCGGCGGCGCCGCACCCTCCCTGCTGGCCCCCGCCACCCGGCTCACCCGCGACGGCCTCGCGAGCGAATCCGGAGCGAGCCCGGCGCTGGTGCGGGAGGCGATCGCCGCCGGGCTGGTCCGCGGCGGGGACGTCTTCGGCGAGGAGGCGGTCACGACGCTCAAGGCGCTCGTCGACCTCGGCCGCTCGGGCATCGAGCCGCGCCACCTCCGCCCGCTCCGCATCGCCGTGGAGCGCGAGATGTCGCTGATCGAGAGCGTCGTCGCCTCGAGCACCCGCCGCGGCGACGCGTCCGGCACGGCCGGCGCCGCCGAGAACGCGATCGGCCTCGCCGCGCACCTCGGCACCATCCGCGAGGCCATGGTGCGCAGCGCGCTCTCGCGGCTCGCTCGCTCGTGATCTCCGGGCCGGGCCGACGACACGCCCTCCTGGAAGAGCGGATGTCGTTTACTCGGCATCCCCGGGTCGGTAGCTTAGGGAGCGCGTTCGGAGCGACCGGCGTTCGTATCCGGAAGGCACAGGGATGAGAGAAGTCAGCCGCGACGTCAGCGGCCAGCGCGACCTCGTCCTCTTCACCGACGGACTGCCCGACCTCGACGCCGACGCGGGCTACCGCGGAGCGGTCGCAGCGCGGGCCGCGGGCATCACCTACCGCCAGCTCGACTACTGGGCCCGCACCGAGCTCGTCGAGCCCACCGTGCGCGGCGCCTCCGGCTCCGGCACCCAGCGCCTCTACGGCTTCCGCGACATCCTCGTGCTGAAGCTCGTCAAGCGCCTCCTCGACACCGGCATCTCCCTCCAGCAGATCCGCACCGCGGTCAACCAGCTCCGCGAGTCCGGCGTCGACGACCTCGCGCAGACCACGCTGATGAGCGACGGCGCGAGCGTCTACCTCTGCACCTCGAACGACGAGGTCATCGACCTCCTCAGCCGCGGCCAGGGCGTCTTCGGCATCGCCGTCGGCAAGGTCCTCCGCGAGGTCGAGACCAGCCTCGTCGAGCTCGACCACCAGTCCGTCGACCCCTCCGACGAGCTCGCCCGCCGCCGCGCCTCCCGCAAGGTCGGCTGACCCGCCCAGGTCGAGGGCTCCCTGCCGCGCGGCGCCCACACAACATGCTGGTCGAGTAGCCCCGGAGGGGCGTATCGAGACCCACCGTCCCCAGCACGCCGGGCCTGCAGACCCGCCGTCCGACGCCGGCGTTCCGGCGTGACCCGCTCCCGCACACAGCGACGGCGCCGCAGCCGAGGCTGCGACGCCGTGCGCGGACCTCGCCGGGCTAGCTCGTCGCCGCCGGCACCGCCTGCTCGCCGATGCGCCCCGTGCGGATGACGCGGTCGAGCAACAGGTCGAAGTTGTGCGCCATCTCCTGCGCGCTCTCGCCCGGCCAGACGTGCACCGGCTTCGCGGCGCCCTGCGCCTGCTGGAGCGAGGTGCGCTCGGGCAGCTGCGGGCTGAGGACCAGCGGGCCGAACATGTCGCGCAGCTCCTTGATCCGGAACTGGTGCTCGAGCGACTGCACGCGCGCGCGGTTGACGATGATGCCGAGCGGCTGCAGGCGCGGGCTGAGACCACGGCGGATCTCCTCGATCGCCCGCAGCGCGCGGTCGGCGGCGGCGACCGAGAACAGGCCCGGCTCCGTCACCACGGCGACCCGGTCGCTCGCGGCCCAGGCCGTGCGGGTGAGGGCGTTGAGCGAGGGCGCGCAGTCGATCAGGACGAGGTCGTAGTCGGCCTCGACGCTCGCGAGCGCCTCCTCGAGCTTCCAGATGTCGCGGATGCTGGGGTGCGGTCCGTCGAAGTTGATCGCGGACGGGCTGCCGATCAGGACGTCGATGGTGCCCTGGCGCTCCTTCGTCCAGCCGGAGGGCGCGATCGCCGAGCGGACGATCTTCTCCTTGGGCGACGTGAGGACGTCGGCGATGTTGAGGTGACCGGCGACGTTGATGTCCATGCCGGTGGAGACGTCGGACTGCGGGTCGAGGTCGACGACCAGCGTTCGCAGGCCCTTCGAGAACGCCGCGGATGCAAGGCCGAGCGTCACGGTGGTCTTGCCGACGCCGCCCTTGAGGGAGCTCACGCTGAGTACATGCATGGCTGAGTACTTTACTTTCCTCCGGGTGGGAGAACCTAACCGTTCCCTGCACACGGTTCCACTCGGCACCTAGCAGGCGCGAGGACGGGAGCCGAGCCCCCGTGCGCCGCCGGGCCCGTCGGTACACTGGCGGCAAGCGGAAGGAGGCTCGTTCGCATGGATGAGCGCAACGACGACCAGCCCGATCTCGACACCGGCCCGACTCCGCGGACGGCGCTCGACGCGGCGCGGGACTCCGAGCAGTACGCCCCGCGCGCGAGCGACACCGCTCCGACCCGCATCCCCGACGGCATCCGGCTGGAGTCCCCGGCTCCTGCGCGCCGTCGGTCGAGCGCTCCGGCACCCGTGGAGGACCCGACGATCGACGTCGGACGCCTCGGCATCCCGGACGCACCGGGCGCCGTCCGGCCCGTCTCGGCCGGCATCGCCTCGCGCGACGAGGTGTCGGTGCTCCCCGAGGACGCGGGTGAGCGGCCGCGCGGTCGCGGTGAGCAGCGTCCTGCCGAGCCCGCCCCGGAGATCGAGCGCGATTCCGACACGGCTGCCGCGGATCCGGCTCCCGGCGTCACCCGGCGCGACCGCCTCCGCGCCGAGTCCGGCACCGGCGGGTCGTCCTCCGCGCCCGAGTCCGCGTCGATGCTGACTCCCGACCGGCTCCTCGAGGTCAACCGCAAGACCCGGCCCGCGCCGACCGGCGGCTGGAACCGCTTCGTCTACGGCCTCACCTTCCACACCGTCAACCTCGGCGACTCCGCGAAGGTCCAGGCCTGGAAGGCGATGGACGAGCGGATCGGCCGCCAGTTCGAGGGCGGCACCCGCTTCGTCCCGGTGATGACCCGCAAGGGCGGCGTCGGCAAGACGACCGTCACGACCCTGCTCGGGATGGCTCTCGCCGACTCGCGCGAGGACCGCATCATCGCGGTCGACGCCAACCCCGACCGCGGAACCCTGGCCGAGCGCGTCCCCAAGCAGACCCGCTCGACCGTCCGCGACGTCGTCAACCGCGCCGCCGGCGTGACCGGGTTCACCGAGTTCTCGACGATGGTCTCGCGCGACGAGACCCGGCTCGACGTGCTCGCCTCGGACACGGACCCGCAGCTCTCCGAGGCCTTCGACGAGGACGACTACAACGTCGTCGCGGACCTCGTCGAGCGCTTCTACTCGATCATGCTCACCGACTGCGGCACCGGCATCGTGCACTCCGTGATGCGCGCGACGCTGCAGCGCGCGGACAGCGTCGTGATCGTCTCCGGCGGCAGCGTCGACGAGGCGCGCCTGGCCTCCGAGACCCTGACCTGGCTCGACGCCAACGGCTACGGCGATCTCGTCCGGAACGCCGTCGTCGCACTGAACACCGCGACGCAGGGCACCAGCCTGGTGAAGCTCGAGGAGATCGAGTCGCACTTCCGCTCGCGCGTGCGCGACATCGTCCGCATCCCGTACGACCCGGTGCTCGCCGCCGGCTCGGTCGTCAAGTGGGAGCAGCTGCGCCCGGCGACCCAGGAGGCGGCGCGCCTGCTCGCCGCGCTCGTCGTCGAGGGCATCCCGGTCCGTCGTGCCTGACGCGGTTCTGCAGGACGCCGTGGCGGTCGACTCCACGGAGACCCTGACGTTCGATCTGATCGTGCTCGGCGCCGGCTCCGGGAACTCGATCGTCGGCGAGGAGTGGGCCGGCTCCCGCGTCGCGATCCTCGACGACGGCGAGTGGTTCGGCGGCACCTGCCTCAACGCCGGCTGCATCCCGACCAAGATGTTCGTGCACGTCGCCGACATCGTGACCGACGTCGACCAGGGCGACCGGGTCGGCGTGCACGGCCGCGTGGCCCGGCCGGAATGGGCCGAGGTGCGCGACCGCGTGTTCGGCCGCACCGACGCCATCAGCGCCGGCGGCCTCGACTACCGGGCGAACCGGTCCGAGAACGTCACCGTGCTGCGCGAGAGCTTCGGCTTCGAGTCGCTCGGCGACGGCGACCGGCCGCACGTGCTGGTCAGCGCGAGCGGCGTCCGGATCAGCGCACCGCAGGTGGTCGTCGCCGCGGGCTCGCGTCCGCGTCCGCTCCTCGCGGCCTACGAGCCCGACCCGCGGATCCACGACTCCGACTCGATCATGCGGATCGACGAGCTTCCCGCACGGATGCTCGTCCTCGGCGGCGGTGCGGTGGCGGTCGAGTTCGCCCACATCTTCTCGGCCTTCGGCACCGCGGTGACGGTCGCCGTCCGCGGCGACCGTCTGCTCCGCTCGCTCGACGAGGGCATCGCCCGCGGCTTCACCGCGCTGGCACGCGAGCGCTGGGACGTCCGCACCGGCGTCTCCGCCGAGGGCGTCGAGGCGACTCCGGGCGGACTCGTCACGACCTTCGACGACGGCTCCCGCGTCGAGACCGACACGATCCTCGTCGCCACCGGGCGCGACCCGAACAGCGACACCATCGCCGCGGCCTCCGTCGGCATCGACCTGCACCCCGACGGCCGAGTCGTCGTCGACGACGAGCAGCGGGTCCTCTCCGGTGGGCGCGTCGTCCCCGGGCTCTTCGCGCTCGGCGACGTCTCCTCGGAGTGGCAGCTCAAGCACGTCGCCAACCACGAGGCGCGGCTCGTCGCGCACAACCTCCTGCACCCGGGCGAGATGCTCTCGAACACCCTCGCTCCCGTGCCCGGCGCGATCTTCGCGCACCCGCAGATCGCGCACTTCGGCCTCACGGAGAAGGAGGCGGGGGAGCGCGGCATCGACGTCGTCGCCGTCACCCAGGAGTTCGGCTCCACCGCCTACGGCTGGGCGATGGAGGACGACTCGAGCATCTGCACCCTCGTCGTCGGACTCGACGGCGAGCTGCTCGGCGCGCACCTGATGGGCCCACAGGCGAGTATCCTCATTCAGCCGCTCGTCCAGGCCGCCAGCGCGGGGGTCGGGATCCGCGGCCTCGCCCGCAGCCAGTACTGGCCGCACCCCGCGGCGAGCGAAGTCGTCGAGAACGCCCTCCTCTCCGCCGAGGAGGCACTGAGGGAGCGCACCGCATGACCGAACGCCAGATCCGGATCTTCGGCGATCCCGTCCTGAAGACGGTGTCCGCCCCGATCGAGACCGTCGACGACGGGATCCGCGGACTGGTCGAGGACCTCGTCGACAGCGTGCGCACCCCCGGCCGCGCCGGCGTCGCCGCCCCGCAGATCGGCGTCAACCTCCGCGCCTTCAGCTACAACGTCGACGGCGTCGTCGGCTACATCCTCAACCCCGAGATCGTCGAGCTGAGCGGCGAGCCGGAGCCCGTCGACGAGGGCTGCCTCTCCGTGCCCAACCTCTGGTACCCCGCGATCCGCTACCCGCACGCGAAGGTCCGCGGCACCGACCTCGACGGCAACGAGGTCGTCCTCGAGGGCGACGGCCTGATGGCCCAGGCCCTCCAGCACGAATGCGACCACCTCGACGGCCGCCTCTACCTCGACCGCCTCTCCAAGGACGACCGCCGAGCCGCCATGAAGGAAGTCCGCGAGAGCTCCTGGTTCTGAGTCCGTTTCCGAGCCGGTCCCTGCCCGGCTCGGCGCGGTCGGCCTCCTGGGGTGGTCGCGTTCCGCAGAGCGTCGTGCGTCCGCCGACGGCGAAGCGCTGCAACGCGCTTCGCCGGATACGGCTCGGCCTTCGGCCATCGTGCCCGAACGCATGCTGAAAGCGCAGCTCGCGCTCCATGCTGATCGAGTAGCCCGCGGAGCGGGCGTATCGAGATCCACCGTGGTGCAGCGGGTGGGTCTCGGTACGTCCTGCGGGCTACTCGACCGGCGGAGGACCTGCGGTCTCCGCGGTCGGACGTCATGCTGATCGAGTAGGCCGCGGAGCGGGCGTATCGAGATCCGCCGTCCTGCAGAGGGTGGGTCTCGGTACGCCCTGCGGGCTACTCGACCGGCGGAGGACCTGCGGTCTCCGCGGTCCATGCTGATCGAGTAGGCCGCGGAGCGGCTCAGCATGCTGATCGAGCAGCCCGCGGAGCGGGCGTATCGAGATCCACCGTGGTGCAGACGTGGACCAGTCAGCGGAGGCTGATGCCCTCGGTGGCGGGGGCGGCGCTGTAGACGCTGCTGATGGTCGCGGCGAAGTCGTCGAGGATGACGTTGCGCTTGATGCTCATCTTCGGGGTGAGGTGTCCGCTCGCCTCGGTGAACTCGGTGGGCAGGATCACGAACTTGCGGATCGACTCGGCGCGCGAGACGCGGGCGTTCGCGGCGTCGACGGCGCGCTGCACCTCCGCGAGGACGGCCGGGTTCACGGCCGCCTGATCGAGCGAGAGCTTCGCGTCCTGGCCGTTGTTCGCGAGCCAGGTCGGCAGCATCTCGGGGTCGAGGGTCACCAGCGCCGCGATGAACGGGCGCTGGTCGCCGACGACGACGACCTGCCCGACGAGCGGGTTGGAGCGGATCGGGTCCTCGAGCGCGGCCGGCGCGACGTTCTTGCCGCCCGCGGTCACGATGATCTCCTTCTTGCGCCCGGTGACGCGGAGGTAGCCCTCCTCGTCGAGCGAGCCGAGGTCGCCGGTCTTGAACCACTCGCCGTCGAAGGCCTCGGCCGTCGCCTTCTCGTCGTTCCAGTAGCCGCCGAAGACGTCGATCCCGCGCACCTGGATCTCGCCGTCCGCGGCGATCCGGATGGAGCAGCCGGGCATCGCCGGGCCGACCGAGCCGATCTTGAACCGCTCGGTCCGGTTCACCGTCGCGGGCGCCGTCGTCTCGGTGAGCCCGTAGCCCTCGAGGATCTTGATGCCGAGGCTGTGGAAGAAGTGGCCCAGCCGGTCGCCGAGCGGTGCCGATCCGGACACCGCGAAGCGGACGTTGCCGCCCATCGCCGTGCGCAGCTTCGAGTAGACGAGCCGGTCGAAGAGCAGGAACTGCAGCTTGAGCGCGAGCGGCACCGAGCCGGCCTCGACGGCGATCGAGTGGGCGACGGCGACATCGGCCGCGCGCCGGAAGATCCTGCCCTTGCCGCCGGCCTCGGCCTTCTGCTCGGCCGAGTTGTAGACCTTCTCGAACACCCGCGGCACGGCCAGCAGGAACGTCGGCTTGAAGGAGCCGAGGGAGGGGAGCAGCTGCTTCGTGTCGGCCTGGTGGCCGACCTTGACCCCGCCGTGGACGCAGAGGATCGCGATGAAGCGGGCGAACACGTGCGCGGTCGTGATGAAGAGGAGCGTCGAGGCACCCGGCTGGTGGATCAGCTCCGTGAGCGCGACGGCGGAGTTGCGGCTCAGCTCGACGAAGTTGGAGTGCCGGATGATGCAGCCCTTGGGGCGGCCGGTCGAGCCGGAGGTGTAGATGATCGTCGCGATGTCGGCGCCGGTGGCGATCGAGCGGCGGCGCTCGATCTCGGCGTCCGGCACGTCCACCCCGCGCGCGGCCAGCTTGTCGAGGTCGCCCAGGCCGATCTGCCAGGCGAGCCGGACGTCCGGGAGATCCGGGCGGACCTCGTCGAAGCGGGCGAAGTGGTCCGCCGTCTCGACGATGACGGCCCGCGCTCCGGAGTCGAACAGGTTCCACTGCACCTGCGCGGGGGAGGAGGTCTCGTACACCGGCACGAGGACGCCGCCCGCGAACCAGACGGCGAAGTCGATCAGCGTCCACTCGTAGCGGGTCTTGCAGATCAGGCCGACCTTGTCGCCGGGCTCGATGCCCGCCGCGACGAGTCCCTTCGCGAGCGCGGTCACCTGATCGAGGAACTCGCGCGCGGTGACGTCGCGCCAGCCGCCGGCCTCGGGGAGGGCGAAGAGCGCCCGGTCGGGCGTCTCCCGCACACGGTCGAGCAGCAGCGCCGTCGTGTTGGCCTGCGGATCCGGCGCGACCACGAGGGGGGAATCGAACTGCTCCACGGCAACTCCTTCGGTACCTGAATGATTGTCGGGTCCAGCCTACCGGCGCATCCCGACTGTGTATCCACTCAGGATAACGATCCGCACGTCGGTTCTCGGCGGGTCACTACACTCGATGTGGCCGCCGCTCCAGGGCGGACCCGCGGCGCAGCGGCGTCGGAGGCTAGCGGAAGGCGGTTCGCGTGCACGCGATCGGTATCGACATCGGCGGCACGAAGATCGCGGGAGCGCTGGTCGATGAGTTCGGCGGCATCGTCCGCGAGGACCGCCAGCCGACGCCCGCCGGTCATCCCGAGCTCATCGTCGACGTCGTCGTCGAGATGGTGGCGCGCCTGCGCGAGGGCCTGCCCGCCGGCGACGTCTCCGCTGTCGGCGTCGCAGCGGCCGGCTTCATCGACGCCTCGCAGTCGATCGTCTACTACGCCCCCAACATCAACTGGCGCAACGAGCCCTTCCGCGAGAAGCTCTCGGCGCGGATCGACCTGCCGATCATCATCGAGAACGACGCCAACGCGGCCGGCTGGGCCGAGTTCCGCTACGGCGCCGGCCGACTGGTGAGCGACATGCTGATGCTCACGATCGGCACCGGCGTCGGCGGCGCGATCGTCATCAACGACCGGCTCCTGCGCGGTGGCTTCGGCGCGGCGGCGGAGATCGGCCACATGCGGGTCGTCCCCGGCGGCCTGCCCTGCGGCTGCGGTGCTCGCGGCTGCATCGAGCAGTACGGCTCCGGCCGCGCACTGCAGCGCTTCGCCGCCGAGCTCGCCGACGCCGGCGGGATCGGCCAGGGCATCGCCGACGCGCGTGCGAGGAACGGCGGCGAGCTCGACGGCGGCGTCATCGCCGAGCTGATCAGCGCCGGCGACCTGGGCGCCCTCGCGGCCCTCCGCCAGCTCGGCCACTGGCTCGGCGAGGCGGCGGCGAGCCTGAGCGCGGTCCTCGACCCGCAGATGTTCGTGATCGGCGGGGGAGTGGCGCAGGCCGGCGACCTCCTGCTCGACCCGATCCGCCAGGCCTACCTCGACAACCTGCCCGCCCGGGGGTACCACCCCGAGCCCGAGTTCCGCATCGCGGAGCTCGTCAACGACGCGGGGGTCGTCGGCGCCGCCGACCTCGCCCGCCTGCACGCGAGCTCGCTGTGACCTCGGTCGCGGACCGCTGAGGAGCGCCCCTTGTTCTACTGGTTCATGAAGCACATCGTCGCGGGGCCCCTGCTCAAGACGATCTTCCGGCCCTGGGTGGTCGGCGCCGACCGCGTCCCGGCCACCGGCGGCGTCATCCTGGCGAGCAACCACCTCTCCTTCATCGACTCGGTGTTCCTCCCGCTGGTGATCGAGCGCAACATGGTCTTCCTCGCCAAGAGCGACTACTTCACCGGCAAGGGCCTGAAGGGCTGGGCGACGAAGCTCTTCTTCACTGCCACCGGCATGCTGCCGATCGACCGCTCCGGTGGCAAGGCGTCCGAGGCCTCGCTGAACACGGGGCTCCGCGTCCTGGCAGGCGGTGAGGCGCTCGGCATCTATCCCGAGGGCACCCGCAGCCCCGACGGACGGATGTACCGCGGCCGCACCGGCGTCGCGCGGATGGTCCTCGAGGCGCGGGTGCCCGTCGTCCCGGTGGCGATGATCGACACCGCCCGCATCATGCCGATCGGCAAGCGGCTGCCCAAGCTCGGGCGCATCGGCATCGTCTTCGGCGAGCCGCTCGACTTCAGCCGCTTCGAGGGCATGGAGGGCGACCGCTTCATCCTCCGCTCGATCACCGACGAGATCATGTACGAGCTGCTGGCTCTGAGCGGCCAGGAGTACCTGGACGTCTACGCGACCTCGGTCAAGGAGAAGCGCGCGGCCCTGCTGCGCTGAACCCGCCGCGCCGAGCCGGCCGCACAGCGCCGGGTCCGGTGGGCCGACTGCGCGCACCTCCGGAGAACGCTCCGCCGAGCCGATAAGCTCGTCAACCGTCGCCGTCCGACCGGGCGGCGATCACTGCGCGCGCCGCGCGCCCGTCAGAACCAGGAACCCTCGTGGTCATCGATCCGAACGAACCGTACGTCCTCGCCGCCCCCTCCGTGGTCGCCGGCCTGGACTACTGGCGTGAGCTCGAGGTCAAGCAGCAGCCGAACTGGCCGGACGCCGCCGCGGTCGCCGCCGCGTCCGCCGAGGTCGCCGCGCTGCCGCCGCTCGTCTTCGCCGGCGAGGTCGACCAGCTGCGCGAGCGCCTCGGCGCCGCGGCCCGCGGCGAGGCCTTCCTGCTGCAGGGCGGCGACTGCGCCGAGACCTTCGCCGGCGCGACCGCGGACCAGATCCGCAACCGCGTGAAGACCGTGCTGCAGATGGCCGTCGTCCTGACCTACGGCGCGAGCATGCCCGTCATCAAGATGGGCCGCATGGCGGGCCAGTTCGCCAAGCCCCGCTCGAGCGACCTCGAGACCCGCGGCGACGTGACGCTGCCCGCCTACCGCGGCGACATCGTCAACGGCTACGACTTCACTCCGGAGTCGCGGACCGCCGACCCGCGCCGCATCGTGCAGGGCTACCACACGGCCGCCTCGACGCTGAACCTCATCCGCGCCTTCACTCAGGGCGGCTTCGCCGACCTGAGGCTCGTGCACTACTGGAACAAGGGCTTCACCGAGAACCCGCAGAACCAGCGCTACGAGCAGCTCGCCCGCGAGATCGACCGCGCGGTGAAGTTCATGGTGGCCTGCGGCGCAGACTTCGAGGGCATGAAGCGCACGGAGTTCTACACCGGCCACGAGGGCCTGCTGATGGACTACGAGCGCCCGATGACGCGGATCGACTCGCGCACCGGCACGCCGTACAACACGTCCAGCCACTTCATCTGGATCGGCGAGCGCACCCGCGAGCTCGACGGCGCGCACGTCGACTTCCTCTCGCGCGTCCGCAACCCGATCGGCGTCAAGCTCGGCCCGTCGACGACGCCCGAGACGATGCTCGAGCTGATCGACAAGCTCGACCCGGACCGCGAGCCCGGCCGCCTCACCTTCATCACGCGGATGGGTGCCGGCAGGATCCGCGACGCCCTGCCGCCGCTGCTCGAGGCGGTCAAGACGAGCGACGCGCTGCCGCTCTGGGTCACCGACCCGATGCACGGCAACGGACTGACGACGCCCACCGGCTACAAGACCCGTCGCTTCGACGACGTGGTCGACGAGGTCAAGGGCTTCTTCGAGGCGCACCGCGCCGCGGGCACGCACCCGGGCGGCATCCACGTCGAGCTCACCGGCGACGACGTCACCGAGTGCCTCGGCGGCTCGGAGCACATCGACGAGGCGACCCTCGCGACGCGCTACGAGTCGGTCTGCGACCCGCGCCTCAACCACATGCAGTCCCTCGAGCTGGCCTTCCTCGTCGCCGAGGAGCTGCGCGAGCGCTGAGCCGGCCGCTGCCCGCCAGCGGGCCCTCCCTGCCGATCGAGGAGCCCGCTGGGCGGGCGCCCTCATGCTGATCGAGTAGCCCGCGGAGCGGGCGTATCGAGATCCACCGTTGTCTGGAGGCTGGGTCTCGATACGCCCCCGCGGGGCTACTCGACCAGCATGTTTCCGCCGCTGGTCGTGTGCCCGCGGCAGTCTTCGCTGAGCGAGTGGCCGGCGCGGCGGGTCCTCCATGCTGATCGAGTAGCCCGCCGTGCGGGCGTATCGAGATCCACCGTTGTCAGGTGGGTGGGTCTCGATACGCCCCTGCGGGGCTACTCGACCAGCATGCCGACGCAGCATGCCGACGAAGCATGCCGACGAAGCATGCCGACTCGGCGTGCCGATACGGCGTGCCGCGCTCGGCCGCTGTGCTCCGCTGTCAGATCGTGATCGTGATCGAGAGCTGGATCGTGGTGCCGCGCTGCACGAGGGCGCCCTCCTTGTCGGACTGGTTGGTCACCTTCGTCACCTCGTCCGGCACCTGGTCGATCAGCGGGGTCGTCAGGCCGTAGCTCCACTTCAGGTCGACGGCGCTGAGCGCGGCCTTCGCCTGGTCGCGGGTCATCCCGACGACGTTCGGGACGGCGACGGGCTGCGGGCCCTTGGAGACGACGACGGAGACGGTGTCTCCGGTGGTCGCGGGCGCCTCCGGGTTGATCTGGGTGAGGACGACGCCGGCCGGGACCGTGTCGCTCCAGTCCTCGCGCTCGCGGTCGAGGGCGAGCCCGGCGTCCTTCGCCGCGGCGGTCGCCTCGTCGACGGTCAGGCCGACGACGTTGGGGATCGCCCCGAGGCTGACCGTCATCGCGATCGTGCTCGTCTCGGACATCGTCGCGGGCAGCTCGCCGCCGTCGGGCAGCGCCGCCGAGACGACGACGCCCGCGGGGACGTCGGCGTCGAAGATCCGCGTCACGTCGCCCACGGTGAACGGCGCGGCCTGGATCGCGGCCGTCGCCTCCTCCTCGGAGACACCGGCCAGTGCGGGCACCTCGATCTGCCGCGGGCCGCTGGAGACGACCAGCGTCACGACCTCGCCCTTGTGCAGCCCCTGGCCGCCGGGCGGATCGGTGCTGAGCACCGTGCCGGCGGGCACGGTCAGGTCGTTCGCCTGCTGCGGCGAGACCTCGAAGCCCTGGCTCACCAGCGCGGCCGTCGCGTCGTCCTGCGAGCGGCTCACCACGTCCGGCACGTTCACGATCGCGCCCGGGCCCTCGCCGTACCACCACGCGGTCCCGCCGCCGATGAGGGCGAGCAGCAGCACGATCACCGTCAGCAGCACGCCTCGGCGGCGCCGCGTGCGGCGCTTGGTCGCGAGCCGCGCGACCGCGTCGTCGTCGTCGCGCTGCTCGAGCTCCGCCGGCGAGCCCTCGATCACCGAGGTGTGCCCGGTCACCGCCTCGTCGAACAGCAGCGCGGTGGCGGGCTCCGCCACCGGAAGGGGGGTGACGGCCTGGGTGTCCGCGCCGCGGCGGTCGGTCGGCGTGATGCCCATCAGGCGCTCGGCCTCGAGCAGCTGCGCCAGCATCACGCCGGCGTCGCGCGGACGCATGTCCGGGTCGCGCTCCGTCGCCCAGAGCACGAGCTCGTCGAGCGAGGTCGGCACCGAGGGCACCTTCGCGCTGGGGTAGGGGACCGAGTCGTTCGCGTGCTGGTAGGCGATCTGCATCGGCTGCTCGCCCGTGAAGGGCTGCTCGCCGGTGAGCATCTCGTAGATCATGATGCCGATGGCGTAGATGTCGCTGCGGGTGTCCGCGGTGCCGCGGGTGACCAGCTCGGGGGAGAGGTACGCGATGGTGCCGAGCAGCGCCTGGCCGGAGGCGGTGTTCGCGCTCGCGGCGCGGGCGAGGCCGAAGTCGCCGATCTTGATCCGGCCGTCGTCGGCGAGCAGCACGTTCTCGGGCTTGAGGTCGCGGTGCAGGATCCCGGCCCGGTGCGCGGCCGCGAGGCCGGACAGCACCGAGTGCATGATGTCGACGACCTGCTGGGCCGTCAGCCGCCCGCGCTCCTTGAGCAGGTCGCGCAGGGTGATGCCGGGGAGGTACTCCATCACGAGGTACGCCATGTCGGAGTCCTGGCCCTGGTCGAAGACGCTGACCACGTTCGGGTGGGCCAGGCGCGCGGCGGAGCGCGCCTCCTGGACGAAGCGGTTCTTGAACGTCGCGTCGTCGGAGAGGTGCCCGTGCATCACCTTGATGGCGACCCGGCGCTCGAGGCGCTGGTCGTGCGCCAGGTAGACGGTGGCCATGCCGCCCCGCGCGATGCGGGAGCGCACCTCGTACCGGCCGTCGACGAGACGGCCGAGGAGAGGGTCGAGCTGGCTGGTGGTCACGCGACGAGTCTAGGCAAGACGCTCCTGACAACCGGCGTGCAACGCGGAGGCGGCTCGTGGCACTCTTGACGGGTGACCGACTCGTCCGCTGCCTCCGCCTCCCCGTCCGCTCCCGAGATCGAATGGCTGACCGTGCCCGATCTGGTCGAGCTCACCGGTCTCGGCGTCAGCCGGGTGCGCCGTCTCCTGGAGGAGCGCCACCTGCTCGGCACTCGCCGTGACGGCAAGCTCGTCGTCCCCTCCGTCTTCCTCCGCGACGGCGAGCCGCTCAGCGAGATCCGCGGCACGGCGATCCTGCTGTCGGACCAGGGCTTCTCGGACGACGAGGCGATCGACTGGCTGCTCGCGGACGAGGACAGCCTCGGCACCAGCCCGGTGCGGGCGCTGCTCGCCGGCCGCAAGGCCGAGGTGCGCCGCGTCGCCCAGGCGCTCGCCTGAGCCGAGCCGGCACCGGAGCGCGCCGGTCCGGCTGATCCGCTCTACGCCGTCCGGGCGGTGACTCGGTCGGCGAGCTCGCGGAGCTCCGCGACGCCCTCCTCGCGCAGGGGCGCGTCCGGCAGCTCGGCCAGCGCGGCACCGACGTCGCGGGCGATCCGCTCCTCGAGCCGGTCGAGCGCCCCGGAGCCCGCCACGATCTCCTGAGCGCGGGCGATGTCGTCGGCGCTCGCGTCCGCACGGCCCACCACGGCGTCGAGCTCGTCGCGCTCGCCCGCCGAGGCGGCTGCGCGGGCGAGGCCGAGCAGCACGGTCCGCTTGCCCTCGCGGAGGTCGTCGCCGGCCGGCTTCCCGGTCACGGCCGGATCGCCGAACACGCCCAGCACGTCGTCGCGCAGCTGGAAGGCGATGCCGAGCGGCAGGCCGAAGCGGCGCAGGGCGTCGATCTGGGCGTCGTCGCCGCCGCCGAGCGAGCCGCCGATGGTCAGCGGCGCCTCGATGCTGTACTTCGCGCTCTTGAAGACGACCACGCGCTCCGAGCGCTCGAGGTGCTCGTGCTCGGGGTGCTGCACCCAGGCGCTCTCCTCGAGGATGTCGAGGTACTGGCCCAGGGTCACCTCCGTGCGCATCAGGTTGAACTCCGCCCGGGCCCGCGCCGCAGCGGTGCGGTCCTCGAGCGCCCACTCGGCGTCCGCGAAGATCTCGTCGGACCAGACCAGCAGCAGATCGCCGAGGAGGATCGCCGAGGAGCGGCCGAACTCGTCCGCGTCGCCCGACCAGCCGCCGCCCGCGTGCAGCGACGCGAAGCGGCGGTGCGCCGAGGGCGCGCCCCGGCGGGTGTCGGAGTTGTCGATCACGTCGTCGTGCACCAGGGCCGCGGCGTGGAACAGCTCCAGGCTCGCGCCGACCCGCGCGACCGGATCCGAGGCGCTCCGGTGCGCGTCGCTCGGGACAGCGGAGACCGCCGTCCAGCCCGCCTCGCAGAAGCGCGCCCGGAAGCGCTTGCCCCCGCTGAGAAAGTCCCGCGAAAGGTCGCCGAGGGCGGAGACGTCCTCTCCGATGGAGCGCAGAATTGGCGTGCGCCCGGTGAGGAATTCATCGATTCGGAACTGGACGCGATCGACCAGACGAGTGCTGTGGTTCACCCGACCAGCCTATGCACCGATGGCGCCTGGCGCCTCGGCGGGCCGCGGTCTACACTGAAGCGCCACCAGCCCGGTCGAGCAGACCGCCCGCCCATCCTCGGTGCCGTCCCCGCCGGGTCGACGCCACACCCTGAAGGGGTCCCGATGCCGCTTTCGGAACACGAGCAACGGCTCCTCGACGAGATGGAGCGCAATCTCTATCAGAACGACGCCGACTTCGTCGCGGCGGTCAGCAAGGGCCGGGGCGGCACCAACTACCGCGCGCTCGTGCTCGGCATCCTCCTCGCCATCGTCGGCCTGGGAGTCCTCGTCGCCGGCGTGATCGTCCGTCAGCCCCTCGTGGGCGTCGCCGGCTTCGCGCTGATGCTGGCCGGCGTGGTCGTCGCGATGCGCCCCGCGCCCGGCGGCTCCACCACCTCCGGAATCCCCGAGGCGGGTCGGCCCTCGAAGCCGCGCTCCGCGAGCGGACGCCAGGGGTCCAACTTCATGGACCGTCTGAACGACCGGTGGGACAACCGCGGCGACGGCCGCTCCTAGATGTAGTTCCTCGGGACGTTGTGAACGGGTGACGTAGAAGAAGACCTCCGGGACGATGTGGGTTACCACACAC